>JBMZTS010000009.1:0-23321 GCA_049623905.1 Flavobacteriaceae bacterium
ATAAACAGACAAGATCCGATTAGGTAAAACAAGGTCATGCCCATTTTTTGGATGGTTCCAAAGTTAATATTGCTTTGAGATAAGCACAGGAAAGTTATCCAGCAATTTACGATCAGGGTCAAAATCAGGAGGCTATCTCTCCCTGTTTTTGGCACAAAACCTAAATAGAGGGAAAGCATAAAGCCCAACAGAACCAATATAAAGATAAAATGCTTGAATGAAATTAGACTGAGAAATTCCCATAAAGCTAAACTTGAAAACACGGCAATGGTGAGATAGAAAGCGAAGGGGGCATAGAACATTGTCCCGACCAACACTGCGACATATAATGCTCCAGAGATGGCCCTAATTTTTATATCTTTCATTCGTTTACTTCCTGAACTAGCAAATATAAATGTTTTGCATTACCCCCATAGGATAGAAAATCGTTTTCTTTAGTAGGGTCGTAAGCGTTTAGTGTTGTGATATTTGATGGGCGGCTTTCTGTGTATTTGTGATTGATGGCTGTCATGGCCTCACTTACATCGCTTTTAAAGGCGCTAGTATCGGCTACGATAATCAAATTTTGACAGAGTTCACTTAATTTCTTCTCTTTAATTTGTCGATTGCATACCAAGATTGCTCCTTTATTTGCAATTAAATACTCGCAATGCATTGCCAAGGCTTGCGGAGATTTTTGAGAAGAATTTAGTTTAAAAAATGAAGAAAGGATTGGGCTATCACTTTCAATATCTTCTAGAGTCCAATTGTTTTCGTGGAGAATTTCTTTAAAGTAATGTGCGGTTGCGGCAGAATTTTCACAATAGATGAATTTCCCTCCGCGCTTGGTGAAATTTTCGGCAAATTCGATTTCAATTGGGCTTTTCTTTTCTGGTAAATATTGGCTTTGAGGGCTTTCCTTTTCCTCTTTTTTTTTGCCGAAAAATTTACCCAAAAACCCCACTTGTGTTACACTTGAGTTGATGGTTTTATTCTAGGACTCACTTTTTTAGTTTTTTCTTGAACGTTGTCCTTTTTATCAAAGGGTCGTTCGCCTAAAATACTAATCAAGTCATCTTTAAATATCACTTCTTTTTCCAAGAGTCGATTGGCCAATTCTGTGAGTTTATCTTTATTCTCCTTAACTAGTTTACAGGCTCTTGCGTACTGTTTTTCAATAATTTTAGAGATTTCTTTATCTATGGTTTGCGCGGTTTCTTCCGAATAGGGTTTAGAGAAGTTGTAATCGGTTTGCCCTGTAGAATCGTAGTAGGTAATATTGCCGATTTGATCGTTTAAACCGTATACAGTGACCATAGCTTTGGCTTGACGAGTTACTTTTTCCAAGTCACTCAATGCCCCAGTTGAAATTTTATTGAAGACGATTTTTTCGGCAGCCCGACCTCCTAGGGTAGCGCACATCTCATCAAGCATTTGTTCTGTTCGCACAATCATACGTTCTTCAGGGAGATACCATGCGGCACCAAGCGATTGCCCTCGCGGTACAATGGTCACTTTAACCAATGGTGCTGCGAACTCTAGGAACCAACTGACCATGGCATGGCCTGCCTCATGAAAGGCAATGGTTTTTTTCTCTTCTTGGGTAATGATTTTATTTTTTTTCTCAAGACCACCAACAATCCGATCGACAGCGTCTAAAAAGTCTTGCTTCCCAACCGATTTCTTATTCTTTCTTGCGGCGATTAAGGCGGCTTCATTACAAACGTTCGCAATATCGGCACCAGAGAAACCTGGGGTTTGTTTTGAAAGAAAATCGATATCTAATGTTTTGGTCGTTTTCAATGGCTTTAGATGAACTTTAAAGATTTCTTTGCGTTCACGAACATCGGGCAAATCAACATAGATTTGACGGTCGAAGCGTCCTGCACGCATCAAGGCTTTGTCTAAAACGTCTGCTCGGTTAGTGGCTGCCAAGACAATTACGTTGGTGTTAGTTCCAAAACCATCCATCTCTGTCAACAGTTGATTGAGGGTGTTTTCACGCTCGTCATTTGAACCAGTTATATTACTCTTTCCTCGTGCTCTTCCAATGGCGTCGATTTCATCAATGAATATGATAGCGGGAGATTTATCTTTTGCTTGTTTGAACAAATCGCGAACCCGTGAGGCACCCACCCCAACAAACATTTCAACAAAATCTGATCCTGAAAGCGAAAAGAACGGGACTTTTGCTTCTCCGGCAACGGCTTTGGCCAGCAGGGTTTTTCCTGTTCCTGGTTGGCCTACCAAAAGAGCACCTTTTGGAATTTTCCCCCCTAAAACGGTATATTTTTGTGGGTTTTTGAGAAAGTCCACAATTTCTTGAACTTCTTCTTTTGCCCCTTCCAGACCGGCTACATCTTTAAAGGTGACTTTAATGTCTGTCTTTTCGTCAAAAAGTTTGGCTTTTGATTTTCCGATATTAAAAATTTGCCCTCCAGCTCCGCCGCCCGCACTGCCAGACATACGACGCATAATAAAGATCCATATCAAAACAATGACGATAATGGGAAGAAAGCTGATGATAACATCAAAAAATTTATTTTCTATGGTGACAAACTCATAGTCGAACTGAATGTTTTTTGTTTTGGCGCGTTCTAGCTTTTCTTGAAACAATTTAAGGTCACCAAATTCAAAGGCATAGTGTGGCCCTTGCGTATTGACCTGACCTAAGAAATTTTTCTTGCGAATAGCCTGATGCTCTGATTTCTCTAGAGCTTCTGGTTTTAGAAAAATACGTGCAATTTTTTCGTTTTGAATAACGACCTTATCAATGTCACCATTGTTGAGGTAGCGTTCAAATTCAGACGTATTTGTTTTGCCAGTTGATTGTAAGCTGCCTTCTCCAAAAAAACTAAGGCTGAGTAAGAGTAGGATTACCATGCCATAAAGCCAGTATGGATTAAAACGCGGTGTATTTTCTTTTTTCTTGTTTATCATTTTTTAATAGTTTGATGCGACTTGCGTGGTTTGAGCATCCCCCCAAAGTTCTTCGATGTTGTAAAATTCTCGTGTATGTTTTTGAAACACATGAGTAACGACATTAATGTAGTCCATTAGTACCCACTCTGCATTGTCCAAACCTTCTGTGTGGTAGGGCTTTTCTTTAAGAGCCTTACTGACAATTTTTTGAACAGATTGTACGATGGCAGAAACATGTGTATTTGAGGTGCCAGAGCACACTATAAAATAATCACAAACGGTATTGTCGAGTTTTCTTAAGTCTAACAATTTTATATCTAATCCTTTCACCTCCTCAATCCCCAAAATTATTTGGGTGATTAGGTTATCAGCAGCATTTTTGGGTTTTGTCATTAATGTTTTTTGTTTTCACAAATTTATTACTTTATTAGAGACATATAACATACAATGTCGTATTTCCATTTAAACAAAATTGATGCCATTGAATCTACCAATTCTGCTCTAAAACTCAACTATCAAAAGGGAGATTTGCAGCACGGTGAAGGTATTTGGGCTCTCAATCAAACCAAAGGCAAGGGGCAGCGAGAGGCTACATGGATCTCTCAACCCAATAAAAATCTAACTTTCTCGTTTTTTTTAAGACATAAAAACCTTGCCATAGAACATCCTTTTCAGCTGAACTGTTTGGTTACTTTAGCCATAAAAAGGACCCTTAATTTATTCAATATTCCTGCAATTTCTATCAAATGGCCAAACGACATTTTGTCAGAAAACCGAAAGTTATGTGGCATCTTGATCGAAAACATTTATCGAGGCAGTGCGGTTAATGGGTCTATAGTAGGGATTGGTTTGAATGTCAATCAAGATGATTTTTCACATTTACCCAAGGCATCATCAATGTGTTTGTGTTCAGGGAGAAATTTTAAACTTGAGGATGTCCTTGATGTTTTGCTAAATCAATTGGAGGTTGAATTGACCTCTTCAAAGTCCTATTCTTCAGTCCGAGCAGAATTTACTCAAGCACTTTACGGTCATCACAAAGCTTTGCGCTTCAAGGCCAATGGAAGAGAATTTGAAGCCACTATTGAGGGAATTACCTCGGCAGGATTATTAAGTGTTGTGGCTAACGGACAAAGACAACATTATAATTTTAAGGAAATTGAAATGTTGTACTAGGGCATCCACTGACTTGGATCTTTCCGCCATGCAGTCAGCGTTGTGAGTTGTTCATCGGTGATAGCATTTTGATCATTGGCATACTCCAGCAAGTGTTCATAATCACTTAGTGTATGAAGGTTGAGCTTGGCGGAGCTAAAGTTAGCTTTAGCGACCTCAAAACCATAGGAAAATAAGGCTAACATTCCCAAAACGTTTAATCCAGATTCTTTTAATGCTTTAACAGCGTTTAAACTGCTCTTCCCAGTACTGATCAAATCTTCGATAACGACAATAGGCTTTCCCTCGGGGGGATGTCCTTCTATTTGATTTTGCCGTCCGTGCTTTTTAGGTTCTGGGCGAACATATATAAATGAGGTTTCCAGTTTTTGTGCCACAAGCATCCCAATACCTATTGCTCCTGTGGCCACTCCAGCGATGGTGATATTTTTACCATATAATTCTTCTACCTGTAAGGCTAAGTTATGCGCTAAAAAATCGCGCACCTCAGGGTAGGATAGTGCCAGACGATTATCACAATAAATTGGAGATTTCCATCCACTGGCCCAAGTAAAGGGGGTTTCAGGATTTAATTTTATTGCGTTAATTTGTAGGAGGAATTCTGCTGTTTGGGCGGCTGTTTCTTTACTATAAATCATACACAAATGTATAAAGTATTTTTCAATCAAAAACCCCTTATTTTAACGACTAAATTTATTGAGCAAACAGAATCTTCTCCTCTTTTTTTTTTAAAGTTCACACATAAGACGAGCATTACCTCAGCCTTAAAGTCTAAGAAAGTTGATTGTCTTTATCTTTACCATCCTAAAGAGGAAAAACTTTGGCAGTTGTTTTTTGACATGTTCAAGTTAATTGAGGCGGCCGGGGGAATTGTTCGCCATAGTCAAACAGGAAAGTATTTATTCATTTACCGCAATAATAAATGGGATATCCCAAAGGGACGGATAGAAAAAAATGAATCGGTTCAAGAAGCAGCAATTCGCGAAGTTGAAGAGGAAACAGGAGTGAAAAATGTGCGTATTCTTAAAGCACTTCCTAACACCTTTCATATTTTCAATAGAAATGGCAAGTATCGTCTAAAAAAAACCTACTGGTATGCCATGACAACCGATGATCTCTCTCCACTTGTTCCTCAGGCCAACGAAGGGATTCAAAAGGCCGAATGGAAAGCAAATGAAGAGATCCCAGATCTCTTTAAAAATGCTTATGCAAACATTCAAATGCTATGGGAAAATATACCCTCATGATCTGACCGCCGGCGGGACCATAGAACTGTAATCGCCGCCAAAATGGATTACTTCTCGAACAATACTACTGCTGATAAAGGAGGTGTCGGAGGAGGTCAATAAAAACACGGTCTCAATTTTTGAAAGTCTTCGATTGACTTGTGTGATTGTTTTTTCAAATTCAAAGTCAGCAGGATTTCGCAACCCTCGAATAATAAAATGGGCTTCAATAAGTGCACAATAATCAACTGTTAGCCCTTGATAGCTGTCGACTTTTATTTTTGGTTCATTGGCAAATGTACTTTCAATAAAGGCTTTTCGCTGTTCAAGGCTAAACATGTATTTTTTTCTTGAATTTACACCAATGGCAATGATTAATTCATCAAAAAGGGGGAGAGAACGATTGATGATATCTACATGTCCCATAGTGATGGGGTCAAATGAACCTGGAAAAATAGCGCGTTTCATGCTCCAATTTACATTTTTTTTGCCAAGCCAGTTTTAATCAAATCAAGAATTAATTCCTTTAACGGAATCCCTGCGGCTTGTGCTTGTTGTGGAATAATACTCTGGTGGGTCATGCCAGGAATTGTATTGATCTCCAATAAATGGGGAAGATCATTTTGAAAAATAAACTCACTTCGAGTAATCCCCTTAAGTTCCAGTTTATCATAAAGATGCTTGGCAGTGGCAATGATTTTTTCCTCCCATGCTTTTGGAAGTTTTGCTGGGGTGATTTCTTCCGATTGACCTTCGTATTTTGCTTTGTAATCAAAAAATTCATTTTCTGTTACAATTTCAGTGAGAGGTAAAACTTTGATTACGCCTTTGTAGTGCACAACCCCCACCGTAATTTCTCTTCCTTCAAGCGCAGTCTCTATCAAGATTTCATGGTCTTCTTCGAAGGCTTTTTCAATGGCCGAATCAAGATCGTTTTTGGCATAAATTTTATAAACACCAAAACTACTTCCAGCGCGATTAGCCTTAACAAAACACGGCAATCCAACGGCCGCTTCGATAGCGTCGATTGAGTAGTGCTCGCCTTGATTTAAGATAAAACGTTTTGCTGTGGGAACTCCAATTTTATTGGCCGCAACTAAACAGTCGCGTTTGCTGTAGGTCATTGCTGCTTGGTCAGAGTCGCAACTGCTATGAGGAATATGAAGTTGTTCTAAAATGGAAGCAAGTTCACCGTTCTCTCCTGGAGCTCCGTGAATCATGTTCACGACATAATCAAAAGAAAATGATTCTCCCGCTTTTTGAAAACTAAAGGTGGACAAGTCAAGAGGGTAGTTGTTTTCTTGTTGATCGGAAACGGTCCATTGGTCTAGGCGCGCATTGATTTGATAAACCTCATAAGGACTTTCTTTAATCAGGTCATAAATGACTTGACCACTTTTTTTTGAGATGCCATATTCCGAGGTAAAGCCACCACTGGCCACTCCAACGATTTTATTCATGGTGTAAATGTAAGCATCGTTTTGCAAAGGGCGATAGATTCCTTCCATCAATCGCTTGGGGTTTCTTATCTTTGCCCAAGACTTAAACAAATGAATTTTTTACGTTTTCTTTTTAGCAAGACCTTCCTTCTACAGCTAGCCTTGGCATTTTTAGTGGGATGCTTAGTTTTAGTGGGGGTTTTTTATGGCCTTAAGACCATGACACAAAACAATGAGCACATCCAAGTGCCAGATTTTGAGACCTTGCCACTCAGTGAAATTTCCACTGCTATTGAGCGTTTCGAATTGCGTTATGAAGTTCTTGATTCAGCAAAGTTCAACCCTAACTATCCGCCTCTAGCGGTGATAGAGCAGACTCCTAAAGCGGGTTCAGAAGTAAAACGTGGCCGCAAGATCTATTTTACTCTTAATCCTTCGGGGTATCGAAAATTAAAGGTGCCGAATGTAATTCAAATCACCAAACGCAATGCTGAAACGCGACTCACGGCCGTCGGTTTTGAAATAGGTTCTTTCAGTTATCGCGACAATATTGGGAAAGATATGGTTTTGGAAATTCGATACCAGGGAAAGAAAATCCAACCAGGAACGACCCTTCCCAAAACCTCAAAAATCGATTTAGTTTTAGGGAATGGAAAACGCTAATTTAGGACAGGAAGATTTTGAAGAAGAGCGTTTACACGAACACTTTTCCTTTACCGCAGATCAAGGTCAAGAGCCTCTTCGTGTCGATAAGTATTTGATGAATCGGATTGAAAATGCTACGCGTAATAAAATCCAACAAGCCGCTAAAGCCGGGAGTATTTTTGTCAATGACACACCCGTAAAATCTAATTATAAAGTTAAAGGAGGCGATGTTATTCGTGTCCTTTTTGGTCACCCACCATATGAAAATTTACTTGTTCCAGAGGATCTTCCCATCGATATTGTCTATGAAGATGATACGGTCATTGTCATTAATAAACAAGCCGGTATGGTCGTCCACCCTGGACATGGCAATTATTCGGGAACTCTAATCAACGCCCTAATGTTCCATTTTGAGAATCTACCAAAAAACGAGCAGCATCGCCCAGGTTTGGTCCATCGGATTGACAAAGACACGAGTGGGTTGTTAGTCATTGCTAAAACAGAACAAGCCTTAACCCATTTGTCAAAACAATTTTTTGACAAGTCTTCCGAACGACGCTATTTAGCTATTGTTTGGGGGAATGTGCAAGAGGATCAAGGGAGTGTAGAAGGTCATATTGGTCGTCACCCCAGAAACCGTCTTCAAATGTTAGTTTTTCCAGAGGGAGAATCGGGTAAACCTGCACTGACACATTATAAGGTTAAGGAACGCCTAGGCTATGTTACGCTTATTGAATGTCAGTTAGAAACAGGACGTACCCACCAAATACGTGCCCATATGAAGCATATAGGACATACCTTGTTTAACGACGAGCGCTATGGAGGAAATGCCATTTTAAAGGGCACCCATTTCAGTAAGTACAGGCAATTTGTAGAAAACTGTTTTAAAGCGATGCCGCGTCAGGCACTTCATGCCAAGACATTGGGCTTCGAACATCCAAAAACAGGAAAATGGATGCAGTTTGATTCGGAGCTTCCACAGGATATGTCTACGGTCCTTAATAAATGGCAAAACTATGCACAACATAAGTTGTTGTGATTTATCCATAGGCCATCGTAATGGATTTAATTTGTCCATGTGGTAAAAGCCCCTTAATTTTGAGTAAAACGCTTTATCATGAAAATGATCATTTCTCCTGCAAAGTCCCTCAATCTTGATGCTAAGTTACCCACTTCCCTTGCGAGTAAAGCTCTCTTTTTAGATGAGGCGAATCGACTAAATAAAGACCTGAAAAAAAGGTCGGTGCAGTCTTTAGGGAAATTGATGAATATCTCTGAAAAACTAGCGCAGTTAAACTGGCAACGCAATCAAGATTTTCAATTGCCGTTTACCGCCGACAACGCCCGTCAGGCTGTTTTTGCTTTTGATGGTGACGTTTATACAGGATTAGATGCTTACAGCCTTCCGAAGGAAAAGCACAGTCAACTCCAAGAGCAGTTACGTATTCTTTCAGGCTTGTATGGCCTTTTAAAACCCCTCGATTTAATTCAACCCTATCGTTTAGAAATGGGAACTAAAATGCCAGTTGGCGCACATAAAAACTTACACAGCTTTTGGAAGTCTAAAGTTACCCAAGCGTTAAATGATGATCTAAGTGAGGATGAAACTTTCTTAAATTTGGCCAGCAATGAATATTTTGCTGCAGTAGATGAAAGTGAATTGAAAACCACAGTAATCACACCTCAGTTTAAAGATTTTAAAGACGGGAAACTCAAAATAATTTCCTTTTATACCAAAAAAGCACGTGGACTGATGGTGCGCTATGTCCTCGATCACAATTGTAAGTCTCTTGAAGATATAAAAGGATTTTCAACCGACGGTTACCACTATAGTGAAGCGCATACAGAAGAAAAGAATCAGCCCGTATTTATTCGCTAGAGGCAACAATTCTTTTTGCTTTGCGTTGATTGCGTTTTGTTTTTCTCCTCACGCCAAATGTCTTGTTGACAATTTTTCCACGACGTGTTTTTTTGTCTCCTTTTCCCATAAGTAGTAGATTTGGTGGTTGTTAAAGCTAACTTTTTTTCCTCAATTCACAAAATGTTTTACCATCGTCACCCATACCCGCCCTACATTTTGTCCGACACAACCCGGCTTATTGTTGGAACCCTTCCTCCACCACGATTCACAACGGGTAATCTAAATCGGCAAGATGTTGATTTTTGTTATGGCAGTAGCAATGGTCTTTTATGGAAAATTTGGGATCAGATTTATCACCTCGATTTAGTTTATGATAATTCTTCTTTAGCAATCGAACAACGCAAGGCCTTTCTAAAGCGTCAAAAAATTGGAATTTGTGATATTGTTAGTGCTGCTTATCGACAAAAAGTAGATGCTTCAGACATTGGAATGGAAAGGGTTGAACTTAGAGATTTGTTGGGAATTTTGATCCAGTATCCTTTGATTGATACACTCATTTTTACAGGGGGGAAAAGCAAGAATGGTCCAGAATACTTCTTTAGAAAAGTGTTAAAACAAAACCAATTGGAGCTAGAGTCTTTAGTAGATGACCTGCCACGGAAACACCGCTTCTTTTGGGCGGGAAGGACCATCATTACACAGACTTTAACGGCCCCCTCAGGTGCTGCAAATCGTGCGATTGGAAGCATGGCGGTGTACAAAGCTGCCAAAGCTAAATGCCCCAATTATTCCCCTTTTGAATTTAGAGTGCAGCAATACCGCAAAGTTTTTAAGCCCGAATAGATCTAATAAATTCCTCTGTGTTGTTAAGCCCGTTATCACCTAAAAACTTTATAAACGCTGACCCTATAATTGCCCCGCTCGAGTGGGCTGTCGCTGCTTGATAAGTTGCCGCATTACTGATTCCAAAGCCAACCACCGTTGGTGTTTTGAGATTCATTTGATTGATGCGTTGAAAGTAATCGGTTTGAGTGTGTCCAAAAGCACCTTTAGCCCCAGTCACACTTGCACTACTAACCATGTAGATAAAGCCATTAGAGACGCGGTCAATGTAGCGAATACGTTCCTCTGAGGTTTGAGGTGTGATTAAGAACATATTGTAGAGACCGTATTGCTCAAAAAGCATTTTGTATTTTTCATGATACACCTCTACGGGCAGATCGGGAATGATCAAACCATCAATGCCAATATCAGCGCAGCGTTCACAAAATTTTTCAATACCGAATTGCAACATCGGATTAAAATAGCCCATCAGTACCAAAGGGATATGGATGTGTTTTCGGATGCCTTGTAGTTGACTGAAAAGTTTTGCGGTGGTCATGCCATTCTTTAAGGCTTGTGTTGAACTTTCCTGAATGGTTGGACCATCGGCTAGTGGATCTGAAAAAGGAAGTCCAATCTCGACCATATCGACACCTGCGTTTTGTAGTTTTTTCAATAGAGGAACAGTATCCTCCAATTGGGGGTATCCCGCTGAAAAATAAATGGATAATAGTTTTTTATCCTCTTGGAATTTTTGATCAATACGATTCATTAGAGTTTAAAATAATCAATATAGGTGCTTAAATCTTTATCTCCTCTTCCCGAGCAATTAAAGACAATAATCTCATCGTTCTTAAATTTTCTGACATCTAAAACGGCAAATGCATGTGCAGTTTCAATGGCGGGAATGATGCCCTCCATTTGCGACAGTGTCAACCCCCAATCCATGGCTTCTTGATCTGGGATCGAGATAAATTCGGCCCGCTTAGATCGAAACAGGTGGGCATGCATTGGGCCAACTCCAGGGTAGTCTAAACCTGCAGAAATAGAATAGGGTTCTGTGATTTGACCGTCGGCTGTTTGCATTAGTAAAGTTTTACTTCCATGAATGATGCCCTCTTTTCCAAGGGCAGATGTGGCAGCACTTTCTCCCGAATGAATTCCTTTACCAGCGGCTTCTACAGCAATGATGTTTACGCGTTTATCGTTGAGATAATGGTAGTATAGTCCTGCGGCATTGCTGCCACCCCCAACGCAGGCGATGACATGATCGGGATAATCTCGTCCTTCGACTGCTAAAAGTTGCGCTTTAGTTTCTTGGCTAATCACTGACTGAAAACGGGCCACCATATCGGGATAGGGATGAGGTCCTACTACCGATCCGATGATGTAATGAGTATCTACAGGATTGTTGATCCAGTCACGAATAGCTTCATTGGTTGCATCTTTAAGTGTTTTACTTCCCGATTGTGCTGGGCGAACTTTGGCGCCTAACATTTTCATCCGGGCGACATTGGGCGCTTGTCGCTTGATGTCCAATTCTCCCATATAAACAATGCATTCTATACCCATAAGTGCACATACCGTGGCGGTAGCTACCCCGTGTTGGCCTGCACCCGTTTCGGCGATAATGCGTGTTTTGCCTAAGCGTTTGGCGAGGAGAATTTGCCCTATGGTATTGTTGACCTTGTGTGCGCCAGTATGGCAAAGATCCTCACGTTTCAAATAAATCTTGGTCTGATACCGCTCTGATAATCGCTTGGCAAAGTAGAGTGGTGTTGGACGACCAACATAATCTTTTAAGAGGGAGTTGAAGGTTTTAATAAATTCGGGTTCAGTCGTTATTTTTAAATAATTTTCTCTTAATTCGGCCACATTAGGGTAAAGCATCTCGGGGATAAAAGCTCCACCAAAATCACCGTAATACCCTTTTTCGTCTACATTATAGTTCATACAACGCGTCTTTAAATGATTTTATAACTTCTATTTTTTTAATTCCTGGAGCGGATTCAAATTTACTATTTACATCAATAGCGTAAAGGGGCAAATTGGTTTTAATTAGGCTTTTAATGGCCCTAAGACTTTCTGGACCTATTCCACCGCTGAGAAAGAATGGTTTTGAGAAAGTATAAGCCTCTAGAATGTTCCAATCAAAATTAATCCCATTTCCGCCAGGCAGCTCGCCTTTGGTATCAAACAAGAAAAAATCACATGTTTTTTCATACGGTTCGAGTTGGGAAAAGGCAAAGTTGTCATGGATTGAAAAAGCTTTGATAACCTCTACCCCAAACCCTTTAATTAAACCACAATAAGCCGGGGTTTCTTCACCGTGCAATTGCACCGCTTCCAAGGCATGGGTTTCAATGGTGCTTTGGATATAATCTACCGAGGCATCAACAAAAACCCCTGTTTTTTTTATTCCAAGGGGGAGAGGTTCAGTAATTTTTGAGACATGGCGACGCGAAGGGGCCCAAAAAATAAAGCCCATATAGTCGGGTTTTACATTGACTAAAGCAGCAATGTTTTCAGGCTCACGCATTCCACAAACTTTCAATCTCATAGTTCTACTGCGTTTATAAATTTATGAGCAATTTGTCCAGGATGCTCCGTTTTCATGAATTTTTCACCGATTAAAAACCCCTGATAGCCATAGGTTTTTAAATCTTTAATGGCTTCAACTTGGCTTATCCCACTTTCAGATACTTTGATAAAGGCATCGGGAATTTCTTCTGCTAATGCTCGACTCACATCAAGAGAGACCGAAAAATCGTTCAGGTTTCGGTTGTTTACCCCGATAAGATCGAGTGAGGGCATAAGAGCTTTTTGGAGCTCCTCTTGGTTATGGACTTCCAGCAGCACCTCCATCCCTAGGCCTTTAGCGAAAGTTGAAAGGTGTTGAATTTCATTTCGACTTAATACGGCTGCGATTAATAAGATGACATCGGCACCAAACGCTTTCGCTTCGATGAGTTGATAGTCGTCAATGATAAATTCTTTCCGAAGTAAGGGTAAAGTAGTAACGGCTCTGGCAAGACTCAAGTCGTCCAATGAGCCACCAAAATATTTCCCATCGGTAAGGACAGAGATGCCACACGCACCAGCGTTTTCGTAAGCTTTCGCGACTTGCGCGACAGATAATGTACTGTTGATATTTTGTTTAGAGGGTGAACGACGTTTGTGCTCAGCAATAATGCCCGACGGGCTAGTTTGTAATCGATTTTTAAGCGAGTTGGGGTCGCGAGCAAACAAAGGTGACGTTTCCCAATAGCTTGTAGGGAAGAGTGATTTTCTTTGAGAAACTTCTTTCTTTTTATCGGCTATAATACGATCTAAAATGGTCATTCCTTGCTTAAATTTTGAAGTGAAGTTAGAGTTGAAAATGCTTTTCCCGACAGAAGACTTTCTTTAGCCTTTTCAAAACCCTGTTGGGGTGTTAAATTTTGTGCCGTGGCGATAGCCATTCCAGCATTCGCACAAACAACTTGCTGCTGTGCTTCTGTTCCTTTATTTTGAAGAACGTTTAAAAAGATGTCGGCCGATGATTTTACATTGTTCCCACCCGCAATTTGATTTGGTTGCAAAGGGGATACACCAAAATCTTGAGGAGTCAAAACAGTTTCGCTATTGTTTCCAAAGACTTTTGTTGGTCCCGTTAATGAAATTTCATCATAGCCATCCAGAGCATGTAAAATGGTAAAGTTTGTATCTGTCTTTTGAAAAAGATAATGGTATAGTCGGGCCAGTTCTAGATTAAAGACACCAGTCAATTGACTTTTTGGAAAAGAGGGGTTCACTAGTGGTCCAAGCATATTAAAAAATGTTTTCACACCGAGGTCCTTTCTAACTTGAGCAACATTTTTCATTGCAGGATGAAAAAGGGGGGCATGTAAAATGCAGATCCCTGCCCGATCTACACAGCGTTTTAAGAAATCTTCATCATTAGAAAATTTGATTCCTAAAGCTTCCAAAACATTGCTTGAGCCGCAGCCTGAAGATACGCCATAATTTCCGTGCTTAGCTACATTTACCCCTGCGGCAGCGGTGACAAATGCGGCTAGTGTGGAGATGTTGAAAGTGTCTTTGCCGTCTCCACCTGTTCCACAGAGATCGATGGTGTCAAATTCCGACAAGTCAATGGCGATGCACAGTGCTAAAAGGGCTTCTCGAAAACCTTCGAGTTCATGAAGACTGATTCTTCGCATCATGTAGACCGTTAAGAAGGCGGCAATTTCAGTTTGGTTGTATTGACCATCAGCAATGTTGACAATCATTTGACTTGCCTCTTCTTTTGAGAGATGTTCGTGTTGTGTAAGACGATTTAGAATGGCTTTCATCGGTTAGCTATTAATCCAGTTGTCTAATATTTTTTTACCAAAAGGGGTCAATATCGATTCTGGATGATATTGTACAGCCCTTACAGCGTACTCTTTGTGGCGCAATGACATGAGTTGCCCGTCTTGATCTACAGAGGTGGCCGTTAAACTTTCTGGCAAAGGTGTCGCGACGACCCAAGAATGGTAGCGCCCTACCTCAAATGATTTTGGCAGCCCCTCGAAGAGTAAATCATTGTCGATAATTTCAACCGGCGTGGCTATGCCGTGATAAACCTTTTTAAGATTGACTAGCGTTGCTCCAAAAACTTCGGCAATGGCCTGTTGCCCTAAACAGATACCCAATATTTTTTTGGTTGGGGCATAGCGCTGAACAGCGGCTTTTAAAAGACCAGATTCGTCGGGAATGCCAGGACCTGGCGATAAAAGAATGTGCATATAGCTCTCGAGCTCGTCGAGTTCGAACTGATCGTTTCGTTTTACAATTACCTCACAGTTTAACTCTTCAAGATAGTGTACCAAATTGTAGGTAAACGAATCGTAATTATCGATGACAAATACTTTTTTCATTGGATGTTTTCAGCTAATGTTAGCGCCTTGTCTAAAGCGCCCAGTTTATTGTATACTTCTTGTAATTCGCTTTCTGGAACAGAGTCCGCAACGATCCCTGCACCAGCCTGATAATGTAATTCGTGATTTTTACTTAAAAAGGAGCGAATGATGATTGCGTGATTAAAGTTTCCCTCAAAATCCATATAGCCAATCGCTCCACCATAGAAGTTGCGTTGAATTGTTTCATAGCGATCAATAAGTTGGAGTGCTTTGTGTTTCGGGGCACCACTTAAGGTCCCTGCAGGGAAGGTATCGGCGACTACACGGAAGGTTTTTGCGACTGCCTTCATGGTGCATGTTACTTTTGAGACCAAATGAATCACATGGGAGTAAAATTGGATTTCTCGATTTTTTTCTACCACGACTCCAGAGCCATTTCGGCTAAGATCATTTCGTGCTAAATCGACAAGCATCACATGCTCACTATTTTCTTTTGGGTCTTTGGCCAGAGCTTTGGCGGCGGTGGCATCTTGTTGGTCGTTACCAGTGCGTTTAAAGGTACCAGCGATAGGGTGAATTTCTGCCCTGCCGTCTTGAACGACCAGTTGTGCTTCAGGAGAACTGCCGAAGATTTTAAAATCTCCGTAGTCAAAAAAGAAGAGGTAGGGCGAGGGGTTAATAGATCGTAAAGTGCGGTAAACATTAAATTCATCTCCCTTAAAAGTTTGTGAAAATCTCCGAGAAAGCACCAATTGAAACACGTCTCCTCGGTAGCAATGTTCTTTCCCTTTTTGAACAAAATTTATAAACTGCTCATCGGTTAAATTTGATTTTTTGTCTCCCGTTTTTTTAAAATTGAAATTAGCACTAGGGGAGACCTTGAGTAAACGTTCGATTTCGTGAAGATTGTGTTCTTTCTGATAAGCATGTGAAAAAAGATGCGCCTCATGATTGAACAAACTGATGGCAATGATGTTTTGATAAACCGCATAGTAAATATCGGGAATCTCTAGTCCTTCCTTATTTTTATCCAGTTTGATGTTTTCAAATTGGTCGACAGCATCGTGGCCGATGTAACCAAAGAGCCCGTTGCTTACAAACTTAAAAGGAAAAGATTTACTATTAAATCGCTGAGAAAAGGTCTGTATTTTTTCGGGGATATCAATACTTTCATCGACCGTTATGGTTTCAATGGACCCGTCGGGAAGGGAGGTGGTCAAAAGTCCTTTTTTTAATTCAATCGAGGCGATGGGGTTGCAACAGATATAAGAAAAATCATTATTGTTTGCGTGATAATCACTACTTTCCAACAAGAGCGAGTGCGGGAAAACATCTCTTAATATCAGATATACGCTGACGGGAGTAAGGGTGTCGGCAAGAATTTTTTTGTGTTGCGTTTTTAATGCAAAGTTTTTCATGTGGGCCTCTAATTAAAAAAGGCTTGTCGTGAAGACAAGCCTTAGATATGTTGATACAGCTAGTTCACGAATAATGTTTATCATTCGTTCCACCAGTTTGTATGATTCGATTTTAATTTCATGTGGTCAAATATAACTCAAAAATTGAAGTTTTAAAACCATCAGAGAAATTATTTTTTTGCGTGAGAACCGTCACAAAATCCTTCAGGATTTTGAGTGTTTCCACAACCACATTTTGGTCTTTGTGTTGCCATGATTACATTTTTAGAGTTACATCAAGTTCGAAATTGTCATAGATGGCTTTGTTTCCCAAGTTGTCAAAGAATGAATTTGAGCCATAACGAACATTGTATTTTGATCGATCAATGACCACTTTGGCTGTTGCTGTATCGTTGTTTAACTGGAGTTCAAAACTAGCAGGATGTGTAATGCCTTTAATGGTGAAATCTCCTGTCACGGCATAGACCCCTTTTGCTTTTTGTTTTACCTGTGTAAAGGTTAGTGTGGCCAATGGATAGGTTGCAACGCTAAAAAAGTCATCTGATTTTAAATGACCAACCAGATTATTTGCCGACTTGCCTTGTAGGTCTGTACAACTTATTGTAGTCATATCAACCGAAAATCGTCCACCAGTGACTTGATTTTGGTCCATCAGTAAGGAGCCAGATTTCAACTGGATGTTTCCTTCGTGTTGACCAGTAACCTTTTTACCGACCCAATGAATACTGCTTTGAGCGGTGTCAATTGTTTTTTCTTGTGCTTCAAGAAGTTGCACACCTAATAAGAGAGAGGTGCTCAGAAATAGATTTAAAAGTGTTTTTTTCATAGAATTTATTAATGATTATTTAAAAAAAATATAAGTAGGTGAAGGTTAGATAAGTTTTGAAATCAATGCATGCAATTTTTCTTTTTCGCTTGTATTGAGTTGCACCAATAATTGGGCTTCTTTTTGATCGAGATGTTGGTCTATTGAGGCTAATAAATTTTTACCATTGTCAGTTATAATAAGTTCAATTTTACGTCTATTGTTTTTGCAAACATTGCGCTTAACAAAACCTTTGTCAATAAGTTTGTCAACCAGCCGTGTGGTATTGCTCATTTTGTGAATCATATGCTCATTAATGGTGGATAGGTTGGCGGGTTTATCTTTTTGTCCGCGAAGAATTCTAAGCACATTGAATTGTGGAAGCGACAGGCCAAAACCTTTCACAAAAAGATTTAACTCTTCATTTAATCTAATTCCCCCACGCAAAATAGCGATGACAAGATCTCGGTTGGTTTGTGTTAAATCATTTGTCATAACAATAATTGTATGTACAAATATATAAAAATTTTTTAAATCCTCAATTATATAAAAAATCAATTGCCTATTTTTGATCTTAAATAAAAAAAACAACTATGATAGAACTATACGAAGCGGAGTGGGAAGAAAAGCGCCAGGCCGATTCTAATGCTGTGCTTTTAGATGTGCGAACGGAAGAAGAATTTCAAGACAAGCATCTCCCCAACGCTAAACTTTTAGATATACGCCAACCTAATTCGTTTATGGCGGCAGCGCAAGACCTAGATAAAGACAAGACATATTTTATTTATTGTCGTTCTGGAGCGAGAAGTGCACAAGCGTGTCAATTGCTCGATCAGCTAGGCGTATTGGCCACTTACAATCTCAAAGGCGGTATTCTCGACTGGACAGGAGAAGTCAACACATAATCATAAGCCCCAAATCAATGAAAGAAGACTTCCTACATTATGTTTGGAAGCACCAAAAGTTTCCGCCAAGTCAATTGACCACCACGACAAATGAAGCTGTTAGGATTGTTCATCCTGGTCGTTATAATGCCTCAGATGGCCCCGATTTTCTCGAAGCTCAAATCATTATTGACGGGATAAAATGGGTAGGATCACTTGAAATTCATCTTAAATCTTCCGATTGGTATCGGCACAACCATCAAAATGATACGCGCTACGACAATGTTATTTTGCATGTTGTTTGGGAAGATGATATTGATGTCTGCCGAAGAGATGGTACACTTGTACCAACCCTTGTGCTTTCAGAGTATATACCGCAAAATACAATTCAACAGTTGCGTTATTTCTTTAGCCAAAAGACGAGTTTTATCCCCTGTGAAGAGCAATTAAAACAAATGCCATTGCCGCTTTTTCTTTTGTGGAAAGAACGTCTTTACATCGAACGATTAGAAACAAAGTCGTCTGATATTCAATCCTTATTAAAGAGGACGAATAATGATTGGGAAGGTGTCTTATTCATTCTTTTAGCGAGGAATTTTGGATTAAATATTAATGGGGAGGCTTTTGGTCAAATCGCCAAAAGCATTCCGTTTTCTGTGGTTAGAAAAATTCGCGAAGCCCGTAAGGATTTAGAAGCTCTTTTTTTAGGGCAGGCAGGATTAGTCAATAGCGATACACCAACCCATTATGCTAAAGAACTTTGGGAACGTTTTTCTTATTTACGGCATAAATTTTCGCTGTCTCAGCCCGAGGGTGTTCGTCTGAATTTTTCAGGCTTACGCCCCCCAAATTTTCCCACCATTCGGTGGGTGCAATTGGCCGCTCTGTATGCGAATTCTGCTCAACTTTTTTCAAAGTTTTATTCCCGTAATCGAATACAGACGTCTTGGCTAAAAGAAATTGAGGTTTCCCCTTTTTGGGAAACACATTATACTTTTAGCAAATCGTCGGCGAAACGAAGTAAACCCCTCTCCGAAAGATTTATTGATTTGTTAAAAATAAACACCTTGATTCCTTTTTACTTTAGTTTTGAGAAAGCGATGTGCAACGATCCCTCCGAAATAATAATCGATTGGATCAGAGAGATAAAAGGGGAGGAAAACACAATTACTCAAGGCTTTGTTAAAATAGGAGGTAGCAATGCTACGGCCCTAGATAGTCAAGCCTATATTCATTTGAAAAAAAACTATTGCAATTTAAAAAAGTGCTTACTTTGTGCCGTAGGGGTGCACCTACTTAATCATTCATAAAATGACAAAAAATTTCCGACATTGGTTCGAAAAACACGGTTTTGCCGTTTGCACCCGATTAGCTGAACGCTTAGGAATGAAAGTAAAAAGCGTTCGCTTATTTTTTATTTACGCCTCCTTTGCAACCCTTATAGGAGGATTTGTCATTTATTTGACTCTTGCTTTTTGGCTCAAGCTCAAAGATTTGGTTTACACCAAGCGCACATCGGTATTTGATTTATAAAAACGAGGGCATGAGAATTTGTTATTAGGGATTATTTTAGGATATTCGGAGTCTATTATAACCTAACAACAACCAAATGCATAGTCCAATTAAACGAATATTCACCTTTTTATTTCTCCTTTTAGCAACACCGATTTTTGCACAAGATCAAGGCCTAGATGAGCGTATCAATGAGGCTTTTACACCCATAGCCAATTGGTGGGAAGCGCTCGTTTTGCATAACTTCTTAGGCACAGGAATTCCGACAATCATTATTTTACTGGTTGGAGGGGCACTGTTTTTTACGATTTATTTTGGCTTTATCAATATCAGGCAATTTGCTACTGCGATCAATACGGTTCGCGGAAAATATGATGAAGTTGATGATCATGGAAGTAGTGATGAGGAAGGAGAAGTCAGCCATTTCCAAGCCCTAGCGACGGCCGTATCGGGAACCGTAGGCAATGGAAATATTGCTGGAGTTGCTCTGGCCATTGCTATTGGAGGTCCTGGAGCCACTTTTTGGATGATTCTCTGCGGGTTAATTGGAATGTCAACCAAATTTGTAGAGTGTACTCTAGGGGTAAAATATCGCGATGTTGGTGAAGATGGAACCGTATATGGTGGTCCAATGTATTATTTGACTAAAGGTTTAGAGGAAAAAGGCTTCATTCGCCTTGGAAAAGCTTTGGCCGTTATTTTTGCTCTACTGTGTATTGGTGCTTCTTTTGGAGGCGGTAATGCTGCGCAGTCGAATCAAGCTGCGATGCAATTGGTGAATTCCTTTGGAATGACTGGCGGTAGTGCACGAACTATTATAGGGGTCATCATGATGATCGTAGTGGGGATCATTATTATTGGGGGAATCAAACGTATAGCTTCGGTTACGGAAAAAATAGTGCCCTTTATGGCCTTGATGTATTTATTGGCTTGTATGTATATCATCTTGAGTAATATAACTTTTGTGGATGATGCTTTTGCCATGATCTTTACTCAAGCGTTTAACCCTCAAGCTGGTTTAGGTGGTCTGATGGGGGTATTAATCACTGGATTTAGGCGCGCGGCTTTTTCTAATGAAGCTGGGGCAGGATCTGCTTCAATCGCCCACTCTGCCGTTAAAACAAAATACGCGGCCTCCGAAGGATTGGTCGCTCTTCTCGAACCCTTTATTGATACTGTTGTTATCTGTACTATGACGGCTCTTGTCATCATAATTTTTAATGGAGACAGTACCGTATTTGCCTATGGAGGTGAAGGTGGAAGAGTCCTTATTGATGGCGTATCTGTTGAAGGGGCTGGAATTACTGCCGCTGCCTTTTCAAAATATATTTCCTTTTCAGGGCCTTTCTTAACCATTGCTGTGGTTTTGTTTGCCGTATCAACCATGATTTCCTGGTCTTATTACGGCCTTCAGTCATGGATGTATATCTTTGGAAAGAGTAAAATCTCAGACCTAACGTATAAGTTATTATTCCTAGTGTTTATTGTTATTGGAGCCGCTGGCGATATGTCTTCAGTTTGGGCCTTTTCAGATGCGATGATTCTCGCTCTAGTTTTTCCGAATATGATTGGTCTTCTCATTCTTTACCCTAAAGTTAAGGAAGAATTAAATCGCTATTTGAGTGCTATTGAGCGTATAAAATAATTTCCTATGAAAATAAAAACCGCTTTTGGTTTTTCTGTTACACAGAAAGCAAAAGCGGTTTTTTTTATGCTCCTCATCTTGGCGAGTGTTCAAGGGTTTTTCTACAGTAAAAAAGAAAAGGAAAGTAGGAAAAAGCTCCTCGTTTTTGACGCTCAGCTTCAAGCGGAAATAGATGCCCGTAAGGCGGTCAATGTATTGTCAAAAATCTATCCTTTTAACCCAAATTATATTTCAGATCAAAGAGCTTATTTTTTAGGCTTAAGTCTAGAAGAAACAGATCGTTTACACGCTTACCGAGCCAAAGGATTATGGATCAATTCGCTTCATGATTTTCAGCGCGTGACTAAAGTTAGTGACACTTGGCTCCAAACCTATGGACCATTTTTTAAGTTCCCAATGTATGAGAAAGTCGTTAAGGCCCCACCGTCAATTCCTTTAAAACGTTTTGATTTGAACCGAGTAACCGCAGAAGAATTGACTGTCATTAAAGGTATTGGAGAGGTCTTGAGTCAACGCATTGTAAAATACCGCTCTCGCTTAGACGGATTTTCGCATCCCGATCAATTGGATGAGGTTTATGGTTTAAGTACAGAAGTGTTGATCAAACTTAAAGCTCAAGTTTATATTCATACCCCACCAAAAATTCAGAAGTTAGATCTTAATCAGGTCGATCTTTGGACTCTGACCAAGGTTCCCTATCTTTCTCGTGAGGAGGCCAAAAAAGTAATAATGTTGAGAACTCAAAAGGGTGAAATAACACTTTTAGACCTATATAAAATCGAAAATTTCGACAGCTTAAAAATTAAAAGATTAGCCCTATATTTGTTTTAAAAAGACGTTATGGATAGTTCAACACTATTTACTATGGAAGAGACGGAGTCCTTAAAAATGGTCAAAGAATCGGCCAAAGAATTTGCTGAAAAGCACCTCCTGCCTCACGTCATGGAATGGGATGAAGCACAGTACTTTCCATTGGAAGCCATGCGTGTAGCGGGACAATTAGGATTTTTAGGCATTTTAATACCAGAAGAATATGGTGGCTCTGGTTTGGGATACCACGAATACATTACCATCATTGAACAAATTTCAATCATCGACCCGTCCATTGGTCTTTCGGTTGCAGCGCATAATTCGTTGTGCACCAATCACATTTATCTGTTTGGCAATGAATCTCAGCGATGTAAATGGCTCCCAAAACTGGCTTCAGGAGAGCACATCGGTGCTTGGGGATTGACCGAACACAATACCGGTTCTGATGCCAAAGGCATGAGTACAACCGCTAAACAAGAGGGCGATCATTGGGTTCTCAACGGTACAAAAAACTTTATCACCCACGGTAAGTCGGGCGATATAGCTGTTGTTGTGGTAAGAAATGGCGAAAAAGGAGACAATCATGGGATGACTGCTTTTGTCGTTGAACGTGGTACACCAGGATTTAGCTCAGGTAAAAAAGAAAATAAATTGGGCATGCGCGCCTCCGAAACCGCTGAAATGATCTTTGATAATTGCCGAATTCCCGATGAAAACCGTTTAGGTGAAGTGGGAGAGGGGTTTATACAATCAATGAAAATTTTAGATGGTGGACGCATATCCATTGGCGCCTTATCACTTGGTATCGCTCAGGGAGCCTATCGAGCTTCATTAAAATATTCAAAAGAACGCCATCAATTTGGGAAGGCCATTAGTAATTTTCAGGCCATTGCATTTAAGTTAGCCGATATGGCCACCGAAATTGAAGCTTCGCGACTCTTGTTAAGCAAAGCGGCCACAGATAAAATGGCGGGAAAAAAAATGACCAAAATAGGGGCAATGGCAAAGATGTATGCCTCGGAAACCTGTGTTAAAATTGCTTCTGATGCAGTTCAAATTCACGGTGGTTACGGGTTCACCAAAGACTTTCCCGTAGAGAAGTTTTATCGCGACGCTAAACTTTGTACCATTGGGGAAGGAACCACTGAGATACAAAAACTTGTGATTTCTAGAGATATCTTAAAGAAATAACTTTTCATAGCTCATATTTGAAATAAAGCGATTATATTTGCGCACATTTAAAAGAGAGGAGGTTACGTTTTATGTTAATAATTCCAATAAAAGAAGGCGAAAA
>JBMZTS010000010.1:0-22147 GCA_049623905.1 Flavobacteriaceae bacterium
GCTAAAAGCTTGCTATTGATGTCTAAAAATTTTTACCAACTCGACGATGCCTTTCAAGCGAGTTTTATCTTAGAATCGATCTTGGAAAACTTCACCCAATTTCCAGAAATTATAAAGCACGCCAAGGCCGACCTCGACAACATTAAACTGGTCGAGGCTAAAAACAGCTCATCCATTAATATTGATAACACATCCAATGACTAAATACAGCGGTCTTTTCTTTTTTGTCTTTTTGAGTTTTACGGCTTTCGCCCAAGAACAAAAAGAGGATATTGGGGTTCAAGAAGTGACCGTGATCAAATCCTACACGCCAAGTTTACAAGATGTCTATAAACTGCGTCAAAGCCCTACTTTAGTCGATTCTGTCATGACCAAAAAGAAAACCCCCGACTATGCCATTTCTTCAGTGCCCGTGGCCTCGACATTTGTTCCTTCCAAGGGGGCAGCCCGAAAATTACAACCCAAAAAAGCCAAGGTGCAGTTCGATTCTAAAGCGAGTCTAGGCTTCGGAAATTTCAATCAGTTGCAGATGGAGTACAGTACTAACTTCTCGCTCGACAGACGGCAAACGATCGATTGGCTGATCCACTACAATGGAGTGCTTAAAAATATTGAGGGCATACAACTGAACAGCCAACAGGCCAATTTATTGCTCAACCTTTCTCACCGTTATTCGACCTCCAAACGCACCGCCTTTTCTCAAATCAACTTTAGACAACATCAGCAGGCTTTTTACGGTTTGCGAAACCCTATTGAAGATGAGTTTATTCAGAATAACATCAACCCAAAACAGCACCTCAATTATCTCACCATAAGTTCCCAATGGCAATGGTATGAGCCCTGGGTGAAACAATTGGAATTGCACTCTTATTTGACCACAGATTCCTTTGGCACTTCTGAGGTTGAAATAGACTTTTCATCTAAAATTCAGATGGTTTTTAGTGGATTATCCCTTACTCTTTTACCCGAGGTCACTTATCTAACGTCTCATTTTAAAGAGGATTTCTACAGCCGTTTACCTGTGGACTACCAGTCGGGAAATGCGCGATTAACTTTTTTTGCAAGTAAAATAAACGGAAACTTTAAGTTTAAAGTTGGGGCCAAGGGCGTTTTGGGTATAGGAGACGAATTTACCGACGAAAGGCTATTTATTTATCCTACTCTTGCGTTGTCCTATCGCCCAAAGAAAGGCAATTTTGCTCCTTTTATAAAGCTAGACGGCAGCATAACCCAAAACAGCTTCCGCTCATTTTCTCATGAGAATCCTTATGTTGCTCCAGCCATGAGACTCAAAGCTTCTTCCGTTCCTTATGACGTCCAAATTGGTACCCGATCCAAGTTTTTTGCCGGTTGGGAGTTTCAGTGGAATCTCTTTTATCAAACCAATGACAATCAACCCATATACCGTAGTCTTGGTCGTGACATCGACCGCACCAATATTATTGCTTACCGATATGATAATGCTTTTGAGGTGTTCTATGCCAATATGGCCAATATGGGCGTAGAAGCTCAGTTATCGGCTGCATTTAAAAATGGTGGCCGACTTCAGTTCAAAGCGCGTTATGCGGATTTTTCGTTTGATGCGACCGATGAAACCACGCCAGAGCACGCCATGACCGCCTTCAATATGCCCCACCTGTCTCTTGTGTTTAATGGCACCCTAAAAATTGGCCAAAAAATGTATTTTCAGTGGTATATCAAACATCTTGGTGAACGACAGAATGCTTATCGCGATAATTTTATCGGACAAGATTTAGAAAACGCCCCTGTGTTAACGGAAGACTTATCGTCGTTTACACAACTCGACACCAATCTCCATTATCAACTCAATGAGCGCTGGGAACTCTATCTTAAAGGAAAAAACATCCTCAATCAAGCCACTTATCAGTGGAGTCAATATCCGGTTTACGGCACACAATTTTTAGTTGGAATGCGATATAATTTCGATCTTTCTTTTTAATCTTTTCCTTTCTATTATTTTTGTTTTCTAATTCATTATAAAATGCGACCTATATCTACTGTTTTACTTTTTTTAAGCCTAGTTTTATTTTCTTGCTCTAACTACACAGCAGATTTAATTATACACAACGCCAGAATATATACTGTAAACCCTTCTTTTGACATGGCTTCCACCATGGTCATCAAAGACGGACGCTTTATTGCGGTGGGCGAAGATGATTTATTGGATCAGTACGATGCTCCCTCGGTCTTAAACCTAAAGGGCATGCCCGTCTATCCCGGTTTGATTGATGCCCATTGTCATTTTTATCAATTAGGGCTGACACAAGAGCAGGTAGATTTGCGCGGCTCCAAAAGCCTTGATGAAATTATAGAGCGTTTAAAAGCCTATGATCGCAACAATGAAAGTACTGTCATCTTAGGTCGCGCATGGGATCAGAACCTTTGGGAGGAGAAAGCTTTCCCCAATAAAAAATTCTTAGACGATGCCTTTCCCGATAAACTCGTTGTTTTAGAGCGTGTCGATGGTCATGCGGCCTATGTGAATAGCAAGGTGCTCCATGCAGCAAAAATTACAGCAGCAACTAAAGTAGAAGGAGGAGAGGTTATTCTCGAAAATGGAGAACCCAGTGGAGTTCTTATCGATAAGGCCTCTGACTTGGCCTATGCAGTATTGCCTAAACCCACACGTCAGCAACAGATTAAAGCACTTCAAAAAGCCGAAAAGATTGCTTTTCAAAACGGATTAACTACGGTTGCTGATGCTGGACTTGATCGCGCTCAACTCGAATTGATCGACAGTCTTCACAAAACGGGAGATTTAAAAATTCGTGTGTATGGCATGATAGCAAATACGCCAGAGAATTTGGCTTACTATTTAGAAAGAGGACCGTATCAAACCGAAAAATTGACAATCAGGTCGGTTAAAGTGTACGCCGACGGTGCTTTGGGGAGTCGAGGAGCTGCTTTAAAAAAACCTTATGCCGATGCTCCTAAAACAAAAGGATTGTTCTTAACCCCTGCCGATAAGATTCAAGATTTGGCCTATAGTTTGGTTAAAAAAGGATTTCAAATGAACACCCATGCCATTGGCGATGCGGCAAATCACATTGTTTTAGAAGCCTACAACAAAGCACTTAAGACCTCTATCGATCCTCGTTGGCGCATTGAACACGCCCAAGTGGTAGCCAAATCAGATTTAGAAAAATTTGGATCAAAAGTGATCCCTTCTGTCCAACCGACACACGCGACCAGCGATATGGGTTGGGCCGATGAGCGCTTAGGCGAAAAACGTATAGCCACCGCTTACAGTTATAAAGAACTTCTCGATTGGTCGGGAAAAATAGCGTTAGGGACCGATTTTCCGGTAGAAAAAGTTAACCCATTACACACTTTTTATGCTGCCGTGGCCAGAAAAGATCTCAATGGCCAACCGGTTGAAGGTTATCAAATGCAAAATGCACTTTCGCGGTCGGAAGCGCTGAAAGGTATGACCATTTGGGCAGCCCATGCCAATTTTGAAGAAAGCGTTAAAGGAAGTATCGAAGTGGGCAAAGTCGCCGACTTTGTCTTGCTTACCAACGATATTATGACCCTCAATGACCCAGAAATTCCCATGATTGAGGTTTTAGCGACCTTTTTTGATGGTGAAATGGTCTATGAACGTAAAAAGTAAACTTTAAAATGTTCACTTAAATCGCCTTTTTTTATCTTAATAGTGTGATTTTTACCATAAACAGCTAAATAAGTTTATAAAATCAACTAAAAGACCTATTTCTATTTAATAAAAATAATCTATACTTAGTTTTACACTCTAATTTAAAAACTATGTGTGGTATTGTATGCGCCTTTGATTTAAAGCAAAGTTCGGAAGAATTACGCCCCCAACTTCTCGAAATGTCTAAAAGCCTGCGTCATCGTGGTCCAGATTGGAGCGGTATTTTCTCCAACCAAAAAGCATTGATGGGCCACGAGCGTTTAGCGATTGTCGATCCTACTTCAGGAAATCAGCCTTTATTTAGTCCAGACGGGCGATATGTATTGGCGGCCAATGGTGAAATTTATAATCATCAAGAATTGCGCAAACAATATGAAGGAAAATATGAATTTACCACGCAATCGGATTGTGAGGTTATTCTTGCTTTATACCAAGACAAAGGGCCGTCGTTTGTCGATGAAATGAACGGAATATTTGGTTTTGCCCTATACGATACCCAAGAAGATGTATATTTTATTGCCCGCGATCACATGGGAATCATTCCACTTTATATGGGCTGGGATCAAGACGGGACATTTTACGTGGCTTCCGAACTTAAAGCTTTGGAGGGCGTATGTAGTAAAATCGAGTTATTTCCTCCCGGACACTATTTTTTAAGTTCCGATGAAGCTCCAGTACAATGGTATTCCCGCGATTGGATGACCTACGATGAAGTCAAAGATAATGCTACGTCTATTGAAGATGTCCACGACGCTTTGGCAGATGCCGTACATCGGCAGTTAATGAGTGACGTTCCCTATGGCGTTCTTCTTTCAGGAGGTTTAGACTCTTCTGTCACCTCCGCTTTGGCAAAACGCTTTGCGGCTAAACGGGTTGAGACAGGAGATCAACAAGCGGCATGGTGGCCACAATTGCATTCATTTTCAGTTGGATTAGAGGGCTCACCCGATTTGGCGGCCGCTCAAAAAGTAGCCAAGCATATCGGTACGGTTCACCACGAAATAAAATTCACCATCCAAGAAGGGCTCGACGCTATCCGCGATGTCATTTATCATTTAGAAACCTATGACATTACTACCATTCGTGCCTCCACTCCAATGTACTTGATGGCCAGAGCCATCAAGGCTCTAGGAATCAAAATGGTGCTTTCTGGCGAAGGCGCTGATGAACTGTTTGGCGGATATTTGTATTTTCATAAAGCCCCAACAGCCAAAGATTTTCATGAGGAAACCGTACGTAAATTGGATAAACTTCATCAGTACGATTGTTTAAGGGCAAACAAATCTCTAGCTGCATGGGGTATTGAGGGCCGTGTTCCATTTTTAGACAAAGAATTTATGGATGTTGCCATGCGCCTCAACCCACAAGACAAGATGATCACCAAAGACCGCATGGAAAAATGGGTCGTGCGTAAAGCATTTGAAGAATATTTACCTGAAAGTGTTGCCTGGAGGCAAAAAGAACAATTTTCCGATGGTGTGGGCTACAGCTGGATTGATACCCTTAAAGCGGTTGTCGATGAAGCAGTCACAGACGAACAAATGACCAATGCTCATTTTCGTTTTCCTGCGCAAACGCCACAAAACAAAGAAGAGTTCTATTACCGTAGTATTTTTGAAGAACATTTCCCTAGCGAAACAGCGGCTTTATGCGTTCCTTCAGTGCCCTCGGTTGCGTGTAGCACACCCATTGCCCTTGAATGGGACGAGGCTTTTAAAAACATGAATGACCCTAGTGGAAGAGCTGTGGCTAAAGTCCACGATGACGCCTATTAAAATTAGAGAGAATACACCAAAAAAAAGAGAGCCTAAGGCCTCTTTTTTTTGTTCTTTTTGTCCACACAATTTGTTGATAACTTGGGCGGATTCAGCCTAGTATTTATAAGCTTTTAGGGCCTATTTTTTGTAAATTTGGAGGTCGTCCAAACAGGACAAAAATAAAACCAAAAAATTATGAGTGAAACCCCACAAAATCCTCAGTATTCTGCCGATAGTATTCAGGCATTAGAGGGAATGGAACACGTGCGTATGCGCCCTTCCATGTATATTGGTGATATAGGCACACGTGGCCTGCACCACTTGGTTTACGAAGTGGTCGATAATTCCATCGACGAAGCCCTAGCCGGTCATTGCGATACCATTACGGTAACCATCAACGAAGACAATTCAATTACCACTCAAGACAACGGTCGAGGAATTCCCGTTGGAATACACAAAAAAGAAGGCGTTTCTGCCCTAGAGGTGGTCATGACTAAAATAGGTGCAGGTGGAAAATTCGACAAAGACTCCTATAAGGTTTCGGGGGGGCTTCACGGTGTTGGGGTTTCTTGTGTTAACGCCCTTTCCCAATCGTTGAAAGCCACCGTTTACCGCGAAGGGGTCATTTGGGAGCAAGAATATGAGCGCGGCAAACCGAACTATGCGGTTCGTGAGGCGGGTACGACCGATAAGCGCGGTACTACCGTTACCTTTAAACCCGATCCACAAATTTTTCAGCAGACATTAGAATACAATTACGATACCCTTGCGGGACGTATGCGTGAGCTTTCTTACCTTAACAAAGGCATCACCATTGTGATGGAAGATCGCCGTCACAAAGACGAAGAGGGTGCCTTTGTCCGCGAAACGTTTCATTCCAAAGAAGGACTAAAAGAATTCATTACTTTCCTCGATGGAACTCGCGAGGCTATAATTAAAGAAGTCATCGCCATTGAAGGAGAAAAAAATGGTATCCCCGTTGAAGTAGCCATGATTTACAACACTTCTTTCTCCGAAAATTTGCATTCTTATGTCAATAATATCAATACACATGAAGGTGGAACTCACCTTTCAGGATTTAGACGTGGATTGACCTCTACGCTAAAAAAGTATGCCGATGGTTCTGGAATGCTAGATAAATTAAAATTTGAAATAAGTGGTGACGATTTTAGAGAAGGCCTAACAGCAATTGTGTCTGTTAAAGTTGCGGAACCACAGTTTGAAGGTCAAACCAAAACCAAGTTGGGCAATCGCGAAGTGACTTCTGCCGTGTCTCAAGCAGTATCGGAGATGCTGGAGAATTATTTAGAAGAAAATCCAAACGATGCTAAAACCATTGTTCAAAAGGTGATTCTTGCTGCACAAGCCCGTCATGCTGCGCGAAAAGCGCGTGAAATGGTGCAGCGAAAAACCGTCATGAGTGGAGGAGGCCTTCCGGGAAAACTTTCCGATTGTTCTGAACAAGACCCCGCCCTGTGTGAAGTTTTTCTCGTCGAGGGAGACTCGGCAGGAGGAACAGCAAAACAAGGCCGTGACAGAAATTTTCAGGCGATTCTACCTCTGAGAGGAAAAATTCTTAATGTTGAAAAAGCCATGCAACACAAGGTTTTTGAAAATGAGGAGATCAGAAATATTTATACCGCATTAGGCGTAACCATCGGGACAGAAGAAGACAGCAAAGCCTTGAATCTTGAGAAATTGCGCTACCATAAAATTGTCATCATGTGTGATGCCGATGTCGACGGAAGTCACATTTCAACCTTGATTCTAACGTTCTTTTTCCGGTATATGCGAGAGCTTATAGAATCGGGCTATATCTACATTGCCACACCGCCGCTTTACCTTGTCAAAAAAGGTGCTAAAAAAGAATATGCTTGGAACGACGATCAGCGAGATTTGTTGTTGCAACAATACGGTCAAGGCGCCAGTGTTCAACGTTACAAAGGTTTAGGAGAAATGAACGCTGAACAACTGTGGGACACCACGATGAATCCAGAATTTAGAACCCTAAGACAGGTTGCCATTGACAGTGGTAGTGAAGCCGATCGCATCTTTTCAATGCTTATGGGAGATGAAGTTCCTCCTCGCCGTGATTTTATAGAACGCAATGCAGTTTATGCGAATATTGATGCGTAAATTTGCCCAATTGATCAAATAATTAAACAACACCTTAAAATGAAAGTAACCATAGTAGGAGCAGGAAATGTTGGCGCTTCGTGCGCAGAATACATTGCCATTAAGCGCATTGCCAGTGAAGTTGTCTTGCTCGATATAAAAGAAGGTTTTGCCGAAGGCAAAGCCTTAGATTTAACACAAACCGCAACTACCTTAGGTTTTAACACTCGTATCACAGGAGTTACGAGCGACTACAGCGCTACTGCTGGAAGCGATGTGGTGGTCATTACTTCGGGTATTCCGCGTAAACCAGGGATGACCCGCGAAGAGCTGATCGGCATCAATGCAGGCATCGTTCAATCGGTAGCAGAAAGTGTTCTCACCCATTCGCCAGAGGCCATTATCGTGGTGGTTTCTAACCCTATGGATACGATGACTTATTTGGCTCTAAAAGCAACTGGGCTTCCCAAAAATAGAATTATAGGCATGGGCGGTGCTCTCGACAGTTCACGTTTTAAAACCTATCTTTCTAAGGCCCTCGACAAACCAGCTAACGACATTCAAGGGATGGTCATTGGCGGTCATGGTGATACCACCATGATTCCATTGACGCGCTTAGCCAGTTATAACGGTACTCCTGTCGCCCAACACCTCTCATCAGAAAAGCTGGAAGAAGTTGCTGCGGCAACCATGGTAGGGGGCGCAACACTGACCAAACTTCTAGGAACATCGGCTTGGTATGCTCCGGGAGCCTCTGTAGCCTATTTAGTGGATAGCATCATCAACGACCAAAAGCGGATGATTCCCTGCTCGGTTTATCTCGATGGGGAATATGGACAGTCCGATATATGCATCGGTGTGCCATGTATCATTGGCAAAGACGGTGTTGAAGCTATTGTAGACGTTCAACTCAACGAGAACGAACAACTCAAATTCACTCAAAGTGCTCAAGCTGTAAGAACAATGAACGACGCTCTTGGCAGCGTCCTAAACTAAACCATCCTTTAAAGAACTGCCTTTTGGTGGTTTTTTTATTTGAAATCGCGGATAAAGTTGCTAAATGCTTTGGTAAACTTTATATTTGCGAGCCTTTAAAACGCTTAAAATTACTAGCATGCAAAATAATGGACTCATAAAACTTTTCGCTTTCCTCTTTGGAATCGTGAGTATTTATCAACTTTCTTTCACCTTTATTGCAAGCAATGAAGAAGCCAACGCAAAAGTATATGCCGAGCGACAAATTGCTGAAGATCAACTCGACTTTATCAGTCGTCGCGAAAAAAAAGAAGCCCAATATCTTGACTCTATCGGGAGTATTTCCTTATATGGGTTTACCTCCTACAACGACGCCAAGGGGAAAGAACTCAATAAAGGTCTTGACTTAAAAGGAGGAATCAATGTTATTTTACAAATTTCTGTCCGCGATATCCTCAAAGGATTGGCCGATTACACTAAAAACCCGATTTTTAATCAGGCTTTAGACGACGCCGATGTGTTACAAAAAAGCTCTGATGATCCTTATGTCGAGTCATTTTTTACCGCTTTTGAGAACATCAAAGGGACGTCTAATCTTGCAGACCCAGATATATTTGCCAACAGAACTTTAAGCGATCAAATCAATTTTGAAATGTCTGATGAGCAGGTACGACCTGTGATTCGGCGAAAGATAGACGAATCAATTATTTCAGCTTTTGAAGTTCTTCGTAAACGAATTGATAAGTTTGGGGTGACACAACCCAACATTCAACGCCTTGGGACCTCGGGAAGAATTTTAGTCGAACTCCCTGGTGCGAAAGATGTAGAGCGTGTTAAGAATTTGCTACAAAGTACGGCTCAGCTAGAATTTTGGGAAACTTTTAAAAATGATCAGTTTTTTAACTTCCTTTCACAAGCCAATGACTTAGTCAAAGAAATTGAAGCGAATAATGTAAAGCTTACTAAAGAAGAAAAAACAACCTCTGCTATCGACGATTTATTAGCAGATGTTGAGGCGCAAGATTCTATTACACCAGCGATTACCAATCCATTACTCGATTTGATTCGTGGTTATGGCTATCAAGGTGGTCCTGTTTTGGCTCAGTTCGCAAAAAAAGATCAGGAGAAAGTCATGGCCTATTTGAATTTACCAGAGGTTAGACGTCTTTTACCTGTCAACCTTCGTTATGTCAATTTTGCTTGGGGCAAACCCAATCCTAATGCAGACGTGGTTGACCTTTATTTAATCAAGTCCAATCGAGAGGCCACCGCCCCTCTGAGTGGAGGAGTAATCGTCGATGCTGTTCAAACATATAGCCAAATTGGCCAACCTGCCGTTTCCATGCAAATGGATTCTAAGGGTGCACGCATTTGGGAAAGCATGACAGGCAAAGCATTTAAGGAAGGTAGCAATATTGCCATTGTTTTAGACGATGTCGTTTATTCTGCACCAGGAGTTAATAATGGTGCGATCGCCGGCGGACGCTCTGAAATTACAGGAACCTTTACTTTGAATGAGGCGATTGACCTTGCAAATGTATTACGGGCAGGAAAATTACCGGCCTCAGCGGAGATTATTCAATCAGAAATTGTAGGGCCGTCTCTTGGAAAAGAAGCGATTCAAAGCGGGGTTTTTTCCTTTCTCATTGCCTTGCTTATCGTATTGGGGTGGATGATTTTTTACTATGGCTCGTCGGGCATCTTTGCCGATATTGCCCTAGCGCTCAACATTTTGTTAATCTTTGGAATTTTGGCCGGATTAGGAGCTGTACTTACCCTCCCTGGTATCGCAGGGATCGTTTTAACGATTGGGATTTCGGTCGATGCGAACGTGCTTATTTTTGAGCGCATTCGAGAAGAATTGCGCAAAGGGAAAGGGCCGCAAAAAGCCGTTGCCGACGGATTTAACAACGCCTTATCGTCTATTTTAGATGCCAATATTACTACAGGATTGACCGCATTAATCTTATTTATCTTCGGTACAGGTCCCATAAAAGGGTTTGCGACCACTCTACTTATAGGGATTGGGACCTCGTTGTTTACCGCTATTTTTATCACCCGATTGTTTGTCGATGGACGTTTAGCTAAAGGAAAGAAAGTGAGTTTTTCAACCCAAGCCACAGCAGGCTTATTTTCTCAAATGTCGATTGAGTTTCTGGAAAAGCGCAAAATCGCCTATATCATCTCAGGAATTTTAATCCTCATCAGTTTAGCTTCACTGTCAATCAACGGCCTAAATCAAGGTGTTGATTTTGTTGGTGGCCGATCTTATACGGTGCGTTTTGATCAAGTGATGAACCCCACAGAGGTTGAATCTGGGTTGATTGCGACTTTTGGAAGTGCAGAAGTCAAAACTTTTGGTGAAGACAATCAATTGAAAATCACAACCAAATACAAAATTGAAGAAGAGGGGTCTGAAATTGATCAAGAGATCTACTCTAAGCTTTATTCTTCTTTACAGGCCTTTTTACCTGACGGGTATAGTTTTGAAGAATTTGTCAACGGGTCTGAAGACAAAACAGTAGGTATTATGTCTTCGATAAAAGTGGGGCCAACCATTGCCGATGACATTAAAAAGAATTCATATCTGGCCGTTATTGGGTCTCTTATTGTCGTTTTCCTCTACATATTATTGCGTTTTAGAAAATGGCAATTCTCTCTCGGGGCCGTTGCTGCTGTTTTCCATGATGTTTTAGTTGTGTTAGGTATTTTCTCTCTCACCTACAGTATTATGCCCTTTAATATGGAAATAAACCAAGCCTTTATTGCCGCCATTCTGACGGTAATAGGATATTCTTTAAACGATACGGTAGTCGTCTTTGACCGTATTCGCGAATACAGAAATGATCATCCTAAGTGGCAATTAAACGATACAGTTAACAGTGCTTTAAACTCAACTTTAAGCAGAACCTTGAATACTTCCCTAACCACCCTTCTTGTTCTCCTAGCGATCTTTATCTTTGGCGGAGAATCAATCAGAGGTTTTATGTTCGCCTTGATTGTAGGTGTTTTAGTGGGAACCTATTCTTCTGTGTTCATTGCAACACCAGTCATGTTTGATACCCAAAAGGAAGAAGAGAAAAAGTAAATACCTAGTGTATAGCGATTCATAAAAAAATCCCGATTAATCGGGATTTTTTTATGATGAGAAGTTTTTATAATTGACAATGTGAGCCAAATGATGTCGCGCATGCCAAGCGTAAAAGTAGGCCATTTCGGCTATGGTAAAATTCTCTTTTCTTTCCGGATGTGAAAATTCTCTTTTTAATTCTTCAGCGGTCAATTGCTTTAAAAAATAAGTCCACCGCCGATGAAAGCCTTCAATGACTTTTAAGCTCGCTTCAATGTCACAGCCGAGGGCATCAGGACTTTTTTCAGCCCAATCGTTTTCTCGATAGGCCTTAATGGTCGGGTTGTTTTCTAAATAAGCGTATTTACAACGCATATAAGCATGACAATGTGAATCGGCAATATGATGGACCAATTGCTTTATTTTCCATCCCCCAGGGCGATAGGGTGCATTGAGGTCCTCAGGACTATACGCTGAGAGAGTAGAACGCAGTTGTTCTGGAAAATCTTTTAAAGTGGTAATTGCCGCCTCGATTTCATGCTTTTCAAAATTGAATTTTGGAAGGTATCGCCCAATGGGATACTGCCAATGCTCGAGGTTTTTTGTCATTTTATTCTGTTTTGGAGTGCGTCCGGAAAATTAAAATCAAGCCCGCTAAAATGAGTGGAATACTCAACCATTGGCCTGTTGAAAGCGCTGGCAAAGCCGTTTCAAAGCCGCCTTGACTTTCTTTGACAAATTCAACCAAGAAGCGAATACTGAACAGGATGGCCATAAACACTCCAAGTAAAAAACCGTCTTTGCGTTTAGACAAGCCTTTGTTATAGAGGTGGCGCAGGAAAAAGTATAGCACAAAATATGCGATGGCTTCGTAAAGCTGCGCAGGATGTCGCGGTAATATTTCACCGCGATTGACAAAAACAACCCCAAAATTATTACCAGTATAGTTGCCTACAATTTCAGAATTAAAAAAATTGCCGACACGAACAAAGCCTGCTCCTAGGGTGGTTGGTATAATCAAGCGGTCTAAGATCCAAGCCAAGGGTTTGTATGGATGGTTTTTTTGGTATAAAATAATTCCTGTTAGAATTCCAATTGCGGCCCCGTGACTGGCTAAACCTCTAAACCCCACAAAGCTAAAGCCGCCATCTGGTTGTGTAGTGATTGGGAGAAATATTTCGATTAAATGAGTTTGGTAGTAGGCCCAATCGTAAAAAAGGACATGGCCGAGGCGTGCGCCTAAAAGTGTAGAAATTACAATATAAGTCAACATGGTTTCTAGGGGTTCAATGGAGACTTTTTCTTTGAGATACATTTTTTTCATGATGTTATAACCTAAGAAAAAGGCGATCACAAACATCAGACTGTAGTAGTGAATTCCAAAGCTCCCAATTTTAAAGATTACCGTACTGGGTTCCCATTGAATTTTTGTTAAAAACATGTTATTTGATTTAGCTTAAAATATATGAAAAATATTGATAAAAATGCGGTTTAAGGCACAGGATCATATCCTCCTTTAGCCCAAGGGTGGCAGCTTGAAATCCGCTTCAATGTTAACCAACTCCCCTTGATCGCTCCGTGTTTTTGGAGCGCTTCAATCCCATATTGAGAACAAGTTGGTGTATAGCGACAGCTGGGGGGAAGGAGGGGAGAGATATAGCGTTGGTAGCCTCTGATACAAAAGATAAAAAAGCTTGAGATTGGGTTTTTCATTTACAATTAAAGGGAAAATGTGGTACCGTCTTTTTGGTCTTTTAATTGAATACCGAGTGCTAAAAGTTCATCTCGAATCGCATCGGAGGTTTTAAAATCTTTGTTTTCACGGGCTTTTTTGCGGATATCCATAAGCATTTTAATTGTTCCTTCTAAAGCCGTATTAATGTTGTCATTTCTATTTTCTTCTCCCAAATCTAATCCCAAAACATCTGAAATAAAGGTGTTTATTTTGCTTTGTAATTGGTGAAGATCTTCAGCACAGATGGTGGCCTTGTCATTGGCAACAGCGTTGATGAATTTTACAGCATCGAAAAGTTGAGCGATTAAAAGAGGACTATTAAAGTCGTCATTCATGGCTTGATAACACTTTTCTTCCCATATTTTAAGGTCAAATCCTGAAGTCTCTGGTGAACTGTTGAGCTGGTTGAGAAGTTCTACGCCCTGTGTTAGACGTTGAAAGCCTTTTTCGGAAGCGATTAGGGCTTCCTCGCTTAAGTCAACAATGCTTCGATAATGGGCTTGAAGTAAGAAAAAGCGAACAACGGCAGGGGAGAAGGGTTTTGAAAAAATCGCATTTTTCCCTGTAAACATTTCGTCTGGGAGAATATTATTCCCCGTGGACTTCGCCATTTTTTTTCCATTTAATGTAAGCATATTGGCGTGTAGCCAATAATTGACCGGTGAGCATTTATAGATGGCTTCGGCTTGGGCGATTTCACATTCGTGGTGGGGGAATTTTAAGTCCATTCCTCCGCCGTGGATATCAAAATGTTCGCCCAGATATTTGGTACTCATAGCTGTACACTCAAGATGCCAGCCCGGAAAGCCTTCGCTCCATGGTGATGGCCAACGCATGATGTGTTGCGGTTCTGCTTTTTTCCAAAGGGCAAAATCTTGAGGACTTTTTTTATCGCTTTGACCGTCTAATGCACGCGTATTGTGGATCATGTCTTCAATATTTCGTCCACTAAGTTTTCCATAGTTATGCGAGCGATTGAATTTGGAAACATCAAAATAGACAGAACCATTGATTTCATAGGCAAAGCCAGCCTCTAGGATGCCCTTGACAATTTCAATTTGTTCAATGATATGGCCTGTTGCAGTTGGCTCGATACTTGGCGGCAGGGTATTGAGCTTTTGCAGCGTTTGATGAAAGTCAACAGTGTAGCGTTGAACTACTTCCATGGGTTCTATGTGCTCTAGACGTGCTTTTTTAGCAATGCGATCTTCTCCTTCGTCTGCATCGTTTTCCAAGTGTCCTGCATCGGTAATATTTCTAACATAACGTACTTTATATCCTAGGTGTTTGAGATAGCGGTATATCAAATCAAACGATATAAAAGTTCGGCAATTTCCGAGGTGGACATTGCTGTAAACGGTTGGTCCACAGACATACATGCCCACATAATTCTCTGTAATGGATTTGAAAAGTTCTTTTTTTCCCGACAGGGAATTATAAACGGTGAGCGATTGCATTAAAATTCGGTCTCTATTTTGATGTAGTCGAGAAACTCTTGCTTCTTTTCTTGATGTTTAAATTGCCCTCCAAATTCAGCCGTAACCGTACTGCTGGTAATATCACTTATTCCTCTGGCATTGACACATAGGTGTTTGGCGTCGATGACACAGGCAACGTCTTTGGTGTTCAATACTTTTTGTAATTCCTCAACCACTTGCAAAGTAAGGCGTTCTTGCACTTGTGGACGTTGAGCGTAGTACTGGACAATACGATTCATTTTTGAAAGGCCTACCACAGTTCCGTTAGAAATGTAGGCCACATGGGCTTTCCCAACAATAGGAAGCAGGTGATGTTCACAAGTCGAGTAGAGGGTGATGTTTTTTTCAACCAAGATTTCCCCGTACTTGTATTTATTGTCAAAAGTAGATGCTTTGGGCTTGTTGTTCGGGTGCAACCCACTAAAGATTTCTTGGACAAACATTTTGGCCACACGTAAGGGAGTGCCTTTGAGGCTGTCATCGGTTAAATCCATGCCAAGGGTATGGAGGATTTCAGCAACATTTCCTTGAATTTTTTCGATTTTTTCATTGTCTGAAAGCGAAAAAGCGTCTTCACGCAGGGGTGTTTGGGCACTGCTGCCCAAGTGGTCGTCCCCTTGCTGGTCGTCTTCAGATACAATTAGTTTTTCAATTTTCATAGCTAAAAAGGTCATGCAAAGATAAAGAAAACATCAATAAGTGTGAAGAATTGAAGCTTTGGATTAGAGTTTTAATCGATAAGTTAAAATTAGATTCAATCTGTTCTGATTTATTTCAATCGTATCGGTTAGACCATTTGAAAAAAGGGGGCGTTCTTTGGAAGAGGTAAAGGCCTGAAGGCTCATATCGATTTGGCTTGGGCCGAGATTATACCCAAATCCACCGCTGATGATCGATTGGCTGTTGTCGAACCCTACCAATGAGGCAGTTTCGTTAAAATAACCTGCTCGAAGGCTTAATTCGGGATTTAGACGATATTCCCCACCGATTTGAATTATCTTACTGGTTTGAAATTGATTGTTTATTTCTTCATTCAAATAGCTAAGAAATGCGTCCTCTCGTGGAGAAAACCTGCTGTCTAAATAATTTTTTTGTGTAAAATCGATACTGATAAATCCTCTGTCTTTTATGATGTAAGCAAGACTTCCTTTGGTGCTATAAGGGGTGTTTAAACGATATTCTGGAAAGAGGATACTCGCCTCGGGATCTAAAACTCTTGAGATTAAACGTTCATCCTCAATGGCCTCAACCTCTGCTGTTTGGTAGAGCTGATCGTATAAGCGATAATACGTAGGGCTATCGAAAGTGAGTCCTAAACGCAAATAATTAGAGACTTTATAAATAGCTCCCAGTTGAAAGGATTTCCCAGACCCCATCGTCTTTAGGTCATTTAAAAACAGAAAGGATTGAACACCAGACATGCTGCCATAGTCACTTTCATAAAAATCGACATATTCTGAATATTCAACATTGTATGAATTTATATTGAGCCCTAAATACAGTTTGTTATCATAAACACTACTGATGTTAAAGGTATATTTCCTGCTACTACCACTCTTTAATAGGGTATAGTCGTGATAAAAGCCATTGGGACCAGCCTGTGTGTTTGAGCGATACGATTGAATATTGGGATCAGTAGGATTGGAAGTCTCTGAAAAGGGGACGGGATTAATCATATAGGCCTCATAACCAATGAGGGCTTGTTGAGCAGGAAAACCCAAATCTTCAGTTTCTCCAATAGCGAGGTAGGCTTCGGAAAAACTTTCATTGTCCATTTGAGAGATGTTTTCAAAAAACCTCCCTTGGGCATAGTCTAAGAAATAACGATCAATCCCATTGTTTCGATTGTAGCCTTCAATAAAATAATTGGCATTAAAATCGGAATGTTTTTGATAGTTAAATGCCAAAGCAAGCTTAGACCATTTGCCATAGTTTTCTTCACCGAGAACCAGAACAATTCCAAAATGATTAAAATTTATCCTGTGATCACTGTTTTTATTTGTGCTATCAAAATAAGTGACATCATTGGAAAGACGCGATGAATTCAGAGTAAAGCCGAGTTCACTAAAGGAAAAAATTGAGGATCCAGCAGGATTTGCTTCAAGGGCACTTAAATCTCCTCCTACAGCACCGAAAGCACCACCTAATGCAGTGTAACGCGCGCTTCCATTTAGGCTGGTTTGACTGTATTTAAGCACATCCGAAAAGTTTTGTGCTGTCAAATGAAAGCACACTAAGAATATTAAAGATGATAAAATCTTTTTCATAGGTTTTCTAGTTTAAGATTAGGAGGTTATTGTTTTCGGGCTGAACGGCTGCTGCTTCTTTGAGGAGTTGATGAACGATTATAGCTTCGCGATGGAGAACTTCTGCGATAAGTGCTCCTGCTGGGTGAGCTTCTATTGTAAGAAGGTCGAGAAACACTATTGCTTTTTTTAGTGTACGTCCGTTGGGTGTTATTGCTGTTTGCTTTTCTTGAATCAGATTGTTTTCTCTCCGATGATGTGGAACGAGTATTATTTGAAACTGCTCTGCTTCCATAATCGGAATATTCTGATTGGCGAGGGTTTTGAATTATATCAACATTGTATCCTTTGTTGCGGTAAGTTCGAATAACACGATCTACATAGCTCCCAATCCGCTGCTCTTTTGATCGGCTTTCTCGGATGGTTTTTTGGTGATTCGATCTGCGTCCACCTTCAACCAAATTAGGCACATCCAAATCTTTAGTAAACCTGCCTCTCCAAACATTGTTTCGATTGGCCATTGCCGTCCTTTTTTTAGTAGAACTCCGCGATGATCGCGAAGAAATTGAAGTGGAAGGGGCTTGCCCACGATAGGTCGAGTTGTAAACACGACTTCTTTTAGGCCGGTTATGACGATTCCATTGATTTTGTCCGTAGTAAGGTCTTTGGTAAGCAAATCCTCCACCATAAAAATACGGGTCATAATAGTAGCCATTCAAATAAAAAGGCGAGTAGGGCGAGTAAAATGGACTGTAAAAACCCCAAGCATGGCGATTCCAGTAAAAGGAGTTGTAATAGTTGAAGGGGCGGTTCCAATAAAAGTCGAAAGGACTGAAAAAATTACCATAAGACCAGTAGGGATTACCGTAATTCCAGCCATTATTTTGAATGATAATTTGAGTGGTTTTCTGACCTCCACCCCAGTTAGGGTTTGAACGGTAGTTTTGTGTTGATCCTTGTTGCAAAGAATCTACCTGGGAAAGAACCACATCAGATTGGTTGTCATCCCATGTGTATTGCTTGGCTTTTTCATCAAAATATTGAGAATAAGCACTTGTGTTTTGAGTAGGGTATGATTTTCTGACAACAATCACATTATCACTATTGTAAATGCCATCACTGTAATAGGAGGCACTTTGAAAACTTCCACATCCTATGCTTGTGGACAAAAATAACATTGCACTAATAAATCGAAACGAACTGAAAAATCTACTTTGCATAACTCACATTTTATTGTCAATAAGCGGTCAAAATTAGCTAGCTTTGCCCAACATATTTATTTTAATTAAAGATAGTCAAAATTTGTGCCAAACCTATGTCAAAGAGATTAACGAAACGTTCAGAAGACTACTCTAAATGGTATAATGAGCTTGTGGTAAGTGCCGATTTAGCTGAGAATTCAGCTGTTCGAGGCTGTATGATCATCAAGCCTTATGGTTTTGCTATTTGGGAAAAAATGAAGGAAGAACTCGATAGAAAGTTTAAAGCGACTGGGCATCAAAATGCGTATTTCCCTCTTTTTGTTCCTAAAAGCTTATTTGAAGCCGAAGAGAAGAATGCCCAAGGCTTTGCCAAAGAATGTGCAGTAGTAACACATTATCGTCTCAAAAGCGATCCAGAGGCAGCGGGAAAACTTATAGTAGACCCCGAAGCAAAGTTAGAAGAAGAACTGGTCGTTCGACCCACAAGTGAGGCCATTATTTGGAACACCTATAAAAATTGGATACAGTCCTATCGCGACTTGCCTATCCTGATTAATCAATGGGCCAATGTAGTTAGGTGGGAAATGCGAACACGTTTGTTTTTGCGTACAGCCGAATTTTTATGGCAGGAAGGACATACGGCTCATGCGACCAAACAGGAAGCACTTGATGAAACCTTATTGATCAATAATCTCTACGCTGATTTTGTCGAACAATTTATGGCCATACCGGTTGTAAAAGGGGTTAAATCTGAAAGTGAGCGTTTTGCTGGCGCAGAAGACACGCATTGTATTGAAGCCCTAATGCAAGACGGGAAAGCCCTGCAAGCTGGAACCTCTCATTTTTTGGGACAAAACTTTGCCCAAGCTTTTGATGTTAAATATGCTACTGCTGAAGGTGGCTTAGAACACGTATGGGCAACCTCTTGGGGAGTTTCTACACGGCTTATGGGAGCCTTGATCATGACCCATAGCGATGACAATGGACTGGTTCTTCCACCCAACCTAGCCCCTATACAAGTGGTGATTATTCCGATTTACAAAGGAAGTGAACAACTCGAAGAAATTTCAAAAGTAGCCTTAATCATTAAAGAAAAGCTTGAAAACGCTGGGGTATCTGTCAAGTTTGATGCACGTGATAAGGTAAAACCTGGGTTTAAATTCAACGACTACGAATTAAAAGGAGTCCCTTTGCGTATAGCCATTGGCCCCAAAGATCTAGAGAAGAACCAAGTAGAATTGGCACGTCGTGATACTTTTGAAAAATCATTTATCCCACAAGACCAATTGGTTGATCTTATTCCTAGCTTGCTAGAAGAGATACAAGAGAGTCTTTACACTAAGGCCTTGCAATACAGGAACAACCACACCACTCAAGTCGATACGTTTGAAGAGTTTAAAACTGTCTTAACGGAAAAAGGAGGCTTTATTTCTGCACATTGGGACGGAACTAAAGCGACAGAGGAAGCGATAAAAAAGGCGACCAAAGCAACTATACGCTGTATTGCTTATTCGGCCAAAGCGGAAAATGGTGTGTGTGTTTTTTCAGGTAATCCGTCGACTCAGCGTGTGCTTTTTGCTAAAGCTTATTAATGCCCGTATTTTCTTTAAGAATAAGCGCAGAAAAAAAAATATTTTTTCTCCTAAAATGCGTTGCAGAATCAATGAATTAGTTTTAGATTTGCAACCATAAAATTTTGGCCCGTTCGTCTATCGGTTAGGACGCCAGGTTTTCATCCTGGAAAGAGGGGTTCGATTCCCCTACGGGCTACTAAATCATATTTAGATGGCAAATCATAAATCGGCATTAAAAAGAATCCGTTCAAACGATAAAAAGCGTTTGCGTAATCGTTTTCAACACAAAACTACACGTAACGCTGTAAGACGCCTTCGTGAACTAACGGACAAGAAAGAAGCAAACAAGGCATTGCCCGCTGTTATTTCTATGTTAGATAAGTTGGCAAAGAAAAATATCATTCACGCTAACAAAGCGGCTAATCTCAAGTCTAAATTGGCCAAGCACGTTGCTGCTTTATAATATAAATTACATTTTTACTGCAATAAAAAAGCTCTCCATATTGGAGAGCTTTTTTTATAGACTATAGTGATCTGTGATCTCTAGGAATTCATAGAAATCAAAAACTCTTCATTGTTTACAGTTTTCTTGAAACGATCATTGATAAACTCCATTGCTTCAACCGGATTCATATCGGCAAGGTACTTACGCATGATCCACATTCTCTGAACGGTATTTTCATCTAGTAGAATATCATCGCGACGCGTGCTCGAAGAAATAAGGTCAATTGCAGGGAAAATACGACGGTTGGAAATTTTGCGATCCAATTGCAGTTCCATGTTTCCAGTTCCTTTAAATTCTTCAAAAATAACCTCATCCATTTTTGATCCTGTTTCGGTCAGTGCCGTAGCGATGATAGAGAGCGATCCGCCGTTTTCAATGTTACGTGCAGCTCCGAAAAAACGTTTTGGTTTGTGCAGTGCATTGGCATCAACCCCACCACTTAATATTTTTCCTGAAGCAGGTTGAACGGTGTTATAGGCGCGTGCTAATCGTGTGATGGAATCGAGTAAAATCACCACATCATGGCCACATTCTACCAATCGTTTGGCTTTTTCTAAGACGATATTAGCCACTTTGACGTGGCGGTCTGCCGGTTCGTCAAAAGTTGAGGCAACCACCTCTCCTTTAACATTGCGTTGCATATCGGTGACTTCCTCGGGGCGTTCATCGATCAATAAGATAATCTGATAGACCTCAGGGTGGTTAGCGGCTATAGCATTAGCAATATCTTTTAACAGCATTGTTTTCCCCGTTTTAGGCTGGGAGACAATCATCCCTCTTTGTCCTTTTCCTATTGGGGAAAACAAATCGATGATTCGCGTAGAGATGGTGCTTTGCTTCTCTGCTAGCTTAAATTTTTCTTGCGGAAATAATGGGGTCAAATGTTCAAAAGCCACACGATCGCGAACCACCTTAGGGTCTTGTCCATTAATACGATTGACTTTAATTAAGGGAAAATATTTTTCACCTTCTTTGGGCGGCCGTACAGTTCCCAAAACCGTATCTCCTGTTTTTAAACCAAAGAGACGAATTTGTGATTGTGACACATAAACGTCATCTGGCGATGAAAGATAATGGTAGTCTGAGGATCTTAAAAAGCCATAACCTTCTTGCATGATTTCTAAAACTCCTTCAGAATCTATAATTCCATCAAACTCATAATCGGGTTCGCGATAGCGATTGCGATTGTCTTTATTGTGGTTGATTTCTTGTTTATTGTGTCGGTTGTGTTTATTGTGATTTTTTTGATGCCCTTTATTGTGTTGTCTTTCCTTATGATTAGCCGAATTTTTATCTTCCTTTCCCTCTTCTTTTGTATGGGAAGGTTTTTTATTTTCAGATCCTTTAGAGAACTTTTTTTCATCCTTATTTTTTAAGGAAGGTGCTTGTTTTTGAGGCTTGACTTCTTTCTTATCAGGGGTTTGAGACGGTTTTTTTTCCTCTGGTGGATTGGCAGAGGTAAAATCGATGATTTGATAAATTAAATCTTGTTTCTTTAGCCCAGAAGTGCGTTTGAGTCCGAGTTGTTTAGCGATTTCCTGTAAATCGGCTAATTTTTTTTCTTTTAGCGTTGAAATGTCGTACATGTTGTTGGAAGGTCTCTAAAAAGAGTGTGGTAAAATAATTTTGAATGGTATTTGGCGCAGGATAGATCAGTGCGCTGTTACAATATTACAAAAAAAACCTATAGGGGAACCCTAAAACTATTAATTTTGAAAAAAAAAGATGATACAACGAATTCAGACTCTTTACCTTCTGACTTATATTTTGCTTGCTGGCTTTTGTTTTTGGCGATTTCCCGAACTCGATTCCTT
>JBMZTS010000011.1:0-21941 GCA_049623905.1 Flavobacteriaceae bacterium
TTGACATAGAGAAAAAACATATTTTCATTCCTGCAGGACTTTTAAAGACAAAAGCAAAGTTTCCTTCTACATCATACACAGGAATAATCGGCATAATTCTATGAGCCTGCATTACAGCCCCTCCTTCTTGCTGAGTTCCACTTTGTCCGCGGCGCTCACCAAATCCAGCCATAACACTTTCTCCAATTGTGAGTTTATCAGAAACTTTGAATTCAGAATTTACACGAATGCTAAACCTATCAAATGAAGTGTATTTCAAGATCCCTTCATTGGAGGAATGACTTGTAGAAATATAAAAACTGCTTTTATCTGTATTTTGTGAAACACTGAAATCCACATTATTCATAATTCCCGTTTGAAAGATTTCATTCATCCAATTTGTCCCTTTGTGATTGGCTAATCGAATAGGGTTATTATCCCCTCCAGCGACCAATGCATAGGTTGCCAAATCTACAGACTCTGCTCCACCGCTTCCAGTCAAATATTTTGGAAGTACTGGACTTGCCCCACTTCCATACAATGGGTGATTAGGCGCATTTCCAGCATTTTTTGTTCGAGTCCAAATCCATTCTGCATATTGTTTAGGTGATAAAAACTTTGGAAATGCCTCCGCCCTTGCATTTTGAATGGTTGTACTTAAATTCAAGTTGAACCTAACACCATCTCCTCCTCCTTTACCTGTCTTAGTAGTAACAATTATAACACCATTGTTTGCACGTGTACCGTATATCGCAGCGGCAGAAGCATCTTTCAATACTTGTATACTTTCAATATCAGTAGGGTTAATCAAATTAAATACATTGGAATCTGCCGTTTGAACTCCATCGATTATGTATAATGGATCTGTAGAAGTCGAAACGTTTGCAATACCACGGATACGGACTAAGGGAGTTCCTCCAGGCCCTCCATTTTTTCCAATTTGCACCCCTGTCACACGACCTTGTAAACGTCCTAAAGCTGATTGCTCTGGTAAAGAGCTCAAGTCGTCAACAGCAACCACGGCAACAGATCCTGTGATTGATTTTCTTGTTTGAGTGGTATATCCTGTTAGAAGAACTTCATCTAGTTGTGAAACCGATTCTAAAAGGACAATAGATAAATTCGTTTGGTTATTTACCGCTACCGATTGAGATTCAAAACCAATACTAGAAAATTCTAATGTAGAATCTGAGGCTGCGTTGATTAAAAAATTTCCATCAAAATCAGTTGTCGTCCCATTGGTTGTTACAGAAATGATAATTGTTACCCCTGGAAGAGGATCACCATTTTCATCTGTAACTAAACCTCTGATGGTGTTTTGTGCCCACGTAAATGAACAATAAAGTACTATAAAAGTACCCAGTAGGAAAGGCTTTTTCATGTGATTTGGTTTTATAATACAACAAATATAAACATTTCATTAACATATTCTCTGTATTAAAGCTCTTTTATTGCATTATTAAGACAATAATGATTATTTTAATGAATATATCATATTTATAGTAAGTATATTTTTTGTGTTTTTTATAAAACGTTTAGATAAAAACACTACTTTTAAAAATAAAAAATGCGTTCGAGGTTTTTTTATTATTGCCTATCACTTGTCTTCCCCTTATTTGCTCAAATCAATCCTGAAGATGTTGAAATTATTCGAGATTCCTATGGTGTACCGCATATTTACGGTATAACAGATGCCGATGTAGCATATGGCTTGGCCTGGGCCCATGCAGAAGACGATTTTAAAACGATCCAGCAAGGGTATTTGGCAGGTAATTCCTTGCTAAGTGAACATATCGGAAAGCGCGGTATTGCCGCCGATTTCATCAGTGAATTTATATTTTCTAAAAAAATTGTGGAGCAAAACTATGAGACAAAAATCAGTCCTGAATACAAAAAAATTGCTGAAGCTTATGCACAAGGACTCAATCGATATGCCGAAACACATCCTAAGGAAGTCTTGCACCCTGCCCTATTTCCCATCACACCCAAAAGAATGTTACGCTATGGACAATTGCAATTATTCATTTCCTCAGGTGGTGACTATTGGGTCAAACGTATTTTTGAAAATGATGTAACACTCGAAGCCCCAAAAGAAGAAATGACAGGGTCCAATACCTTCGCCTTTAATAGTCGTAAAACAACTGATGGAAACACTTATCTCGCCATAAACACCCATCAACCCCTAGACGGTCCTGTCTCATGGTATGAGGCACATTTATGCAGCCAAGAAGGCACAAATATTATTGGTGCTCTTTTTGCTGGTACGCCCAGTATACTCATTGGAGCCAATCAATACCTCGGATGGGCCCATACGGTCAACTATCCCGATAAGACCGACGTGTATAAACTTGAAATGCACCCAACCAAAAAAAACCACTACCGTGTTGATGATCAATACTTGACTTTAGAAGAGCACAAGGCAAAGCTTAGCGTGAAAATATTAGGGATTCCCTTTAAAATTTCCAAGAAATTTTACAACAGTATCTTTGGTCCGACTTTAAAAAACAAATCGGGATATTATGCCGTACGCACCCCTGCACTATTTGAGGTACGAGCCCTAGAACAATGGTGGCGAATGAACAAAGCAAAATCTTTTACTGAGTTTTACAACATCCTCAAAATGAAAGCTTTGCCGGGCTATAACATTGGTTATGCAGATAAAAACGACACTATCTTTTACATTTCAAACGGACTTATTCCCAAACGCGCTGAGGGCTATAACTGGAAGGAAGTTGTCCCCGGAAATACATTAAAAACACTATGGACAGAAACCTATGCTATTGAGGAACTGCCGCAAGTTATCCAACCAAGTTCAGGCTATTTCTACAACGCCAACCACAGCCCGTTTTACTCTTCCGACAGTCTGAATAATCCTCAGAAAGAGCGTTTCGCCGAAAATATGAATTTTGAAACCTATCACAATAATCGATCTACGCGCCTTCGTGATTTGATAGAAGCTGAAGATGAAATTTCTTACGCCGATTTTAAACGTATTAAATACGACCGTCAACTCCCAAAGCCATACAATTATTCATGGATGAATTTAAATTATCTCGATCGAATTGATGCCTCCAAATATCCTACCATAGGCAATCTGATAACTCGCCTACAGCAGTGGGATCGAAAGGCAGACGCCTCATCTGTTGGCGCAGGAACATTTTTAATTCTCTATCATCAACTCTATCCCTTTTATTACGACTTGCCAGAGCCTAAGATAATTCCTATCGCCATCCTTGTCAAAGCCTTAAAAAACACCAAAGCCTATATGTTAAAACATTTTGGCACTACCGAAGTAAAACTCGGTGACTATCATAAACTAGTTCGAGGGAATAAAGAACTCCCCGTCTTTGGAATGCCAGACGTGATCACGGCCATGAAAGCCGTTCCTCATCAGGATGGTAAAGTGAAAGTGACCGCTGGTGAATCGTATATAGAACTGGTGAAATTTACCCCAGATGGTCCCGAGATAGTATCGGTTATTTCTTATGGTGCTTCCGATCATCCAGATTCACCGCACTATGCCGATCAAATGGAGCTCTATACCTCATTTAAAACAAAGAAAATGAGCTTCGATAGGGCGACTGTTTTAAAAGATGCTAAACGGATTTATCATCCAAAATAAGGGCTTAGGATTTTAACACATCCTGATACACGCCAAGATACTGGGCCACGATCGACTGAATATCAAAACGTTTAGCCAGTTCATAAGCTTGTCCTTTAAATTGCTCTAGACGGGCAGAGTCCGAAAGTAACTCAATGGCAGTTTTAGCCATATTATCGACGTCGCCGAGATCAAACAAATATCCCGATTCTCCATGGATATTGACCTCAGGTAGCCCCCCTACATTGGTAGAAATTACAGGAACACGCATCATCATTGCCTCAAGGGCTGAAAGACCAAAGCTCTCTTTAGCCGAAGGCAGTAAAAATAAATCAGAATAACATAAAATGGTGTAGATCTGATTACTCATCCCTAAAAATTTTACTTTCCGTTGAATCCCCAGCTCTTCGCACATTCTAATCGCCTCTATACGCTCAGGACCATCACCAACCATAATGAGTTGGGCATTGACCTGTTGCTGAATACGATAGAAGACTTCAATGACATCATCGATGCGTTTAACTTTCCTAAAGTTACTTACATGGGTGATGATTTTTTCATCCTCACGCGCGATTAAACTGCGTTGACAGTCCTCATTATGGTGTTGATGCTTTGAAAAATCTACAAAATTAGGAATAACTTGAATCTCTTTTTTAACCTCAAAAAGGTTTAAGGTGTCCTGTTTAAGGCTCTCTGAAACCGAAGTTACACGATCCGAATGATTGATGCTAAATGTGACTGCTGGTTTGTAGAAAGGGTGTTTTCCAACCAGTGTGACATCGGTTCCATGTAAGGTGGTGACGATAGGAATTGAAATCCCGTGATCTAATAAAATTTGTTTGGCCATATAAGCGGCATAGGCGTGTGGAATTGCATAGTGAACATGCAGTAGTTCAATACCATAGGTTTTGACCGTGTCGACTAGCTTACTCGATAAAGCCAATTCATAGGGCTGGTAATGAAATAACGGATAGTCTGGAACATTAACCTCATGAAAATAAAGACTGGAGTTTAAAATATCCAAACGCACCGGTTGCTTATAAGTAATAAAATGAACTTCATGCCCTCTATTGGCCAATGCTAGCCCAAGTTCTGTTGCCACAACACCACTTCCTCCAAAGGTAGGATAACAAACTATCGCAATTTTCATTTAAAAAAGAATTGAATCATAGATCAATTTAAGCATTCGTGTGCGAATATTGTGATCTATTAACTTATTGTTATCCATTGTAGGGTATGTTCTGTTTGATAAAAACACAAAAATAATTTCTGTCTCTGGATCGGCCCAAGCAAAGGTGCCTGTAAACCCAGCATGACCAAAGCTATCGGGAGAAATTCCTTGAAAAGTCATCCCCCCTCCCCAAAGCTGGGGTTTATCGAGTCCAACTCCTCTGCGATTTTCTTCTGGACAATAATAACATTGATTAAATCGATCAAAAGTTGAACTTGAGAAAAATTTCACACCATCATAAGTTCCCTTTTGCAGGTACATTTGCATTATAGTCGCCACCTCTTTAGCGTTTGAAAACAAGCCCGCATGACCACTAACTCCGCCTTGAAGCGCTGCAGTCATATCGTGAACATAGCCCTTGAGTTCCTGACGCCTAAAATAGGTATCTATTTCTGAAGGAACTATCCGTGTAGCATCTATCCTTTCCAATGGATTAAATAAGGTTGATTGCAATTTTAAAGGAGCTGTTATCCTCTCATTGACCAATTCGCTGAATTGTTTCGAAAATTTATCTTCCAAAAAAGATTGTGCAAAAATAAACGGCAAGTCAGAATAGTGATACCCCTTTTCAATGAGAACACTATTTAAAAGTGCATCGAATTGGGTCTTGCCCAAATTGTTACGTCCGTAGATGTGATCGGCAACACGAACGTTAAAGCGCTTACTGGATACTTTTCTATAAAACTTGCGGGAAAGCTTTCCATTGCGTGAACGCAATGTCGTGCGATAAAAAGGGACCCATGGTATAATTCCAGCCTGATGAGAAAACACCTCTTTAAAAGTTAGCCCCTCCTTATTGGTTCCGATGAATCGTTCGGAAAGTTCCCCCAAGGTTGATTCGAAAGAAATGTGTCTTTGGTCGACCTCTTGTATTAACAAAGGGAGTGTCGCTAAAATTTTGGTTAAAGAGGCGACATCGTAAAGATCGGATAATTGAACGGGGCGCTTTTTCGCATAAGTATGATAACCATACGCTTTATGATAGAAAATTTTACCGTAGCGAGCTGCTAAAACTTGAAAACCCGGAGCCATCATTGAATCTAAAGTGATTTCAGCCAAATGATCAATGGCCAGAAGTTTAGCCTCATCCATACCCACTGAATAAGGCGTTGTCGGTTGTAAAGGCCCTTTAGAGTGATCAACATTCCCTGCTCCCACTTTGAATTTTGCATTGATAGAAACAGGCAATTGTCCACTAAATTTTCGATGACCCAATAGCTTTTGAGCCGTTAGTTCTTGGGCCTCACTATTGTTTTGGTAACCAATCACCAATCCCGAAAACTCATCGATAAAGGGCAGATCATTTAATGCATAGGGCTTAACAAAACTTACCAAAATGACCCTATGTTTGGCCAATAACCCTTTGAGCAACAGACGTTCTTCAGGGGAAAAGTCGGCGGCTTTCCAAGGGGTGTCGTTCGAGCGATGAAAACCAACAATAATGGTCGATAATTTTTCAGCGGCCGTTAATGTAGCAGCACTATCGCCTTCAAAACTTAAACGACGAAGGGCGATTTCCTTCCCAAGGGTCTGAGCAAATTGAGACCCATCGGCGTCGCCTAGGGATAACAGACCATAGGTTGTGGTCGTCTTCAATGGAATAACTCCGTCATTTTTAATAAGAGTAATGGCCTCATCCATGGCTTTATGAATGAGGTAATCATCTTTTTTGGTATTCAAATCGGTTAACAGGTTATCTCGGGCAATTGGCTGAAGTTGATTTAAACCAAGCTTGTATTTGGCTTTCAATATTTTCTTAACCGAATGGGCTAAGCGCTTTTCTGATATCTTATTTTGTCGATAAGCGCGTTTCATTTTTCTCAAAGCAAGTTTGATGTCATTGGGAATAATCAACAGGTCATTTCCCGCCAAAAAAGCGGCTACCTCAATACTTTTTATTTTTGAAACCTCTGAAGCTCCTCCCATATTAAGAGCATCTGTAATGACCAGTCCTTTAAACCCTAGCTGGTCAAGTAAAAGGTCCGTTACTATTTTTTTTGAAAGCGAGGAAGGAATGCCTTTATCTAGAGCAGGTATGTTTAAATGTGCCACCATGACAGAAGAAACACCCGCTTGTATTAGACGCTCAAAAGGATATAATTCGGTTGATAGAATTCGGCTTTTATCAAATTTTATCAAGGGCAAATCAAGGTGCGAATCTTTTGCTGTGTCGCCATGACCTGGAAAATGCTTCGCCGATGACAAAACCCCTGCCCGATGCATTCCACGCATATAAGCTACACCCTTTTCAGCGACATTTATTTTATCTTCCCCAAATGAACGATTGCCGATTATAGGATTCTTGGGATTCGTGTTGATGTCAATGTCTGGCGCAAAATTAATGTGAATACCCAACCGTTGCGCTTGTTCGCCAATTCGAAAACCTATTTCTTCAACCAAACGATTGTCTTGTAGTGCCCCCAGAGTCATATTCCATGGAAATGGACGCACAGAATCTAATCGCATGGCTACACCCCATTCGGCATCCATACCAATGAGCAACGGGGTTCGAGATTGTTGCTGAAATGCGTTCAGCCATTGGGTTTGGGTGACAGGGTCACCTAAAGAGAATATGATTCCACCGAGATGAAAATCTTCGATTTGTTGAGTAATTGCCTTAAAATGGGCTTCTCCATTTTCACTAAAGGCGGCAACCATAAACAATTGGCCCAATTTTTCATCCAAAGACATTTGATTGTAGATGCTATCAACCCATTTGCTTTGTTGTTCCCAGTCAGCGGCTTTTAGTGGGTCTGTGGTGTCTTGAGCATAGCCAAAACACACACTTAATAAAGTCATGTATACATAGCGCATCATGGAGCTTATTTAATAAAACGAGAGTGCCAACTATCATAGGCTGGAACTTCCCAAAGCGATTCAAATTCGCTTTTGTTTACAACTAAGTTATTAAAAACTATAGTATGTGCATCAATTTGCGGTGTTTTCGCTAATTTTCTAAATTCTTTAAGGGGCATATAGGTAATCTTATTTTCCAAACGAAAGCACACATTCATTTTGTCGAGTAAATCTATCTTAAATTGAGCTTCAATCTGTTGGATCAAATGAACTGAAGCATCTATCGAACAACCCGAAGCACTTTGAACGTCTTGGTTCAGGCCAATAACAATAAACCGATCATAGGGGAGTAAAAAAGCGGCTTCTAGCGAGGCCCCATGTGCTGTCCATTGTTCAAGAAAAGAGGTGAGCAAAGAGCTAATTTCCTCTTTTTCATTTGTAGTAAATGGTCTTGAGGACGGATATATCCATACACGAGATTGATCGGGTAAGCTAGTAAAGGGAGCTATCATTATAAATCTTTGGCAGAAGCAATCATCTCGGCAATATCGAGTACGGGAAGACTGTCTTCTTTTTCTTTATTTTTTACACCATCTGAAAGCATTGTGTTACAAAAAGGGCAACCAGCTGCAATGATATCCGGTTGGGTCTCTAGGGCTTGTTCTGTGCGCTCAATATTAATATCCTTATCCCCTTTCTCTGGCTCTTTAAACATTTGCGCTCCGCCAGCTCCACAACATAAACCCCGTGATTTACAGCTTTTCATCTCAACTAATTCAGCATCTAATTTCTGAATCAATTCTCGAGGGGCTTCATAAATATTATTGGCACGGCCTAAATAACAAGGATCGTGATAGGTAATGCGCTTGCCTTTGAAACTTCCTTGAGCTATGGTCATTCGGCCTTCTTCTAGTAAATCGCGTAAAAGCTGAGTATGATGAACAACCTCATATTTTCCACCCAATTCTGGGTATTCATTTTTTAAAGTATTAAAGCAGTGCGGGCAAGTAGTGACAATCTTTTTTACTGCATAAGCATTCATTACCTCGATATTGGTCACTGCTTGCATCTGAAATAAAAATTCATTCCCAGACCGTTTTGCTGGATCACCCGTACAACTTTCCTCTGCACCAAGAACGGCAAAGTCGACCTTAGCGCTGTGCAATAATTTCACAAATGCTTTGGTGATTTTTTTAGCGCGATCATCGAAACTCCCAGCACAGCCAACCCAAAATAAGATTTCGGGTGAGCGGCCTTCGGCAAGACATTCGGCAAGCGTTGAAACTTTTATCATATGAACTGTTTAATCGTGTTGACCATCGTCAAAAACCTCAATTGTAACATCTTTCTCGACGAGATCTGTAAATTTTCCGTTGTAGCGGGTAGCTTTAACCAAATGGTTGTCGATCCAATGATAATTTCCTCCTCTCGGTTTACCCATCAAAAGGCTGTGATACTTAAATCCTTTTGCTTTTAACCATGTTTCGGTCACTTGTCGATGACTTTCAACCCGAGAAGTAAAAAAGCAAATCAAATGTCCTTGATCGTACCAGCCATTTAAGGTTTCGAGAGCATCTGGGTAATGATTGGCAGTGGCCATACGCTCGGGTTCTTCATTGGGAATATCATCGCAAACTGTTCCGTCGATATCAATTAAGTAATTCTTAATCCCCTCGGGCAATACAGGGCTAATTACTTCTCCATTTTCAACTTTTTGATGTAGATAGTTTTCTGCTTCTTCTTTGTGCATGCTGTACGTGTTTATTAATTTATAGTTCTTGAACCCAATTGGCTCGGTCTTGTTGATTAAATGGCCAAGGGGCCCCATTATTTTCAATATTACTCATCATATTGTTTAAATCGGAAGGAGCAGCCGATTCCTCCATAACAAGATATTGACGCATATCCATGATTATAGAGAGTGGATCAATGTCTATTGGACATGCTTCTACACAAGCATTACACGAGGTACATGCCCACAGTTCTTCATGTGAAATATAGTCACCCAGGAGTTGTTTTCCATCGGCAATAAAGCTTCCGTTGTTTTTATCAATATTTTTCCCCACCTCTGTTAATCGATCACGGGTAGCCATCATAATTTTTCGAGGCGATAATTTTTTTCCCGTTTGATTGGCGGGACATTCACTGGTACACCGTCCGCATTCTGTACAGGTGTAGGCATTGAGCAACTGGACTTGATGTAGGTCCATAACATCCGATGCCCCAAACTTTTCAACCTCGGTAGATGTGTCCGCAGAAGCCGCATAGGGGTCGGCATCGGGATCCATCATTAATTTGACCTCTGCCGTTACATTTGCGTTATTAACAAAACGTCCTTTGGGTGCTAAGTTGGCAAAAAAGGTGTTAGGGAAAGCTAAAAGAATATGAAGGTGCTTGGAATAGTAGAGGTAATTTAAGAAGAAGAAAATCCCTATAATATGCATCCACCAGGCTGTTCGTTCTATCAAAATAAGCTGTTCTAAGCCGCTTCCCTCAAAAAGCGGGAGAATAAATTGACTTATAGGGAATGCCCCCACTTGAGCGTAATGAGCCGCTTCTGGAAAATTATTTTGAATCGCTAGGTCGGCTCCATTCATGGTTAGGAAAAGGCTCATCAGAACAACTTCAAAATACAAAATCAAGTCGGCATCGAGCTTGGGCCAACCTTTCATTTCGGCTTTCCAAAAACGCTTGATTTTAAGAATATTTCTTCGGGACCAAAACAACAGCACACTTAAAAGCACAAGCGCCGCTAAAATTTCAAAACTGGCGATAAGAAAGTCGTAAAAGCCCCCCATATAGGGCGCGAAAATTCGGTGAGTTCCTAAAATGCCATCAACGACTATTTCCAACAATTCAATGTTGATTAAAATAAAGCCTACATAAACGATAAGGTGAAGAAAACCAGCTATAGGACGTTTGACCATTTTTGACTGTCCAAGTGCAATCCTGGCCATATTGGCCCATCTGGCTTTTGCATTGTCGGTTCGGTCAATCGTTCTGCCAAGAGCGATGTTGCGCCTAATCTTTCTAACATTACGCACAAAAAAACCAATCGCTAGGATAAGTAAAATTGTAAATATGATATTTGGCAAGATAAGCATAGTCTAGAGTTTTTATTCTTTCGCTTCTTGGTAAGGTGTTTCTTTTTTTCCAAACAATGAAAAATGAACGTAACGCTTCGGATGTTCCTTTAAATCTTTAATTAGTGCTTCGATTTCTCTCGTGCTCGCTTCAATATTTTGATAGACCCCATCTTCTTTCACGAGCTTACCTAAACTGCCCTTGCCTTGATCTATGTCGGAGAGAATGCGATTGAGTTGGGTGACCGTGGTTTCAAATTTGACAAGCGTCTGTTTGATATTGGAATGAACCAAAGAATCTGAAAGCTGGTTGACATTTTGGCTAATGCTTGCCACGTTATCGAGGGTGGTATTCAAATTTCCTTTTTGCTGTGTCAAAATCCCATTGAGGGACTGCGCGACGGTATTAATATTCTTAATGGCCTTGGAGAGGTCTCTTAAAGTCACCGAAAGATTATCTTGACCTTCTTCGTTAAGAACAGTATTAATTCCCGCAAAAAGCATGTCAGCATTGGTTAAAACTTGTTCTATTTTTTGCTGTAAAGGGGCGATTTTCTGGCTAACTACTTCGGTTAAGCCAGATTTGATGACCCCAGTAAGGGTATCGCCATCTTGCATCAATTCGGCCTGATCAAAAACCGGTTGTATGGCGATAGACTTTCCGCCAATTAGACTCGCTTCGTACAATTCGGCCTGACTGTTTTTGGAAAACCTGACATCCTTTCGCAGGGTAAACATCACTAATATTTTTGTGGAATTGGGGAGGAAATTGATGGTGGACACTTTTCCAACAGCCAAACCATTGACAGTTATTTTTGTCCCAATCTGAAGGCCTTCTACATTATCGTATACGGCATAATAATTATGCTCTTTTTTAAATAAAGAGGTTCCATTTAAGAAATTGAACCCAATTAAGAAAAGGAAAATTCCCGCAACAATGACAAAGGCAGCTTTTATTTCGTTAGTTAACTTCAACTATGCGCTTTTTACAATCTCAAAACTAAGCATTATTTCTGTTTTAGCCTTAATTATTCTTTGGAGATTGCTTCAGAAATCGGAATTTTTTCTCCATTTCTAAAGGCGACTAAAAAAGCGTGTTTATAGCCTTTTTTAATGGCTTTCTTCTTGAGTTTTTTAGCTTGATTATAAGAGGAAGCATTGCCGTAAAAATAGCGGTAAATCCTGCCGTCATTTTCTCTACTCAAAGCGTTAAGCCCTTTAAAGTTCTCCTTTTTTAACGGCAAATTTTTACTTCCAGCAGCGATCTGAACCTTATATGTAATTCCCCTTAATTTTCTATGGCTGGGTGTTTTTAAAGTATCTGGATTGAGTGCTTTATCTGTTAGATTGGTCTTAGTAATTGCTAAAGTGGAAACAGATGCATTGAGGAGTTTTTTGTAATTTAAAATGGCTTGTGAAATCGTTGAAGCCATCTCACGCTGCCCTTTTTTAGAGTTTAAATAAGCCCCCTCTTTTGCATTGGTTAAAAAACCTACTTCAACCAAAACGCTTGGCATATAGGTCTCACGCAACACAAGAAAACCTGCTTGCTTTACCGTGCGGTCTTTTCTATTAAGATTCTCAACAAAGCTTTTCTGTATGGTACTCGCTGCTTCAATACTCTTGTCTAAATAGGTCTCTTGCATCAATACCAAACTAATGACAGACTCTGGGTTATTGGGATCAAACCCATCATAGGTAGACTCGTAATCTTCTTCTAAGAAAATCACGGAATTTTCTTTTTGTGCAATCCTGAAATTGTCTTGATTCCGATGAAGTCCCAAAACAAAAGTTCCAGCACCAAAAGCCCTAGATGAAGTAAAAGCATCGCAATGAATAGAGATAAAAAGGTCTGCATCGGCTTCGTTCGCAATTTTAGCACGGTTGTTTAATTCGATAAAACGATCGCTAGTTCGTGTATAGATGACCTTAATGTCTTCGTGTTTCTTTAAGCTTTCTCCAATGGCGAGGGTGATATTTAAAGCAATATGCTTTTCATAATAGCCATTCCCTCTATTGCCTGTGTCTTTCCCACCATGACCAGCGTCGAGTACAACAACAAATTTCTTTTCCGTTGTCTGACCCAACACTAAAGAAAATGCTGAAAAAAACAAAAGACAATAAAACCCAATTAAACGAAAACGAATGTTTTTTGACATTACTAATAAATACTTAAAACCGCTATTAGTCTTTAAAAATATACGTAATTTTGAAGCTAGGTCGGTTGACACAAATTTAGCCTTTATCACCTTGCGAACAAAGTCTTTTTATTTTTTCACTCTACTCCTGTCTTGTTTTGGTGTTTACTTTCTTCAAGCGCAACCAACTTTTGATCAGCAAAAAGACTCGTTGCCTAACAGTTTTGAACTCATTAAAGAAATCCAACTGGACAGTATTAGCGTAACCAGTAACGATAGTCTGAATGTCAAAAAACCGCTTTTACTGGACTTAATCAAATATTCGGCCAAAGATTCCGTAAAAATCAATCAAAAAACCAATAAAATTAGACTGTATAACGACGCGGTCTTAACCTACCAAGACATGGAATTAAAGTCTGGTATCATCGTCATGGATTATACCAAAAACGAGGTGTATGCTGGTCGTATTCCCGACTCGACAGGGGTTTTAACCCAAAAGCCCGTCTTTACACAAGGGCAAGATCAGGTGAATCCAGACTCCATACGTTTTAATTTCAACACCAAAAGAGCTCTGATCTGGAATTCGAAAACCGCGCAAGGAGGAATGAATGTGTTTTCTAATTACACCAAAAAAGAAAACGACTCCCTGTATTATATTAAAGACGCCAAAGTAACAACTTCAACCGATCCCGAAAATCCGGATTACTACATCCGTATCCGCAAGGGCAAGCTGGTGCCTGGTGGGAAAATTGTTGCGGGCCTTAGTAATCTTTATATCGCCGATGTCCCTACTCCCGTCTTTGTGCCCTTCGCCTATTTTCCAGCGGGAGACAAAAAGGAATCGGGTTTTATTTTCCCAACCTATGGCGAAAGCAATCAAAGAGGGTATTACCTTCAAAACATGGGCTATTACCTTCCCTTCTCTGAGTATTTTGACATCACACTTACGGGCGACTATTACACCAACAGCAGTTATGGATTTCGCTGGAACACCACCTATAAAGTAAATTACAAATTCAGTGGGAACTTCAGTTTTCGCTATGAAAATCTGGTCAATGGCGAAAGGGGGTTTGGCAATTACTCTAAAACAAGTGTTTACAATATTCGCTGGTCACATCGACAAGATCAGAAAGCCAATCCAACATCTAATTTTTCGGCCTCAGTCAACCTAGGAAGTAGTGAATATTTTCAAGAATCCATCAATCAAACCAACAGTGCCAACTTTCTCAATAACAACCTGAGTTCTTCTGTTTCATACTCTAAAACATTTCCAAAATATCCGCGCGTCAATATTTCGCTCACGACTAGTTTATCGCAAAATAAAAACACACAATCTGCCAATTTAACCCTTCCGACATTTCAAGGCAATATGGAACGGATTTATCCATTTGCCAAACGCGAAGGAAGCAAGAAAGGCCTGATTCAAAACATCAATTTTCAGCTGACCACTCTAGCCGAAAGCAGAATCCAGACTTCGGAAGAGAAGTTATTCACCCGAGAGATGTACGAGGATGCACGTTCGGGAGCGGTCCATAAAATTCCCATTAATACTAATTTTAAGGTAGCGAAATACCTCAGTGTAAGTGTTGGTGGAAATTACACAGAAGTATGGACGCCCAATACCATTCGCTATCAAGACTTCAGTGAAGAAAAAGGAATAGTTAAAGACACCATTAGTGGCTTTGATGCTTATAGAACCTACAACTATAGTGCGAGTATAGGAACCACCCTATATGGCACGGTTAATTTTAAAGAAGGAAAGAAAATTGAATCCATACGGCATACCGTTCGACCGACGATAAGCTACAGTAACAACCCGAGTTTCGACAAATATTACGACACTTACATCATTGATGCCACTGGTAAGACTGCAGAATACACCCGATTCGAGAATGCCCTTTTTGGACGACCATCTAAAAATTTTTCTAGCTCGATGGGAATATCCATAAACAACACCCTAGAGGCAAAAGTCAGATCGAAAGACACTCTAAAGAAGGAAGCCGAAAAAATCAAGCTTCTTAATAATTTAACCCTCAGCACGAGCTATAATTTTGCAGCTACTGAGTTTAAGCTGGCCCCAATACGTGTAAGTACTGGATTGGATTTTTTCAAGAATAAATTAACCACCAACCTCAACGCCACTTTCGACCCCTATGGCATAGATGAAAATCAAAATCGCATCAACACCTTTAATATCAAAAATGATGGGGGCCTATTGCGCCTTACCAGTGCCAATATGAACATGAGCTTCAAAATGGACAACGACACCTTCAAAAGATCTCAAGAGGAAGAGGAAGAAACGCAAGAAGAGGAAAATTTTGATCTCGACGAACAAGAACGCCTCTCGGGAGGAGGTCGTGATGATGATCTCTTTGGTAAAGCCAACGACTTCTCCAATGGATTGACCCGAAATGATCAAGAAAATGAAACAATTTCAGATCAACTCTACAAAACGATCATCAATTGGAATCTCAATCTGGCCTATTCGTTAACCTATAACAATTCTAGGGGGCAGAATGATTTTTCCAACAACTCATTGATGGTCTCGGGAGATGTTGATTTAACACCCAAATGGAAAATTGGCGTGTCAACAGGGTATGACTTTAAAGGGAAAGGAGTAACTTATACTCAATTGCGTTTCGATCGTGATTTAGACAGTTGGAAACTCAATTTTAGTTGGGTGCCTTTTAGCGACAGAGCGTCTTGGTATTTTTTTATTGGAATCAAGTCGGGCTTGTTGAGTGATTTAAAATATGAAAAACGTCGGGAACCCGACAGAACACTACGTTAATGACAAAAAAAATAATTACATCCAAATTGGCTCCAAGCCCACTAGGGCCCTATAATCAAGCGGTTTTAGTAAACGATCGCACGCTGTATCTTTCAGGTCAAATTCCTTTAGATGCCGAGATGTCATTGGTTCAAGGCGATTTAGAGGCCGAAACAACCCAGGTCATGGAAAATTTAAAAGCCGTATTGGCTGAGGCAAATATGACATTTGAAAATGTCGTTAAAACATCAATTTTCCTTAGCGACATGAACAATTTTAATCTTGTCAATCAAGTCTATGGTCGCTATTTTGAGGAAGCGACGGCACCTGCACGTGAGACCGTAGAAGTTGCCAACCTGCCAAAGTTTGTAAGAATTGAAATTTCAATGATTGCAGAACGCTAGTGCGCTTTATCGCATTTAAGATCTAAAAGTGAAATGTGATAGTTGACCAAGCCGTCAATTGGACGCTTGACCACTTTCCCTAATTTTAACCCGTATTGATCTAAACTGGTCTTAATTTCTTCCTTTAGGAAATGAGCAATTGAGCCTACAAAATGAATTGGAACATCTTTGGCGTTATCAAATTGGAAAATTTGATGACGAACAAAACGATCAAGCCCCTCTTTGATGATTTTTTGCATGTAGGGATCGTTTTTATGCGCAATTAAAAATTGAGCAAAACGGGCCAAATACGTATTTGGATTTTCCTTTCTGTAAAGGTTATCTTTGATTTTGTCGGCATCTAGATCAAATTCATTATTGAATTTTTTTGCCAAGTTTTCGGGCATCTCATTGAAATAAAAGCCACGAACTAATTGCTTTCCGAAAAAATTACCACTGGCCTCATCCATCAAAATATAGCCCAATGAAATGATGTGTTGATAGACATCCTTCCCATCAAAATAAGAGCAATTCGATCCAGTACCTAGAATGCACACAATGGCAGCTTCCTCTTTTTCAGTAGTTGAATAAACCGCCGCATAAGTGTCTTCTTTAATAATGAATTCACAATGGATAAAAATCTCTTTAAAGACTTTTAAAATACGTTCAACAGTAGACTTTACACCACATCCAGCACCATAAAAATAGAGATGAGTCACCTCATCTCTATTTTGATAAATTTGATAATTATTGATGATACGCTCATTCAAAATAGCGGAGGACAATACTTGTGGATTCAACCCAAGCGTTTGTGTTGAAAACATCACTTCTCCTTTTTGGTTTACGGCATACCAATCGGTTTTCGTAGAACCACTATCGACAATGAGATACATTATTAAAGAGCGTTTACGTGCTTAGCCAAATCAATTAATTTATTTGAATAGCCACATTCGTTATCGTACCAACTGATGATTTTAAAAAAATTAGAACTTAGTTCCATTCCTGCGCCAGCATCAAAAATTGAGGTTCTAGCGTCGCCAATAAAGTCTTGCGAAACCACTGCTTCTTCAGTGTAACCTAAAACACCTGCCATATCCCCTTGCGCTTCTGCCTGCATAACGGCTTTGATTTCGTCATAACTGGTGGCTTTATTCAATCTGACAGTCAAATCGACTACAGATACATTGGCTGTAGGAACGCGAAAAGCCATCCCTGTTAATTTACCCACTAGTGAAGGGATTACTTTAGTCACTGCTTTTGCCGCTCCTGTAGAAGCAGGAATGATATTGACTAGTGCACTTCGTCCTCCTCTAAAATCTTTACGCGACGGACCATCTACTGTAAACTGTGTGGCTGTTGTCGCATGCACTGTCGTCATTAAACCTTCTTCGATACCAAAATGATCATTGAGGACTTTTGCCACCGGAGCAAGACAATTGGTAGTACATGATGCATTCGATACTATCGTTTGATCTGCCGTCGCTTCAGAATGGTTAACCCCCATAACAAACATGGGTGCGTCGGCGGAAGGAGCTGAAATCACTACTTTCTTCGCCCCTCCATCTAGGTGAGCCTGCGCTTTTTCTAATGTGGTAAAGATACCCGTACATTCGGCTACAACATCAGTCCCAAGATCACCCCATCCGATATCGGCTGGGTTACGCTCTGCTGTAATATTTATGATCTGACCATCTACCACAAGGTTATTCCCTTCAACCTCGACAGTTCCGTCATACTTTCCATGAACAGAATCATATTTTAAGAGGTAAGCCAAATGATTCACATCTAACAAATCATTGATTCCTACGATGGTGACATCTTCTTGTTTCATTGCTGAACGAAAAACCATTCGTCCAATTCTTCCAAAACCGTTAATTCCAATTTTAATTGACATGAGTGTTTAATTTAAATTTGATTTTATATGGACAATATGTCCGTTACGCGTAATAAATCTTTGTTAATTTCAGATTTTCCTTTAATTGCTTGTTCGAGGGGCGTTAGTTTCATTTGATCGTTGATGACACCAATCATGACATTTGATTCACCTTTAAGAAGGGTTTCTACGGCATGGACTCCCATACGCGAGGCTAAAACCCTGTCAAAACAACTGGGAGAGCCTCCTCTTTGCATATGACCTAAAACCGAAACCCGCACCTCGTAATAAGGCAGATTTTTTTCTACATAGGCGGCCAATTCAAAAACGTTTTTACCTGTTTTATCGCCTTCAGCAACAACCACTATACTTGAAGATTTTCCTGATTTTTCGCTTCTTTTTAAAGAGTCTAGTAATTGTTCTAATCCTCTATTTTCTTCGGGAATTAAAATCTCTTCTGCGCCGGCTCCAATCCCGCAGTTTAATGCGATATGGCCCGCATCGCGGCCCATCACTTCAACGAAAAATAAGCGGTTATGAGAACTAGCCGTATCGCGAATTTTGTCGATTACTTCTACTACAGTATTGATCGCTGTATCGTAACCTAATGTATGCTGGGTCCCAAAAATATCATTATCAATAGTTCCTGGAATACCTATCACAGGGAAACCGAATTCTTCTTGAAAAATCATCGCCCCTGTAAAAGAACCATCTCCTCCGATAACCACTAAGGCATCAATTTTATTTTCAACTAAATTGTAGTGGGCTTTCTTTCGCCCTTCTGGAGTTCTAAATTCTAGGGAGCGAGCAGATTTAAGAATGGTACCTCCTTTGTTAATAATGTTATTGACAGATCGTGCATTGGCTCGTTTTAAGTTGCCCTCAATTAAACCTTGATAACCTTGGTAGACTATAAAACATTCCAATTCATAAAAAACACTTGTTCTTACAACTGCACGAACAGCAGCATTCATCCCAGGGGCATCTCCACCAGAGGTTAAAACGGCTATTCTTTTGATTTTTTTTGTCATATCGGCTCACAAAAATAATCAATATAAAACAGCTTGGAAAATACATTTAACTAAAATCAGCACAAATAAAAACGACAACGTTTTCAGTTGCCCTTATCAATGTATTCAATCATACCGCTAATTGATTTATTATCAGGAAGTTCTACCTGAGGTGATGCCCTTTTCTGTATTTTCTTTATCAATTCTTGGAAGGTGTTAAAATCGACTTGATAGGACATCCCCATACCTTGTGTGTAGCCAAATTCATCACCTAAATATCTGAATTCATTTTCCCGATTGAAAACTTTGGCTTTGAGATTGCCGTTTTCGTTGAGTATAAAGTCAATTTGAACATCACCCACGATAACAGTTTCCTCTAATCCATCTATAGGTACCCCTATTTTTCCGTTAATTAAAATACGGTCGCTTATTTGAGTACTTAGGGTCAAGCCTACTCGGTCTTCAGTACGAAGATCAATAGCGGGATTTTCTTCCCCTTGCAAATAATTTAACCCAACATTGAGTTTTCCATCATTAGTTCCAAGTAAAGTACTAAATACATCAGATGCTTTTTGGTAAAGATTATTGGTGATTCCCTGGAGAGAAACACTCACTTCACTAATAAAAATCCCTTGGGAGAGGAGAGAAATCGCTTGAAGTTGTCGACGCTCCTGATCGGCTAATCGGTAATTGATTTCTGAAGCGACAATTCCCGTGGTGTTGGGGAAAGAAATATCAAATATTGGGTCGTCTGGCTTGATCAAATTCCCCATGAGTTGAATTTTAACATTGGTTGGGATTTTGCGGTTAAAATTTGGATTATCAACGAGCAGAGCAGGATTTGCACCTCCTGGCACTTGATAAGTCGCTTCAATGTTGAGCTGAGCTTCAAGAGGATCGCCCTCCCATACGATTGTGCCGCCTTGATTCACTTTGAATTTTTTATCTATAAGACCAGTGTTTTTAAAATTATAAATCCCATCATAGGTGATAAAATCACCCCAAATATTAAACTTCCCGTCAGTATTGGACTCAATAAGAATATTGCCGGCACCTCTCCCAGAGAGGGTGCTTCCTGAACTTTGGTCAACAACTATCTCAACCTCCGCATTTCGATTAATATCCAATTCAAAAATCATTTCAAACCCTCTAAAAGCTTTGTCAAATTCTGAAATTTCAGTCGTAATTTTACTCTGTTTATCCTTGCCTTTGGATAAGAAATCAATAAAAGACGTATCGGTTAGCCCCTTGCTGTCGCGCCACGGAATTACTAGAGTAGTCCCTTCAGAAGAGCTTCCTATCACTTTAAGTGTTAGTGCCTTTGTTGGGCCAGTAAAATTGGCTTTCCCTTTTAAAAACCCTTGACCATGAAATAAATATTCGGGCTGCTCTGAACGATTATAAACCAAGAGTCGCTCTGTGTTCAATTCCATGTCCATTTCCCAGGCACTAAAGTTAAAATGGCTCAGATTTCCATTCAAAATTCCTTGGGTTAATGAAGATGATTCTTGCACATTCGCATTAATAAAATCAATGGTTCGGTCTCTAAAAATGACATTGGTCGATTCGGCCAGTTCGTAACGCGCATTTATACTAGGAATAAAAAATCCGCCTTCATTCAAAACAGTATTGCCCGCCAACTTAAGATCCTTAAAATCGCCCCAAAGATTTAAATCGCCTGTTAAATTTCCTGTGGAGTTTGTGATTTTGGTTTTTCCTAAGCTTGATAAAAATGAAATGTCAAAATCCTGTAGCTCAAAATCAATATTGAGGTTGGGAAGTTGATTTGGAATGTATATGTTTCCGCTTCCCTTCAAGGTTATGCTGTTGTCTTTCTCCAATTGTGTCGAGACGGTATAGGTTTTAAATTGTGGATTACCCTCCACATTAAAAGACAAATCTCCCAGATAAACTTTGTTGATCTCCAGATCATCTAAGCCTATGGCAATACTGGCACTGGTTTGTTGATCATTTTGAACAATAGTAACCTCAGAATTTAAGGTGCCCCAAAAATTAAACTTATCTCCTTCTGGTAAAATTGGATTTAATTTTAGATTTTCTGTTTTCACCTTTAAACTAAAATCATTAATCGAGGTGTATTGAAAATCAGTGCTTAACGACTGTTGATTTGTTTTTACGCTAAAATCCAATAAGGATAGCTGTTGATTGGCTGTGTCATAAACAAGTGAGGGGAGATTTCCTTCTTTCAACACCCATTGCTCGCCTCCCAAAAGGAGCGTGGTACGCGCAACTGAAAAAATCGATTTGGTCGCCGCTTGTTTGTAGCTAAAGTCTAAACCAAAGCTATTCTGTCCGCTTTTTCCAAACTTCCCATTTAATTGAGCGTTTAAATTGCCCTTTTGATTTTTTGTCACAAGAGCAATTTCGGAAAGCTGACCTTTATCCCAATAAATTTTGTCGGCTTTAAAGCGCGAGAGAACTTCGGGATTATTTGTTGTTGTTTCTAATGAAAGGGCTTCAAAACGATACCCCTTATAAGTGAGAAAAGGAAGGAAAACTGAAAAGGAAGATTCACCAGAAAGAGAGCTTATTTTCCCCCCTAAATTGATGTTTTCTGGAGAAATTAAATCCGGATACAAGGCCTTTAGCAAGCGCTCTTGAAGAATTAGATTGAACTCAAATGACTCTTGCTTTCTTACCGGTGCTTGTTTTGGAATCAATAAGGCTTCTTCAAACGCTGACTGCGCGATGGCTAGCATATTGCGATAACTAAAGCGTCCTCTGAGGCTTAGATCAAAAAAATCGGAGCCTATTTGCTTAATCTGATTGATTCCGGAGTTGGAAGACAACACCACTAAGAAATCATTAAAAGCTGTGGTGCCTCTGTTGTTCTTGATACTCATACCGCTAAAACCAATCTTAGATACGTTGTAGCCAGAGCCATTAAGCGCCACCAATGCTTTAAGGCGAACATCGGAGTCAACTGGTGTCCATCCTAAAGCGGAAAGGTTGATGTTTGAAAGTTGACTGATCAAGGCAAAATCTTTGGTTTTATTTTTAAGTTGAGTCACTTCAAAAGCCGCTGAAATTTTTTCATCGTTAACGATACCCGAAAT
>JBMZTS010000012.1:0-20972 GCA_049623905.1 Flavobacteriaceae bacterium
GTTGGAGCTGTGGCCGTTCACTTAATTTGTGGGATCTGGGGAACACTAGCTGTAGGTATATTCGGTGCAATGGCGAGTGTGGACCAATTCCTAATCCAACTTGCTGGCGTTGGTATCGTAGGGATATTCTGTGTCATTACCTCATTCGCAATTCTCTTTATCGTAAAAGCAATCATCGGTTTACGTGTAGACAAAGAAGAGGAACTTAAAGGACTCGACTTATCTGAACACGGCATGGATGCTTATGCTGACTTTAGAATGAATCAACACTAATAAAACATTAATTCAACAACTATATTTAACATGAAATCTTTAAAAAATTTATTTTTCGCTTTAACGCTTGTATTTGCTTCATCGCTCTTTGCTCAAGAGGAAACAGCAACAGAAGAATCAACCTTTGCAGTCTCTGGTTCAATTGACACTTACTTTAGAAGTAGCGACTACGCACCTTTCACTTCTTTTGCTAACGTCCCTGGTTTTGCCCTAGGAATGGCCAATATCGTACTTGGATACGAAGGTGAAAAACACGGTTTTGTTGCAGATTTTGTTTACGGACCACGTGGAACAGAAGCTGTCTTTAACTCAACGGGATCTTCAAACATCGTTAATCAATTGTATGCATACTACAGCTTTAGTGACAAACTAACGGTTACTTTAGGTAACTTCAACACCTTCCTAGGGTATGAGGTCATCTCACCAGCAGCAAACTTCAACTACTCTACCTCTTATATGTTTTCTTACGGACCGTTCTCTCACACAGGGATCAAGGCGGACATCAGCTTCTCCGATAATGTGTCCTTAATGGTTGGTTTATTCAACCAAACTGACTACACTGAGGGCAATTTTGATGCAAGCACTGGAGATGTTTTTGATTCGTACATGTATGGTGTTCAGCTTGGTATCTACGGTCAGTATATCAACTTATTGGCTGGAGAAGACTACACACAATTTGACTTCACAGGAGGGATAGACATCAGCGAATCATTTTTCCTTGGTGTTAACGCTACAACTACAGAGATTGGTGATGACGATGGTTTCTCAGGGGTAGCTTTATACCCACAGTTAGCCCTTTCTGATAGCTTTACAGTAGGATTACGTGGTGAAATTTTCAACGAAAAAGGTGCTGGTGTAAGTAGCCTCTCCACTGAAGGTAGTGACGAAGCAGATAATACTTCCATCACCATCACAGGGAGCTATACTTCAGGGAACTTCACCTTAAAGCCTGAATTTAGAATTGACACTGCTTCTGCAGAAGTTTATTCTAAAAATGCAACCGACTTTTCAGATAATCTCGCATCATTTGTTCTTGCGGCTATCTACAGCTTTTAACTTATAATTTGTTTGGTTTTTTTAACCCTTGGATCACTTAGTTGAGATTCAAGGGTTTTTTGCTTTTCTGTCAGATAAAAACTGTAATATTGCGTGAATTAAACTCAATGGAATGACAAAATTTATTTTAAACATTCACTGTCTTGACCAAAAAGGCATCATCGCAACGGTAACAAACTTTATACACCAAAACAAAGGGAATATTCTCTACATAGACCAATATGTGGACCGCGAGAATGCCCTCTTTTTTATGCGATTGGAATGCGAGTTCATTCAAAACAATTTTTCTAAAAAAGACTTTATAGAAACATTCAATGTTAACGTTAAGGAGCCTTTCCAGTTGACTTATGAGCTTTATGATTTAAACAACCGCCCAAAAATGGCCTTGTTCGTTTCTAAATACGATCATTGTCTTTATGATATTTTAGCACGTTCACAGTCGAATGAATTTGAGGTAGATATTCCATTTATTCTTAGTAATCATACCGATTTAAAACCCATTGCTGATCGGTTCGACATTCCGTTTTACCATGTTCCGGTCCATAAAGACAAAAAAGCGCAGGCAGAGGAACAGCAATTAGAGATTCTAAAAAAACACAAGATAGAATATGTCGTTTTAGCGCGCTATATGCAAATCATATCGCCTAAATTAATTTCCCACTTTCCCAATAAAATAATTAATATTCATCATTCATTTTTACCCGCATTTCCTGGCGCAAGACCCTACCATTCAGCCTACAATAGAGGGGTGAAAATTATTGGTGCTACTAGCCACTATGTGACTGAAGAATTGGATGCTGGTCCAATCATAGAACAAAATATAACGCAAGTCTCTCACCTTCACTCTATTGAGGATTTTATTGCCAAAGGAAGGGATTTGGAACGCATCGTTTTAGCTAAAGCCATTCAGCTTCATTTAAAAAGAAAAGTTATGGTTTATCAGAATAAAACGGTGGTTTTTTCCTAAAGGCTTTTTAAAAAGCCGAGCGATAAGTGATTGAAGCGTTGCGGATTTTCAACATTGACAACGTGGCCACAATCGGGAATCACTTTTAATTCAGAAAGACTGTGATCGACTACCACCTGGCGTACTGCTGGCAAAAACATATAGTCCTGATCGCCCATTACATAAAGAGTAGGAATCTTAATTTCCTCTTGTCGAAACATCTTTAATAGTGGAATGACATCGGAAGTGAGTTTAAACCAACGGATAAACTCTTTTTGATATAATTTTTTGGCCTCTCTGACAAACAACAAGCGAGACTCTTTGTGATTGCGGTTTGGCATAATGATAAACGCCAAAAGCTTATAAAGCCACATATAAGGTAAAATGGATTTGGTTGCATTCCCAAAATGCATTAAAACCCTTGATCTAAAATTTAATTTTAAAATTGCGCCTCCCATAATCATACTCTCTACCCGATCTGGCCATTGTTCTGCAATAGAACGAATCAAAATAGTTCCCAATGAAATGCCCATGAAATGGGATGATTTGATCTTTTCATGATCCAAAACATCAATGACTTCCTTGGCAATAGCATCAAAGGTATAAGTACTATTAGAGAGGTCTTTAAGATGAGACTTCGATTTCCCATGACCGCGAAGGTCGATAAGCAATAAATTGAAAAATCTGGAAAAACTCTTAATTTGCTTGAACCAAATGGTTGAACTCCCCCCTGCACCGTGAATAAATGTAACCCATTGCTGTTGGTCTTTCGATCGATGAAGTGTATAATTCAGCATCAAAGTAAGTTATTGTCTATCAGTATTTGTTGCATTTGGTTTTGCACTTTTTCGGCGACTTGTGCAGCCGCTTGAGCAAAATCATCTTCTTTAGAGGCATAAAGGATAGCCCGAGATGAATTTACAAGTAATCCTACCGAATCATTTAATCCATTTCGAGCAACTTCAGCTAGATTCCCTCCCTGTGCCCCTACCCCTGGAACTAATAAAAAAGCCTCTGGAATAAGTGTCCGAATGTGTTTCAGTGATTCTGCACGGGTGGCTCCAACCACATACATCAAGCGTTCTTGACCCTCCCACGATTTTGCCGTTTCAATAACGGACTGATATAATGGTTTTCCTTCCGACTCAAGACGCTGAAAATCGTTAGAGCCAGAGTTTGATGTGAGAGCTAATAAAATGGTGTGGTTTTCTTTAAATGCCAAAAAAGGCTCAACCGAGTCTCTTCCCATATAAGGGGCAACGGTTATGGCATCAAAACCCAAGGTTTCAAAATAAGCTTTGGCGTAGCGTGTAGAGGTATTGCCAATGTCTCCTCGCTTTGCGTCGGCAATAGTAAAAACCTCAGGATAATTCTGATTGAGATAATCAATAACTGCTTTCAAAGCCGACATTCCTGCAACACCATAGGTTTCAAAAAAGGCAATATTGGGTTTATAGGCTACCGCATAATTTGCTGTCGCATCAATAATTGCTTTAGAAAAATCGTATAGTGCAGAGGGAGAGTTCTTAAATGAAGAGGGTATTTTTTCTAAATCTACGTCCAATCCTACACAGAGAAAAGACTTTTTACGCCGTATTTCGGCTTTTAATTTTTCTATCTTCATAATTAAAACACTTCACCCGCTTCTTTTAATTTTTCAGTATTTTGAAAGAGTTGAAGTTCATCGATTAGCCTACCAATGTCCCCATTGATGATGTTTTGAAGATCGTAGAGGGTAAGTCCTATTCTGTGATCTGTAACTCGTCCTTGAGGATAGTTATAGGTTCGGATTTTTGCCGATCGGTCACCCGAGGAGACCAGTGAATTTCGCTTTTCGGCATCGGCTTCTAGTTTTTTAGACAATTCCAATTCGTATAAACGAGACCGTAATACTTTTAAGGCCTTATCTTTATTTTTGTGCTGCGACTTTTGGTCTTGACATTGGGCCACAATTCCCGTAGGTTCGTGCGTTAGTCGAACGGCGGAATAGGTGGTATTGACCGACTGTCCTCCTGGTCCTGAGGAGCAGAAATAGTCAATTCGAACATCGTTCATGTCAATTTCAACATCAAATTCTTCGGCCTCTGGCAGGACCATAACGGTAGCGGCAGAAGTGTGTACTCGGCCTTGAGTCTCTGTCTGTGGAACCCGCTGAACGCGGTGGACTCCCGATTCAAACTTCATTGTCCCGTAAACTTCTTCACCAGATACTTCAAAGATGATTTCTTTAAATCCACCTGCTGTTCCTTCACTACTATCGACCAAACTTGTCGACCATCCGCAATCAGAGCAATATTTTGTGTACATACGGTAGAGGTCACCGGCAAAAATACTGGCTTCATCTCCTCCAGTACCGGCACGAATTTCTACCACAACATTTTTAGCGTCTTCTGGATCCTTTGGAATCAACATCAACTTGATTTCCTCTTCTAGGGTGGGAAGATGCTCTTTAGCTTCATCCAATTGGAGTTTTGCCATCTCGACCATTTCTTGGTCACTGCCGTCCTTAATGATCTCAAGCGCTTCTTCTTGATTGGATAAAAGACCTTTGTAGATTTTCCCTTTCTCCATGAGCTTGCTCAAATCTTTGTACTCTTTGTTCAGCTGAACATAGCGTTTCTGATCTGAGATAATATCAGGCTGAATGATCAAATCTGATACTTCATCAAAGCGTTGTTGGATAATTTGTAATTTTTCTAGCATAATGGCATTATAGAGTCACAAATTTAAATATTTTATCCTAAACCCACTAGGCGATTAATCTAAAACAAATTGAAAAGCTGTGGAGACAATAAAAGCCGATAACCCATCATTACGCATATATTTTTGCGCTCTTAATTGGGCCGATTTTAGCCCAAAATCGAATACGCGAACCTTGGCCAAAATTGCGCGATAATTGACCGACACTCCCCATTGATGACTTGTAAAACCAGATAAATCGTAATCGGAAGTATAAAATGGACTTTGCGATAAATGGGAATTGTAGGGAGCGAAATAATCGGCTGCTGTTTGATTGTAATATCTAAAAATCGGGACTACTTTCCAGGCCAAATTAAACCGCAAGGGAAGCTCAAGTTGCAAGGTATTCGAGCGAATGCCCCAATCGTCTTCATAATAGCGGTAATAACTTCGAAGTACCATATACTCATTGAGGTAATAATTTAAACGCATTCCGATAGGAGCTTTAAAACGCTTTTGGGGTAGGCGTTCCACATCGTCAGCCAGATGAAACAAATCGGTGTTTTGGGGAGAGTCATAACCCCCAAGAGTTCGAGGATTACCAACAAAATAATCAGCGCGATCACTAAAATAGACCCGTTGCAATGGATTGGACAATAAACCTTCTTGAAGGACAAGGTCTGTAAAAATGGCCCCTTGAAGTTTTGCTGATAATATTTGTGAAAAGCCTAAACTTAGCGCAAAAGAATTGCGATTGACAGAGGCGTAAGACGTAAAATTATCGGGAAGGTAGCCTGCTACACTATTCCCCTGATCATCGATGATACTCACCCCAAGAAAGTAGCTGTTTGAATCGTAGAGAAAACGTTCTTGAAACACCTCATACTCGTGAAGTTCTGTGGGTATTATTGGTTTCCAACGGTCAAAAAACGCCTGAACTTTTACGGAAAGTTCCGTGTTTTTTTCATTCCATAAGTGAACAAATGAGAGTCCGCCATTGATAGACTCATAGTCATATTCAACAGAACCACCAAGATTGACACCCCAATACTGATTGCGATCATCAGTAGCTTTTTGATAGCCTAAATTGAAGGTCGTCAGAACGTCTTTGGCTGAGGCCCCCGAGGAGGTAATCCAAGGAGAGCCTTGAGGTGCCTCGCCAGATGGGTTTCCGCGCGGATAGTCGTCGTCGTCACTGTACTGATCGGAAGCACCCGTGCGATTGAACGGATTACCATTACTCGAACTGGCCGAAGTATAGGCCGACAAACCAACATCGGCGGTCAACACAGCGTCTTCATTCAACGGGACACGCACTACAATTGAGGGACTGTAGTCTGTTAGATATTCATTGCCTAAGCCACCAGTGACAGCGGCATGAGTACCTTCTTGTTGGTAATAACTCATCAGAAGATCAACTTCAACACTTTCTAAAACCCTTTTCTTCGAGAGAAGCAAGGAATCCTTTGACTGTGCAGATGCTAATCCACATAAAAGGGCAAATGCACTCAGTATTGTTGTTTTAATTGCACCCACAACCCCCTCCAGTTTTTCCACCATTGGCCCCTGCTGCACCTTCGCGATAGATTTGAAAATTCGTCTCAAAACGCTCGCAAGAAACTGCACTAAGCTTCATGTCTTCGTCATTTATAGCGACTTTATTGTATTCTTTTACGACCGTGCAATGGGTCCACAATACAAGAGATGATAAAAAAATTACTGCCCTATGTCGTCTCATCTAAATCAATGTTTTTTGAAGTGAATATTTTCCCCGCATCATCAATCATCAAAGCCTCAATATTGGGAAGTTTATTGATCAAATCAATTCCTAGATCTATTCCCATTACAAAGATCGCTGTGGCGAGGGCATCGGCCAATTCTGCTTTTGGAGCAAAGACAGTACAACTAATAACCCCTTGACTAGGTTTTCCTGTTTTTGGATTGATAATATGTCCATATCGTTTACCCGCAATGGTTAGGTAGCGCTCGTAATCACCAGAGGTAACGACAGCGTTTTCATTAAGCGAAAACCAGGAAAAAACTTTGTTTTTATTCATCGGATTGACCAAACCTATTTGCCAGGGATCGCCATTGGGTTGTTTTCCCCATGCAGACATATCACCTGAAGCATTTACGATACCTGCTTTAACGCCTTTAGAGATCAATAAACGCTTTACCCGGTCTGCAGCATAGCCTTTACCAATCGCACCAAAACCAATTTTCATTCCCTTTTGAGGAAGAAAAACAGTTTGCTGGTCAGTATCAATTTGAATTTTTTTATACCCAATTTTAGCAACCGCCTTTTGGAGTATTTCTTCTGAAGGAAGCTCAACTTCCTTTCCATTAAAATTCCATAAATGATCGATTGAAGCATACGAAATATCAAAATTCCCATAGACCAGATCAGAAATAATATTCGCCCTAGAGATCAACTCTAGAAGTTCTTTTGAAACAACTACTGCTTTCAGTCCAGCATTTTGATTAATTTCCGTGGTTTCTGAAGTGAGTTGCCAAGAAGAGATCAAGCGCTCTATTCGGTCAATTTCTTCTATGGCCAGCGCTATCATTTCTAGCGCTCGATCTTCTTGACTATCGACTACGGTGATTTCGAAAGAAGATCCCATCTTTTGAAATTTCTTTTGAAATAACTGCTGGGCATGAGAACTAAATAGAATTAAAAGTGAGCCCCAAAGAAGAATTATTTTATGCATCTCAGTAGCTATTGATGTTGTCGATATATCTCGCCACCGATTGTTTGGTATAGGTAAAGGTGCCTTTAATTTTTAAATCGGGAGAAAAGACAACCACCCACGGAAAATACCCGTTAGGGTTATAAAGCTGAGCTAAAGATTCATTTTGAGTCCTTAATTCTTCTGAAAGTCTATTTTTTTTTCGTTTCGGAAAATCGGCACGATAAAGCAGCAAGTCTGTTGTAGCAAAAGCCATAAATGTTTTATTTAACCACAGATCTCGCTCAAGTCGAATACAGGGAATACACCAATCGGAACCTGAGAAAACAAGAAGTATTTTCTTTTGGTCTTCTTGGGCTTTTGCGACCACGTTAGTCCAGTCCGATTCCCAGTTTTGGCCCAACACCACTTGAGTAAATAGTAAGGCAATCAAAAAAGCACATTGTCGTAAGTGACCAAGATGTCTTTTTTCTACACTCATTGAGGGGTCGCTTATTCTAACAACTCGTTTGCCAAAGGTTACCCGCTTATTCCATTGTTGTTCGCTCATAGGTAAATCCTCCTTGTTTGTTGCTTGACCAAGATGTAAATCGCACTTCCAAATAAATGTCATCCTCAATAAGGCGAAGTACCATAGGCACGGCAACAACATTTTTTGGCTTCCCATTCGGACAAGCTTCACGGAATGATGTAAAGCTTAGTGTTTCTAAATCGTTTAAAGTTCCCCTGGCCCATTGAGTGCCAGCAGGGCTAGAAGTATTATTCGCTGATGATTCTAAAACAGCGTTGTAAATTTGACCCTGATTAGCTCGGGTTATCCATACATTTGACGTCAAGCGGTCCTGATTCGATTCAATCGACGGATCTGCGCCGTTGGCCTTGGCAAAAGTAATGGTCGGGCCGTCCCAAATTATGGTGCTTGCGGTCAATTCAACAATATCATTCAAATTTACGGTGACTGTAATATCTTGACTTGCACTTCCAGAAGATACGCGGACAACAGCTGTTAGCGTGTAACGGGATTCAAAATCGAATAGACTAGAATCGCCCACAAATAGTTCTCCTGTCGAATCGTTGATGGTCATGGCCCCTTCTACACTTTCTGAAATAAAGGAGAAACTTAACGGTCCGCTTGTGGTTGATGCTTGGATACCAGCTATGAAATCCCCATCAGACGGGTTTTCATCGAAATTTGTTGTTAAATTACTAACTGAAATGGAGGCCTCTTCAGATGGAATATAATCATTACCTTCATCTTCTCCACCACTACACTGAAGCCATATAAAGGCCATGGGCAAGCCTAGAAACAGCTGCTTTACAAACTTTTTCATTTATTTTTTTCAATAAATTTAGTGAATAAATTACTGAAAATAAAACTTTTAACCTCTAATACCGGAAAGTCCCGTGCTGACTTTTAATGGTAAGTTGTTTTACTTTTGCTTTCTCTACTCTGCCAACAATTTTAGCACTCACGCCAAGCGATTCACTAATGGCTATGATTGTAGAGGCTATGTTTTCTGGAACGTAGAGCTCCATTCGATGACCCATATTAAAAACCTCATACATTTCTTTCCATGCAGTACCCGATTCTTTTTGAATGAGTGAAAACAATGGAGGTGTAGGAAAAAGATTGTCTTTTACGATATGGAGGTGATCAACAAAATGTAGAATTTTAGTCTGAGCCCCTCCACTACAATGCACCATACCATGGATAGATGAACGGTCAATTTGTTTAAAGATTTCTTGAATCACTGGAGCGTAGGTACGGGTTGGAGACAAGACTAATTTCCCTGCATCTAAGGGAGCATCGTCAATAGATTCTGTTAAATATTTCGACCCTGAATAAACCAAATCCTCAGGAAGGCTCGGGTCGAAGGTTTCAGGATATTTTTCTTTAACTGTCTTGTTAAAAACATCATGACGTGCGGAAGTCAAACCGTTACTACCCATGCCGCCGTTGTATTCGGCTTCATAGTTCGCTTGACCAAACGAAGATAAACCCACAATGACATCTCCCGCAGCAATACGTGCATTATCAATAACATCGCTTCTTTTCATTCGTGCAACAACAGTAGAATCTACAATGATCGTCTGTACAAGATCACCCACATCAGCGGTTTCGCCTCCTGTGCTCTTAATGCTCACCCCATGAGCAGCCAAGTCGTTAATCAGTATTTCAGTTCCATTAATGATTGCGGCTAATACCTCTCCGGGAATACGTTGCTTGTTTCTCCCAATTGTTGAAGAGAGAAGGATATTCTCTGTGGCGCCAACACAAAGCAAATCATCAATATTCATAATTAGGGCATCTTGGGCTATTCCCTTCCAAACTGACAAATCGCCGGTTTCTTTCCAATAAGCGTAGGCCAAGGACGACTTTGTTCCTGCCCCATCGGCATGCATGACTATACAGTGCTCGTCACTACCCGTAAGATAATCGGGTACTATTTTACAAAAAGCCTTCGGAAAAAGTCCTTTATCAATTTTTTTTATGGCTTTGTGAACGTCTTCTTTTTGAGCGGATACTCCGCGAAGGCGATAACGATCATTTGATTCTGAACCCATAAATATTTTTTACAAAAATAACGGAATTATTCTGCTTGAGAAAGAACAATTAACACTAATGCGAGAAAAGCAACTCTCTGTATTTCGCCAAAGGCCAAAGTGAATTATCGACCAGTAATTCTAACTTGTCACAGTGGTAGCGAATTTCTTGAAAATAAGGCTTCACATCATTACAATAGGCCAGTGCTTTTTTGTAATGGTCTGTGATTTGGTTGGCTTTCTTTCGTTCAGTAATCATTTGATTGACGCCAGAATTGATCTCGGAAATATGAGAAGAAATACGCTCAATCAACTGCACCTGCTCTTTGGCGTGCAACGCAAATTCTTCACCATATATTTCTTTGAGTCCTTTGACGTTTTCGATCAAGTTATTGAGGTATTTTATCGCCGTTGGAATAATGTGATTTCGCGCCAAATCCCCCAGAGTTCTTCCTTCGATTTGTAGTTCCAAAGTGTAATGCTCCAAATCAACAGTCAAACGTGCTTCCAATTCTCTTTTACCAAGCACCTTTTGATTTTCAAACAAACGCAAGCTTTTTTCAGAAACATAGGCTCTTAATGCGTCGGGCGTGTTTTGCACATGATGTAAGCCACGTTTGGTAGCTTCTTTAATCCAAATTTCACTGTAACCATCGCCTTCAAAAAGGACTGGAAGAACCTCTTTTATTAGATCACGTAATTCGTTGAATATCGCATCGTCTTTTTTCATTTTGGGGTCCTTGGCCATTAAAGCATCGACACCCGTTTTAAAGCGGACCAATTGATCGGCAACAATTGTGTTGAGAACCGTCATTGGTTTGGCACAATTTGCTTTGGCCCCTACGGCACGAAACTCAAACTTATTCCCTGTAAAAGCAAAAGGCGAGGTTCTGTTTCGATCGGTATTATCCAATAAAATCTCTGGAATTTTCCCAACAACATTGAGCTTTAAATCTGTCTTTTCTTGGGGGGAAAGCTTCCCTTCGGAAACTTGCGCCAAGTCATTGAGTACTTTTGTCAGTTGCTCGCCAATAAAAACAGAAATAATGGTGGGGGGGGCTTCATTTGCCCCGAGACGATGGTCATTACTGGCACTCATCATCGATGCACAAAGCAATTCTTGATGTTCGTGAACGGCTGCTATGGTGTTGATGAAAAAAGTCAGGAACTGAAGATTGCTCATGGGTGTTTTACCAGGGCTGAGCAAATTTATGCCTTTGTTGGTCATTAAAGACCAATTGTTGTGTTTTCCAGATCCGTTGATCCCCTCAAATGGTTTTTCGTGAAAAAGAACTTCTAGCTTGTGTTTTTCTGCAGTTCTTTTCATTACATCAACCAATAAGGCATTGTGATCGACAGATAAATTGACCTCTTCAAAAATGGGTGCTAGTTCAAATTGGGAAGGAGCCACCTCATTGTGACGTGTTTTGACAGGTATCCCGAGAAGCCTACACTCGCTTTCCAAATCTTGCATAAAGGAGAGCATTCGGCTTGGAATAGAACCAAAATAATGATCGTCGAGTTGCTGCCCTTTTGAAGACCCATGTCCCATGAGAGTGCGACCCGTTAAAATCAAATCTGGACGAGAGGCCATTAAGAAACGATCCACCAAAAAGTACTCTTGTTCCCAGCCAAGAGTGGGAGTGACTTTACTTATATTTTTGTCAAAGTATTTACACACTTCTGTCGCTGCATGATCCACAGCGGTGATTGAGCGAAGAAGCGGTGTCTTATAGTCTAAAGCCTCGCCAGTGTATGAGACAAAAATAGTGGGAATACAAAGAGTGTTTCCAAAAAGAAAGGCGGGAGAGGTGGGGTCCCATGCGGTGTATCCTCTTGCTTCAAAAGTATTGCGGATACCACCACTTGGAAAACTAGACGCATCGGGTTCTTGCTGAACAAGCTGAGAGCCTTCTAAACCTGAAATGGCTTGGCCATCTTTGGAAAAATCAAGAAAAGATTCGTGCTTTTCAGCAGTAGCCCCAGTAAGTGGTTGAAACCAATGGGTATAATGAGTCGCACCTTTTTCGAGTGCCCAGACCTTCATCACCTGTGCAATCTGCTCGGCTAAAGAGCGAGAAATTTGACTGCCCTTGCGGATAGCGTTTACCATTTCTTCAAAAGCAGGTTTGCTTAAATATTGTTCAAGTTTCTTTTCGTCCAAAACATTGTCAGCAAATTGCTCAATCCGGTTCTTTTCAACTTTTTTTTCGGGCCGTTCTTGGCGCGCGATGTGTCTTAACGCATCGAATCTTAAGTTATTCATGGGGTAATCGTTTTATCTTCAACAAATATAAAATTTAATTCTTGAAGGTTTATCCCAAATATTTTATAAATATTGAACTTTTACCCTAAAAAAATTATGGTATTAACAAAAAATTAATGATTGTTAATATTTTATACCCCTAAAAAAAGGGAGGTTATTCTGTAAAGTATACTTTTGTTGCAATTGTTATTTAATTATTAAACTATGAGCAAATCAAAATTAGAGTACATCTGGTTAGATGGCTACAAGCCCACTGCTAACTTGCGTAGCAAAACTAAAATCGTTGAAGATTTTAGCGGAAAATTAGAAGACTGTGAAATGTGGTCTTTTGACGGATCTTCTACCCTTCAAGCTGAAGGAGGTTCTTCAGACTGTTTATTAAAACCAGTCGCTATTTACCCAGACCCATCACGCCACAATGGCTTTTTGGTTATGACGGAAGTATTGAATGCCGATGGAAGTGCACATGAATCAAACGCACGAGCAACCATCGATGACGATGATAATGATTTTTGGTTTGGTTTTGAACAAGAATACTTTATCATGGATAAAGAAACTCAACTCCCACTAGGTTTCCCTGTTGGTGGTTATCCTGGTCCACAAGGGCTTTACTACTGCTCTGTAGGAGGAAAAAACACTCACGGAAGAGATTTTGTTGAAGAACACGCAGACCTGTGTATTGAGGCGGGGTTAAACTTTGAAGGCATTAACCAAGAAGTAGCAAGTGGGCAATGGGAATTCCAATTGTTCGCCAAAGGTGCTAAGAAAGCAGGTGACGAAATCTGGATTGCACGCTACCTTCTAGATCGATTGACAGAGCAGTATGGCTATTACATCGAATACCACCCAAAACCAATCAAAGGTGACTGGAACGGTTCGGGGATGCACGCTAACTTCTCCAACACTACCTTACGTACTTGTGGCGACAAAGCGACTTATGAGAAAATTTGTGAAGCTTTCCGTCCTGTAACAAAAGAACACATTGAAGTTTATGGACAGTTCAACGATCAACGTTTAACTGGACTTCACGAGACAGCTTCAATTAACGATTTCAGCTACGGTGTTTCCGATCGTGGTGCGTCTATCCGTATTCCAATTATTACTGTAGAAAAAGGCTGGAAAGGTTGGTTGGAAGATCGACGTCCTGCTTCAAACGGTGATCCGTACAAAATTGCTGCACGAATTATTAAGACAGTAAAATCTGCTAACGTATAATACGCAGTTGAAACTGACGATTTAAGCATCCTTTCGGGGATGCTTTTTTTTTAAGTCAGAAGAAAAAAAGTGAATTGAAGCTTCACGGGATTTTAAAATTAAAGTATATTTGCAGCCACTAACGGCCTCGTAGCATAACTGAATAGTGCACTTGATTACGGCTCAAGAGGTTGCAGGTTTGAATCCTGCCGAGGTCACTGAAAATTTAACCCCCTCTGTTGTAACAGAGGGGGTTTTTATTGGTTGATATGATCTGTCCTTTTGTTGGCTATTTCATATAAATTCGAGAAGAGTATTCTAAAAAGGGGGGAAATTAAGCTGTTTTTCTAGCACTATAAAAAGCGAGAATAATAAATGTAATCCCTGTAATTAAAAATCCTAATGGTGGTGTGAAGTCTGGGTTTTGAATCATACGAGAGACTAATTCCCCCAAAATAATTAATCCTGCTATCCCCCAGCCTTTCAGGGCACTCTTTGCGGAGTCTCCAGTTAAATTTCTAATAGAATAGGTAATCGCTGCCATGCCTACAAAAGAAGCTCCAAGGCCCATATTACCTGCTGTAGATTCTGCCAAGCCCTGTGCGCTTGCCCCAGCAGCAATTGAAATGGCTTCAGCGCCAAAATAAAGTAGCGCACCTATCAATAGATTCTGTGCGGCTAACAAATAAAAAATTGTTTTAGTTTTCATTGAATTGGTTTTATGGTTTAACACTTCAATATACAACTATTTAAACACCACAGAGGAAAAAGGACATTTAAAGAATAAACATGGTGGGAAGTCAACTGTAATAGGGCAGTACTTAACCTTTCCAGTATGAGGGTAACTGGATGATGTTGTCATTTAAATAATCAATAACTTCTTGAGGGTCGTCCGATATTTTTAACAAATCAATATCTTGAGCACTAATTGTATACCCTACCATTGACTTGAGCTGCTCTATCAAAGGCTTCCAGTATGAAGAATCATACAAGACAATTGGACGCTTTTTGATTTTACCCGTTTGTATCAAGGTAAAGACTTCAAAAAATTCATCTAGTGTCCCCACCCCACCCGGAGCAATGACAAACGCCGAACTGTAGTTGACAAAAATAACCTTGCGGGCAAAAAAATAATTAAAATCTACATTGTTATTGACAAAGTCATTGGCACAGGTTTCAAAAGGTAAGAAAATTGATAATCCGACCGATTTACCTCCACCCAGAGAGGCGCCTTTGTTACCAGCTTCCATGATCCCACCACCACCACCAGTGATAATACCATATCCAGATTCTGATAAGCCTTTGGCTATTTCGACAGCAGCTTTGTAATGCTCATGCGTGGATTTTGTTCTTGCTGAACCGAAAATGGTAATGCACGGTCCTACATTAGACATACGTTTTGCGGCGGCTTCAAATTCTTTAACTACTTTTTCAACATCTACCATATATTTTAATTTTTTTTAAATTTTACAAACATAATTAAAAGATACGAGACGTTGACCATCTCCCCTTTTAATCCTTACGAATATCTTTCTGGTAACGCTAAATGATTACTGGGGGTTATAATACCATTTCAGGTACTTCATTTGGAATATAGAGTCTTCCATCTGTAGCCCTTTTAATTTGTTCAACACTTACCCCCGGTGCCCTTTCAAGTAAATAAAACCCTTCTTTAGTGACTTCTAAACAGGCTAAATCGGTTACAATTTTCTTTACACAACCCACTCCAGTTAATGGTAAACTACATTGCTTTAAAAGCTTCGAAGCCCCTGCTCGATTGGTATGGGTCATCGCAACAATGATGTTTTCTGCCGAGGCAACCAAATCCATAGCTCCACCCATCCCTTTAACCATTTTATTGGGAATTTTCCAGTTGGCAATGTCTCCATTATCGGCTACTTCCATAGCGCCTAAAATTGTCAAGTCAATGTGTTGGCCGCGAATCATACCAAAACTCATGGCCGAATCAAAAAAACTTGCACCAGCCAAGGCAGTGATGGTTTGTTTTCCAGCATTAATTAAATCGGCGTCTTCCTCGCCCTCTAGAGGGAAGGGGCCCATGCCCAATATTCCATTTTCACTCTGAAATTCAACTTCAATGTCGTCGCGAACAAAGTTTGCCACTAGGGTCGGAATTCCTATTCCAAGATTGACATAGTAGCCGTCTTTAACTTCTTTCGCGATGCGTTGTGCAATCCCATTTTTATCTAAAGCCATCTTGCTATCTTTTAATTACCGTTCTTTGCTCTATTCTCTTTTCATAATGTTTGCCTTGAAAAATGCGTTGGACAAATACTCCTGGAACATGGATTTCATTTGAATCTAGGGCTCCAACAGGGAGCAATTCTTCTACTTCTGCCACACATATTTTGGCCGCACCCGCCATAGGGGCATTAAAGTTTCGCGCTGTTCCTTTAAAAATTAAGTTTCCTGCAGCGTCACCTTTCCATGCCTTGATCAATGAAAAATCGGCTTTAAAAGCATGTTCTAACAAATGGGGCTTCCCATTAAATAGCCTACTTTCTTTATTATCGGCCACTTCCGTACCATACCCCGCGGGTGTGAAGAATGCTGGGATACCCATTTGTGCTGCACGACAACGTTCGGCCAATGTCCCTTGCGGGATCAGCTCAACCTGCAATTCACCACTGAGCATTTGGCGTTCAAACTCGGCATTCTCTCCTACATAAGACGAAATCATTTTTCTTATTTGCTTCTTTTGTAGCAAAAGCCCTAATCCAAAATCATCTACGCCAGCATTGTTTGAAATACAGGTCAAACCATTAATATTGCGTCTCACCATTTCGGCTATGGCATTTTCTGGGATACCACATAATCCAAATCCACCCAGCATTAGGGTCATATTAGAAGTAAGCCCTTCTAAGGCTTTTTCAACACTATTTACTGATTTTGTAATCATATACAACTGATTTTAAGACACGTCTATTATTGATTAATTTGATCGGCAATGTGTAAGATTGTTAAGGCACTAAAATCATTTTTAAGCGTCAATTCTTCCTGTGCTAACAGGTGCAATGGTGCTATTGCCTTTTCACCTTCAAAGGAAGATAATACATTTTTAATCGGATTAGAGTGTTTCATTTTATCTATCTCTATTTGTGTGGGTAAACGATCAATGTTTCCCAATCGGCCCAAATTATTTCCCGTCAAGATGGTACTATTTTGAATACTTCTCGGCAATTGATCAACACCAATTCCTTTATTTTGGTTGGGTTTTGAGAGTTGAAAGAGCGATTCTGAAGTGATCTTGGCATACCAATTTCCGCCCATACGGGCCACCCAATCCATTTTTTCAGTGGCCAAACGACCTTCGGTGTCTAAGTGATCGTTTTTAAAATGCATTAAAACCACTTCTGCCAACACAAGGTTACCTGCCCCAGGTTGATTGCCCAAGGAAATGATTTGGTTGACCTTGCATTCGAAAGCGATTGGGGCTTCTCCAACACGTGGAGGCTGTACTTTAGTGCTCTTTACTTGAGATAGTCCAGATTTAACGAACTCATTGACGCCTTTGGCATAGGCCGTACTCGATAGTGACATTTGTTCTACAAGCGCATAATCAATGATATTAATAACGACTTCCTCCACTTCAGTTACATTGGCTAGGGTGTGTTTAATCGTATTGTCTCTTCCACTTCTTGCTGGAGAAAAAATTAAGAGAGGCGGATTAGAACTAAACACATTAAAAAAACTAAAAGGACTTAAATTGACATTTCCTTTTTTGTCTATGGTACTAGCAAAACAGATAGGGCGTGGTGCGACGGCAGATAGCAAATGTTGATGAACTTGTTGTTGATTAAGTTCATTGGGATCTATGGAAGTGAAGCCTGTCATGAGCTTGGCAAAATTTTAGTTGAAACATGTCCAAACCCGACTCGAATAGTGTCTTTTTCGCCATAAGCACGCATAGTTACAGTATCTCCATCTAAGAGGAATTTTCGGCTAGTGCCATCGTTCAGGAGGACAGGTTGTGTTCCGGCCCATGAGAGTTCTAACATGGAGCCATAGGAGCGTTTATCTTTCCCAGAAATTGTTCCAGAAGCCAGCAAATCTCCGACTCTAACATTACATCCATTGACCGTATGATGTGCCAATTGCTGAACCATGTTCCAATACATATATTTAAAATTTGAATGACTAACTACGGTTTCTTCAGCATTTTCGGGCGTGACACTTACTTCAAGCGATAAGTCATAGTTTTTTGAGCCTTTATATTGGAGGTAAGGTAACACCTCTGGGGCTTGTTTTGGCCCTTGTACCCTAAAAGGATCTAGTGCTTCGAGGGGTACGACCCAAGGTGAAATGGAGGAAGCAAAATTTTTACCCAAAAACGGCCCAAGTGGAACGTATTCCCACTTTTGTATATCCCGTGCTGACCAATCGTTAAAAATCACCATCCCAAAAATATAATCTTCTGCTTCACTTGTTGAGATGGGTTGTCCAAGTTTAGATTCCTTGCCAATGATAAAAGCCATTTCTAGTTCAAAATCAAGGCGTTGGGTTGGTTGAAAAACAGGATGTGATTGATCTTTTGGAAGAATTTGCCCCTGAGGCCGAATGATTGGCTGACCACTTGGAATAATCGAAGAAGCACGGCCGTGATAGCCCACGGGAATATGTTTCCAGTTGGGCAAAAGCGCATTGTCGGGGTCGCGGAACATTTTCCCTACATTAGTGGCATGCTCTTTACTGGAGTAAAAATCGGTGTAATCGCCAACCCGAACAGGCAAGTGCATTGTAGCATCCGTTTGAAGAACAAACACATCGTCTTTCTGATAGAGAATACTGGTGCTCTCTCCGATCCATTCTTGGATAGTGCGTCTCACTTGTGTAGTTTTTTCTTTCCCTAAAGCAATAAAGTCGTTGAGAACGTTTTGTTCGAAAACAGAGGTGTCAAAATCAAATTGATGATAATGACTCAACGCCTTAAGATCTATAATGTGGTTTCCCAAAGCCACACCAATACGTGCTTTGGATGTTGCGGTTGAAAAAACCCCAAAAGGAAGATTGGCACTACTAAAGTCAGAATTTGAAGGTATTTCTATCATATCATTTTGTTTTATCTAACCAAGATTTGAAATACTTTCCGTCATCAATTTTTAAAGCGTGCTCAGTCACTTTTAGCGGTTTAAATGTATCGATCATGACGGCCAATTCTTGTGTGCTACTTTTTCCTATACTCCCTTCATAGGTTCCAGGGTGTGGACCATGTGGAATTCCAGAAGGGTGCAACGAAATGTGACCTGGGGCAATATCATTACGGCTCATAAAATCACCATCGACATAGTAGAGCATTTCATCAGAATCAATATTGGAATGATTGTATGGTGCTGGAATAGCTAAGGGATGATAGTCGTATAATCGGGGACAGAAAGAACAAATAACAAAGGCGTTGGTTTCAAAGGTTTGATGCACAGGAGGGGGTTGGTGAACTCGCCCTGTTATAGGTTCGAAATTATGGATGGAAAATCCATACGGATAATTGTAGCCATCCCAACCAACAACATCGAAGGGGTGTGTGGCATAGACCATGGTATGAAGCCAGCCTTCCTTTTTTATTTTTAAAATAAATTCCCCTTTTTCATTATAGGTTTCAAGCTCACGCGGAAGTATATAGTCGCGTTCGCAGAAGGGAGCGTTTTCCATCAATTGACCAAACCAATTTCGGTAACGCTTCGGGGTATAGATGGGATGAAAGGATTCCGCATAAAGCAAGCGATTCTCTTGTGTTTCAAAATCTATCTGATAAATCATTCCGCGGGGAATGATGAGATAATCTCCTGGCTGAAAAGGAATTTGGCCTACAAATGTCCTTAAAACACCAGAGCCCTTGTGGACGAATAACATTTCATCGGCATCCACATTTTTATAAAAATAGGTGGTTAGAGAGGATTGAGGTGCCGCGACGCCAATGTGAATATCAGTATTGACCAATAAAGGCACTCTTGCTTCCAAAAAGTCATCTTGAGGGGCCACATCAAAACCCATAAATTTTCGTGAGGTGATGTTGTGTTCCACCGCAATTTTAGGCCGTATATCTACAGGAGTGTCAATGCGCTTTACCTGCGTTGGGCGATGGTGGTGATACAATAGAGTTGACATGCCGTCAAATCCAATGGTTCCAAACAATTCTTCATGAAAAAGACTTCCATCGGCTTGACGAAATTGCGTGTGACGCTTCTCTGGAATTTTTCCTAAATGATGATAAATTGGCATAAACGTATTTTTAAAACGGTTTTGAAAATAATTGTAAGCCGTCCTCGATCAAATGAGCGACAGAGGGATGACTTGTTTTCATTTTTTCGAGAACACTCATGGCGCGATTTGCCCATAGCGTTTCATTTTTCTCTACACATAATGTATGAAAATTAAGAATCAAAAGCCAATCTTTAGGGGCAGCAGCTAGAACACTAGCACCAATTTCATCAATTTTTACCTTAAAATCCTTTTCTGCTCGTCCAATATCCTCAATTGCCTGATAGTACTTGTTTATTTTTGTTATTGAAGGAGGGGATGGAGTGGACATCATTTTTCGCTTTTCGTATGGAAAATACTGAGTGTCGGCCGGACCGGCATAGGCAGCGGTAATCGATTTTCCTATGGCCATATCAAATTGCCCCCATTGCGGTTGAAAGAGAATTTGATCTTCAAAACGAACCGTACACTCTTGAAAACAAATCATCATGATTTTTCCAAATAAATTTCGGATACCTGTGAGAATTTTACCCTCAACACTCACCCCACTATCAAAATTCAATGTAACTGTATTCCCTTCAATAATACCAAAAGCTTCGAGGTCGCTAGGAGTCATGTCCTCAATAGCGAGATTGCTTCCTTTGAGTTGCCCAATTGGAGAGCCAAAACCCTCGGCGTGATACTTAGACCCATGTCCAACAATTTCTTGATTGCGATAGGACAGTGCGGTGACCCCAGTGGTTTGAATATACGCGACTTTTGAGGAGGCATGAGGGTGTGAAATTAAGGTTTGGAATTGTCCAGAAATCTGAAGACCTGTGCTTAGTTCTACCGTGCCAATTTCTTCAGAAAGCACCAATTTTTCAACACTTTCTTTTCCCCCTTTACGAAGCCCCATCGTATTGGCTAATTCTTCTAAAACTTTACTTAAATGAGCAAAATTGGGTGTCACAAAGAGGTGTGGTTGGGGTTGTGTAATATCAAACTTCTGGTGCATAACTTCTAAGTTGAAGGGATGTTTTTTAACTTCTTTAGACATACACCATTGGCTCTCCCCTATTGATGATAATAATCCAGCACCGTAGAGTTTAAAATTTTCTAGTGTACC
>JBMZTS010000013.1:0-20424 GCA_049623905.1 Flavobacteriaceae bacterium
GAGTCTGGTCCGTGTCTCAGTACCAGTGTGGGGGATCCCCCTCTCAGGGCCCCTACCTATCGACGTCTTGGTGAGCCGTTACCTCACCAACTAACTAATAGGACGCATGCCCATCTTCTACCACAAAAAGTTTTCTTCTCTACTCGATGCCAAGTAAAGATCGTATGGGGTATTATTCCAAATTTCTCTGGGCTATCCCCCTGTAGAAGGTAGGTTGCATACGCGTTACGCACCCGTGCGCCGGTCGTCAGCAAAGTGCAAGCACTCTCTGTTACCCCTCGACTTGCATGTGTTAGGCCTGCCGCTAGCGTTCATCCTGAGCCAGGATCAAACTCTTCGTTGTAGTTTGTTTTAATTTGTCTACAACTAAAGTAAATTGAAAGGTCTCAAAATGGTTTTGTTCTTCATGTATCGTATGATACACGCTGTCATTTTCTGTTTTTTCAAAGATCGTACACTAAAGCTATTACCCTTTAGCGGCTGCAAATATAAAACCCTTTTTCTCCACACACAATAGTTGCGAACTAATTTTTGAAAGTTTTTTTTACTTACTCTATAAGGGCTTGCTTATCAGCAATTTATTTACTGAAAGAAATTCCATACTACACCAAATCGAAGAATACGATCGCGGTAGGGATAGCCAACAGCACTGTAGAAATTGTAACCTGTGAGTGTGGAGTTGATGTGCTCGTATTTAAAATAAATCCGCGTTTGCTTAATTTTACCGTTGACAAACAAATCAATACGTGGAAAATTACCTATGGTTTGCCGATCTTGTCGCATAAAATCACCCAAGAGTGGATTGTATTGATCGGCATAATAGCGGGTGAAATAGTGTCCGGTAATTCCGGCTTGAATGAAAAGTGCTTTTTTAAACAAATCGGAACTAAAACTTAGGGTGGACCTGACATTCCATTCGGGAACATTGATGATTTGAGCAGAAGAAGACGCCTCTGTACTTCCCTCAGAACTTACATTTTGATATTGTGCTGTGGTGGTCAATCCAAATTTTCTGAATTGATAATGCGATTGATAACGCACCTTAACGTAAGTGATCGCGGAAGTACTTTGCACAACTTCTGCACGCATAAGATCTGGGGTAGTGGTGGTCTCGGAACTGGTCTCGGAAAAAACCTGGTTGTAATAGGTGAAATTTTCTAAACGCTGAAGGTGCCCTGAAAGGCTTCCCCATTTGGGATGTGAGAGGGTCGCACTCAAAGATGTTATCTTTTCATTTCCCAAAGATGGGTTATACCAATTGTAGTAGGCGTAACTGCTTCGGTAACGCATAAAATTAAAATCTGGACTTTTGTTGATGAAGCTCGCTTTACCCTCAAAGAACATGCTGTTTTTAAGTGTTATTTTTGCTTTTAAGCTGATGTCATCACTCAAGAAATCGCTTAACAGTGTTTTGTTGAAATGGGCTAAAAAGTCAAACCCGCGCCAGTTAAATTTGTAATCGGCATTCAAGAAGCTCTGTTTAGCGGTCAGTGAGAGCGGAGATGTCACCGCAAAAGACGGTTCTTGAGGAAGTTCATCTGTTGCTAATTCTTCTTCTAGACGATAGAAGTAATCTATTTTTGAATATTCTAACCCTGCTGTCAGTTCTCCCAATCTCGGATTGGCAAGGCTGGTTTCAAATCTATTTTTAACAATGGCCCAATGGACTTGATCGTCGATTTGTTCTTCTGCAACTTGAGGACCAAAATAATCTGATCTCGAGCTATCGGAATACTTGAAAAATTTAGTTTCATTCATGATCTGATGCCCCAATGTCCAACGGGTGGCTGTGGTATCTTTTGATTCAAACAAACTGTAGTTGTGCTGAAAAAAAGAACGCTTTCCTTTAAGGGTGTTTTCGGCATTTTTGAGCCGAACATTCAAGACAGATCGTTCAATAAAATCGGGATCGCCAGATTCAAACAACTGAAGGTCTTGATCGGTTATCCCACCATATTCTTGATTTATAAGCTCTTGTGAAGCGTAATGTGCCTTGGCTTTGTAACGTTCGTTGACGGTTTGATAGGTCAAAGACAGACGGAAAACTTCATTAGCCGAGCGTTGATTGATATACTTTCCAAGTGAACGCATGCCACGATAAGCTATCGCAAAATTGAATTGAGGACTGGTATTGATTGTTATGGTAGCATCGGAGAGTTGTCCTTGTTCTAATGTGGTTTTAAAAAACAGCTCTGTTAAGGGGGTGGGTACGCGATAGTAATTTATGTCTTCAATTTGAAAGTAGGAAAAGTGTTTGGATTTTGCGCCCATTTGCGGTTGGCGTGTGCCTTGTGTAAAATCGTGTCCGAGACGATTAAAAGCATGCCCCATGTTCACAAAGGGTAAAAGCTCAAAATAATCCTTTCTAAGGAAGTTGAATTTATATTCCTTTTGAATGGTTAAAGTTGTATCGACAAAAACAGCAGGTTTTCCTTCTTGATAAATTTTGTACATATCTATGGTTGCCGTGTCTATTTCAACCACCTTTTCTTCTTTTCGTGCAAAGAGGACTTTTTTCTTTAGGCTATCTTGCACAGGGACTGCTTCTTTTGCGACTTTGGCAGTGGAAGCAATGGTGTCAGAAGTTTCATTAGCGAATAAACGGTCTGACAAAGCAGAATCCGATAACGTAGGTGTTGAGGGCGTGATTGCTTGACCCCAGACCCCCAAAACGGATAAATACAAGAATAAAAAGAGCAGGAGTTGTGGCTGCCGCATGGTGAACTTTATTTTGTGCGAAGTTATAACTTAATTTGATTTGCTTTGAGAAAAAATAGTCTTCACCAAAAGCGATGTTAATTCTACTTATATTTGTAGGTCATGAATTCTCTCCCCACACAATTTAGCACGCTTTTAGAGGCTGGAACAGACGAAGCAGGTCGCGGTTGTTTGGCAGGCCCTGTAACTGCAGCAGCCGTTATCTTACCCCCCGATTTTTCTCATCCGTTGCTCAATGACTCAAAAAAAATGACCGAAAAACAGCGCTATGCTTTGCGTCCCATCATTGAGCAAAAAGCCCTAGCATTTGCAGTTGCGCATAGCAGTGTTAAAGAAATCGATGCCCTAAACATCTTAAACGCTTCAATCCTTAGCATGCAAAAAGCACTTCGAAAACTTTCGATTAAACCCGAGTTTATTGCAGTTGACGGTAATCGTTTTAAACCATACGATGGGGTTCCTTATCAATGTTTTATCAAAGGCGACGGACGCTTTTTAAATATCGCTGCGGCCTCTGTTTTAGCAAAAACCTATCGGGATGATGTGATGAAAAAACTCGACGAAACCTATCCACATTATCAATGGAAATCGAACAAAGGCTACCCCACACAAGCCCATCGTGAAGGAATAAAAAAGCACGGCGCTTGCCTGCATCACAGAAAATCTTTTCGATTACTCCCCGAACAATTACAAATTGCCTTTTGAGTTTCTTATTTTTACACCATAGAATAATTTTTTATGCATTCTCATTCAAATTGCCTCCTCCTTTACCTTGCTGTAGTACTCACTTTGTTGGCCTCTTGCGAATCGGTCAGAGAAAACACAACCACACTGGTTGATTGGGTTCCTCAAAACACCCCCTTGGTCTTTCAAATTAACGATCTTAACGAACTGGAAAACGCACTGACAAACAATCCCATTTTAAAATACTTCCCTGAGAATTTCCCTCAGCTTGCCAAAAAAATGAAACGTTTGAATGTTAACGAACAAACACCACAAATTATAAGCTTAACCAATTTTGGGAAAAATGAAAAAGCTTTAAGTGTGGTATACAAGGCTGCCATCGACAGTGCTTTTCTCAATTATCCTTCTGTAGATTACAGTGGAGAAAAGCTTTACATCCAAAAAGACAACGCAAAACTTCTTTACACTGCTTTTATTGACGGGTTTACCTTGCATTCTGACACAAAAATTGTAATTGAAAACTGTATTCGAAACTATCAACAAAAGGCTAAAGGGATTCAGAGTAAAGTGTTCTACGACATTGTAAAAACTGCCGATGATAAAGCACCAGTAAATATTCACCTTAAAGCAAAAGAAGAGTCTCTCTTAAACACTACTTTTGGGGCCCTTCCGCTTTTTCCAAAAATAGGACAAAACTGGTCTAGCTTAGACTTAACTATTAGTCCTCAGGCCATTGAACTAGACGGCCTGATAAAATTAGTTGATTCCATTGGCGATCCTGTGGGGATGTTGCAGTCCAACGCGCCTAAAAAAAGTTTTATCCTAAAGGCCATTCCTGCCACTATGGTCACCTTTCTTTCGCTAACCATTGACAACATTAAAATCCTTGAAAATAAATTTAAAAAATGGGTGCTTTTTCACAATTACCCCCTTACTTCTACAGACCTCACTGCACTTGAAAGCATCGATGAAATTGCGTTGATTCGACTCAATAACGAAACGGCCCTTGCCTTTCACCTTATAGACGAAACACGAGCGAGTAGCACTTTTTTACCTGAAACAGAAACCAAAAGATACCGAACCACACCCTACTACAAGACCCGTCTCTCTCGTGAAATTAAAGCCCTGATTAGTGGTCTAGGCGAAGATAGTGATGTGCAATGGGTAGCCAAACTCGATGATTTCCTTCTCTTTGGGGAAACAGAAAGTGGAATAAAAACACTCATTGCCGCTTACAAAGACGAAAAAACTTTGGGAAAAAATCAAAGTTTTGAAGAATTTTATAATGAAACATTGAGTGAAAAGAGCAATCTGTTCTGGGGAGCCAATACCGCCAAATTGACGGCATTATATCCAAAAAATAATCTATGGAAAAAACTCGATACAGACCTTTTGCCTTATTTAGCCTTTCAGGGTATCGTTGAGGACGATTATTTACACCTCCACTACAGGTTTCACAAGAATCAAACAAAGCAAAACCAACAGACCGTTAACAATGTTGTTTTGTTGTCCCTAGACCAGCCGTTGTCTTCTGCCCCATTGTGGTTAAAAAATCACCGATCAAAAGAAAAAGATATCGTTGTTCAAGACCAAGACAATGTTCTATACTTGTTTTCAAATAGCGGAAAACTATTTTGGAAGAAAAAACTTACAGGCAAAATTCAGGGAAAGATCAGTCAAGTGGATTTATACAAAAACGGTCGTTTACAAATCGCCTTTCGGACCGAAGATCGGTTTTATGTTTTAGACCGAAACGGAAAAGTAGTTCCCCCATTTAACATTAAAGTACCTTCTACAGAACCTCTTCAGCCCTTGGCTGTTTTTGATTACGATCAAAGACGCGATTACCGTTTTGTTCTAGCGCAAGGAAAATCTATTCAAATGTTCAATGGCAAAGGAAAAAAAGTTAAAGGCTTTGCCTTCAAAAAAACAGGATCACCCATAAGTGCGAAACCCAAGCACATTAGGATTGACAAAAAAGACTATATCGTCATTAAAGAGGAGAACGGGACACTGAATCTACTTACACGAACAGGAAAACCAAGGATTAAAGTTAAAACCAAGTTTTCACCCTCCAACCAAGACATTTATTCATATCTGAAAACCTTTACTACCACTAGCTCAGCAGGAGACTTAATTCAAATTGACACCAAAGGCAACATTGTCAAAACAGATTTAGCCTTGGAAAAAGGCCATGCGATAAACGCAACGACTAAGTCATTAGTCACACTTTCTGAAAATACTCTTGTGATCAAAGGCATTCCCGTGACTCTCCCTTTTGGCACGTACACACCACCGAAGATTTTTTACCTCAACAACACGATTTATGTTTCGGTAACCAATTTAGAAGCTGAAAAAGTGTATTTGTTTTACAGTGACGGCAGTCCCGTCAATGGTTTTCCAGTTTATGGAACTTCTGCTGTAGATTTGACCAATGCTGATAAAGATAATGCGTTGGAAATGGTGGTTCAATCTGAACAGAGGGATATTATTATTTATGAGATTAAGTAAGTACTATCTCAGCCTGAAAGACCGCTGAAAAATGTTCCTGAATTTTTATTTTCACTTGCTCGAGTGGAATTTTAGTTTGACATTCTTTTTCCATAGAGGTGACCGCCTTCCCTTGGATTCCACAAGGAATAATGTAGTCGAAATAACTCAGATCGGTGTTGACATTTAAGGCAAAACCATGCATGGTGACCCAACGACTAGCTTTGACCCCCATCGCACAAATTTTACGTGCATAGGGCGTGCCTACATCAAGCCAAACGCCAGTCTCTCCTTCACTTCTTGTGGCCCTAATATTAAACTCTTTTAGGGTCAAAATAATAACTTCCTCCAAAGAGCGAAGATATTTGTGGATATCGGTAAAGAAGTTTTCTAAATCTAATACAGGGTAGCCGACCAATTGGCCAGGTCCGTGAAAGGTGATATCTCCACCACGATTAGTTGTAAAAAATTCGATCCCTTTGTCTTTGAGTTCTTCGGCATTGAGCAAGAGATGCTTTGGAAAACCACTTTTTCCAAGAGTAATGACTGGAGGGTGTTCAACCCAATAAAAAAAATTTGAGGTGGGAAGTGATTGGTTTTTAGAACGGTTGTCACGTTTTTTTTCAACTATGGCCTTAAGTTGAGCTTCTTGGAGGTCCCATGTTGGCTTATAGGGCTTTCGCCCCAGATCAACCACTTTAACCACTTTGTTTGGAACTTTATTCAAACTGATTCGTGTTATTTAAAATCACTAAAGCCGCAATTGTTCCTGGGACCCAACCACAAAGGGTTAAAATAAAAACAATGGTGATCGAGCCACAACCACAATCTAGAACGGCAAGGGGTGGAAAAAGAATGGAGAGTAAAACGCGAAAAAGACTCATGGACAAAAATTATTTATTACGCTAATTTAACAACTTTGAATTGTTGCAGAGTGCTTATCTTTGCTAAAATTTTTAAACACTATGTCGGGTCTAAGCGAACAGGAAACCATAAGAAGAGAGAAATTAGCAACACTTAGGGAAATGGGTATTGATCCTTACCCTGCCGCAGGCTTCCCTGTAGATCACACTTCTACGGAGATAAAATCCCATTTTACCGAAGGTCAAAAAGTGATCATTGCTGGCCGATTAATGTCAAGACGAATTCAAGGAAAAGCGAGTTTTGCCGAATTGCAAGACAGCCAAGGGAGAATCCAAGTGTATTTTAATCGAGATGAACTATGCCCAGGAGAAGACAAAACTCTCTACAACGAGGTTTATAAAAAACTGCTCGATATTGGAGACATCATTGGTGTAGAAGGGACCTTATTTAAGACTCAGGTGGGCGAGAAAACGGTTCAGGTTAGTGGTTTGACCATTTTAAATAAAACTTTACGCCCTCTGCCCCTACCCAAAACCGATGCCGAGGGAAAAGTTTATGACGAATTTAATGATCCAGAGCTCCGCTATCGGCAACGCTATGTAGACTTGATTGTCAACCCAAAGGTGAAGGCCACCTTCATCAAAAGGACAAAAATCACCAACAGTATTCGCAGCTTTTTTAATGAGAGAGAATATCTCGAGGTCGAAACGCCCATTTTACAGCCTATTCCAGGAGGGGCCTCTGCCCGCCCATTTGTGACCCACCACAACGCATTAGATATTCCCTTGTATTTGCGCATCGCCAATGAATTATATCTCAAGCGACTCATTGTCGGTGGCTTTGATGGGGTGTATGAATTTTCCAAAGACTTTAGAAACGAAGGGATGGACCGGACCCACAATCCAGAGTTTACGGTGATGGAGCTCTATGTAGCCTATAAAGATTATTTTTGGATGATGGAAACCACTGAGGCCTTGCTCGAGAAAGTCGCCCTCGACTCTAATGGTTCCTCTAAAGTTACTGTTGGTGAACACATCATTGATTTTAAAGCTCCTTACCCCCGTGTTCCTATTTTAGAAGCCATTAAAATTCATACAGGCTTCGATGTGTCGGAAATGAATGAAAATGAGTTAATGGCTACTGCAAAGCAACTTGGTTTAGAGGTTAACGATACCATGGGTGTTGGGAAATTAATCGATGAAATTTTTGGTGAAAAGTGCGAACATCATTACATCCAACCTACCTTCATTACCGACTACCCTAAAGAAATGAGCCCACTCACCAAAGAACACCGAACAAACAAACGATTAACCGAACGATTTGAGTTGATGGTCAACGGCAAAGAATTGGCCAACGCCTATACCGAACTAAACGATCCTATTGACCAACGTGAACGGTTTGAAGAACAGCTCAAACTCTCTGAAAAAGGCGATGATGAGGCCATGTTTATCGACCAAGACTTCTTGCGTGCACTCGAGTATGGTATGCCGCCCACTTCTGGTATTGGTATTGGTATAGACCGCTTAGTGATGTTGATGACCAACAATAATTCGATACAGGAAGTTCTCTTCTTTCCACAAATGCGCCCTGAGAAAAAAGAGGTTGAGTTGACCGAAGAAGAAAAAACTGTTTTCGGTGAATTGAAAAAGAAACATCCTATTGCCTTAACGGCATTAAAAGATCAGGTCGGGTTGAGTAATAAAAAATGGGACAAAGCCCTAAAAGGACTTACAGCCAAAAAGCAGGCGCAAGTCAGCAAAGTAGACGACGAACTTTGGGTAAAACTCCTTTAAAGCCTCTTCAAATAATCTTCAAAAACCGTAAGGGTAAAGGCAATGTCTTCCTCAGACAAGGCATCGTTAAGAAAATAACTTTCAAAAGCACTGGGTGGCAAATAGACTCCACCCTTGAGCATCGCGTGAAAATAGTGTTTAAACTGGTCATTATTTCCAAGGGCAGCAGTAGAAAAGTTGATGACTTTCTCAGCAGTAAAGTGAAGCGACAACATTGAACCAAAGCGATTGAATTGATGAGGAATACCCTTTGCGTCTATCAATGCTTTCATTCCCAGATGTAATTGTTCTGTTTTTTTATCAAGACGACTAAAGAGCGTTTTGTCTCTAATCATACAGTTGAGTGTTGTTAATCCCGCTGTCATAGCAAGCGGGTTACCGCTTAGCGTTCCTGCCTGATAGACTGGCCCTTCGGGGGCCAATACTTGCATGATTTCCGAACGCGCAGCAAAAGCCCCAACCGGAAGACCGCCGCCAATGACTTTTCCAAAGGTGACAATATCAGCATCAACCCCCAAACGTTCTTGCGCCCCACCCAACGCTAAACGAAATCCTGTCATAACTTCATCAAAAATCAAAAGTGCACCATATTGATCGCACAAATCACGTAAGCCTTCAAGGAAACCGGCTAAAGGGGGAATACACCCCATGTTTCCAGCAACAGGCTCAATAATAATGGCTGCTATTTCATCGGGATACTGTTCAAAAACTTGACGAACACTTTCTAAATCGTTGTAATGGGCCAACAAGGTATCCTTAGCAGTGCCTTGAGTAACCCCAGGGCTATTCGGCGCCCCAAAAGTGACAGCGCCACTTCCTGCTTGAATTAAAAAAGCATCGGAATGTCCATGATAACAGCCCGCAAACTTGATGATCTTTTCGCGTGAGGTAAACCCACGTGCTAAACGAACGGCACTCATACAGGCTTCTGTTCCAGAGTTGACAAAACGCACTTTGTCAATATTAGGCACTACAGAAACAACCAAGGATGCAATTTCAGTTTCTAAAGCTGTAGGTATTCCATATGACGTTCCCTTTTTTGCTTGCCGTGTTAGGGCTTCAATCACGTCTTCATGGGCATGTCCGATGATCATCGGACCCCAACTTGAAATATAATCAATGAAACGATTTCCGTCTTCATCAAAAAGGTAAGCGCCTTTTGCTTTGTCTACAAAAATAGGATCACCTCCTACTGACTTAAAGGCCCGAACAGGCGAATTAACTCCTCCAGGAATAACTTTTTTTGCCGCCGAAAAAAGGGCACTACTACGTTGGTATTTCATTTCTATTTTTTTGGTAAAATAAGCTCCTGTCCCAGATAAATGGTGTTGTCATTTAATTGGTTCATTCGTTTGATTTCATTGATTTCCACATTCCAGCTTTTTGCAATCGAATAAAGGGTGTCTCCTTTTTGTACAATGTAAAGCTTGGAGTTATCGCCAATCAAACGAACCTTTTTGTCGACAGGATTGATCCTTTTATTGGTATCGTATTGATCGAGGTCAAAGCGCTCAATCAAACGGATTAATTTTTGCGGATATTGGGGATCGGTTGCATAGCCAGCTTTTTTTAATCCTCTCGCCCAAGCTTTGTAGTCTCGCTTACCCAGTCGAAAAAGGAAAGCATAGCGCGAGCGCTCTGTCAAAAAGAGTGAATGATCGCGATAAGAGCGGCTAGGGTCTTTATAAACCCGAAAACACTCGCCTTTTTCATCGTCATCATGATAAATTCTTTTTCCTCTCCAACCGCTATGGCATTTGATTCCAAAGTGATTATTCCCTTCTACCGCAAGACGGCCTTCGCCAAAACCCGACTCTAAAAGCCCTTGGGCTAGAGTAATGCTAGCTGGGATTTTGAAACTTTTCATCTCTTGTTGAGCAATAGGGCCGTAAACACGTAAATAGTTAATCACCTTCTGGTCGGTGGTCAACTGCTTTTTGGATGGAAGATGACCTTGTTTGGATTGCGTTTGGGAGGAACTGGTCTCCTCTCCTTTTGAGGGGCTTACACTTTCCTTCTTTGGACGAACAGTTTTGGTTACACTACACCCACTGAATATTAAACAGCCTCCAAGCAAACACATTAAACTCAAATGTCGATACACAATTTTCCTTTTTTCTTTTGATTCAAATTGAACCCTTCTATGGCTTGTATTCCTCCCGTATGAAGGACTAAAACTTTCTTTCCCCAACGCCATTGACCCCTTTTTATTAGTGCAAAAATACCAAAAAGGAGCTTGCCAGTATAAAGTGGATCAAGAAGAATTTTATATTCTAAATAAAATTGATTGATAAAGTCGACCAATTCATCGGTCACTTTACCATAGCCACCAAAAATAAAGTCGCTGTTTAACGTGTACCTGGAATGTGGTGCTTTTTTATTTAGCCATGCCATGACCTTTGGATCACTAACCGCTCGAAAACCAATTAAATGCTGATGAGGAGCCATTGACTGGAGAAGTCCAAGAAAAGTTCCTCCTGTACCAACAGAAGTACATATTACATCATATTCCCGATCCTGTGGGGTTAAAATTTCAGAACACCCTTTGATGGCTAATGAGTTTGTTCCGCCCTCAGGAAGAATAAGACAAGGTAGAGATTTACAGAAATCTACAACGGAAGGGGCACTGTCTTTTAACCGATAGTCGTGGCGGTTTAAAAACAATAGTTCCATACCCTGTTGTTCGCAAAATGCTAAACTTGGATTGCGCTTTTGATGTTCCAATTCTTCCCCTCTAACAAAGCCAACTGTTTTTAACTGCATTAAATTGCCCGCCGCTGCTGTCGCTACAAGGTGATTAGAATAAGCTCCTCCAAAAGTAACCACGGTTGGTGGCGAACTTTTATCGATATGTGCAAGATTGTATTTGAGCTTGCGAAATTTATTTCCCGATATTTTTGAATGAATTTGATCTTCTCTTTTTATTGTAAGTGAAATCCCGTTTATTTGTGTAATAAATTCATTTTTAACGATCTGAGGAAATATCCAATCCATATTTAAGTGGTTTAAAGATAATTCAATTTATGCGAACTTTAGAGTAAAAGGAAAATGCTAGGAGGAAAAAAATTGGAAAAAGAAGACTACTATCTCTCCCCTGAAGGATACAAAGTTTTTACTGAAAAATTTCACCTTAAAAGAGGCTATTGCTGCGAAAGTGGATGTCGGCACTGCCCCTATGGGTATTGCAATTCCAAAAAAGGGCATTAAATTTGATTAGTAAAGATATACTTAGAATAAAACATCCTAATAATGAAACATCTTTTAATTGTAGCCGCCGTTGTTTTGAGTGTGGGCTGTTCCTCAATTCGCGTATTTTCAGATCACGATGCATCAGTCGATTTTAAGCAATATACCTCTTATGCCTTTTTTAAACCTGGGATAGAAGAAGTTAATATTTCGGAATTGGACAAACGTCGCATATTGAAAGCAATAGAGAATGCAATGAACAACAAAAATCTGACGCTCTCTTCTGAACCTGATTTACTAGTTAATATTGCTGTCAAAGCCACCGATAGAGTAACCATTAACAATTATCAAACGCTTGGATGGGGCTGGGGATGGAATTCTTGGGCCTGGAATCCTTGGGGATGGGGTGGAAACATCAACAGCATCTCCAAATCTACTCGTGGTGAGTTGTTTATTGATATCATTGATGCCAAAACAAAACTTTTAATCTGGCAAGGAAAAGGCTATGGTGGAATCAACGAATACAGCAAAAACCGTGATGAGCGCATTGCGCTTTTCGTCACAGAAATTTTAAATAAATACCCTCCTGAGCCTTCTGGAAATTAATTTGTGATATTTTACTTTTTAAGGTCTTTAGCTGTGTTAGAAAGCGTACCTTTGCGGCTTTCTAAATACAAGCATTGGACACACTTATTTCACGCCTCACCCTAAATCCAAAAAACGATATTTTATCTGGTCTAACTGTAGCACTTGCTCTAGTGCCAGAAGCGGTAGCCTTTGCCTTTATTGCAGGTATCGACCCACTGGTTGGTCTCTACGGCGCTTTTATCATGGGGATTATTACCGCTATTTTAGGAGGACGCCCCGGGATGATTTCGGGTGCTACTGGGGCGATGGCGGTTGTTATGGTTCACTTGATACAACAGGGCAATAGCGTTGGTCAACAACTCTCCACCCCTGTTGATAATCTAGGGCTTTCATGGCTTTTTATCACGTTGCTTTTGGTGGGGCTGATTCAAATTGCAGCGGGTGTATTTAAACTTGGTAAATTTGTTCGTCTTATTCCTCATCCTGTCATGATGGGATTTGTCAACGGACTCGCCATCGTCATCTTTCTTTCGCAATTAAATTTGTTTAAAACCACCGAAGCAGGAACACAGGTTTGGTTATCGGGAAGTGCGCTATATACCATGTTAGCATTGGTCGGTTTAACCATGTTAATCATGACGCTACTCCCAAAATTCACCACAAAAATTCCCGCAGCATTAGCCGCGATTATTATCATCGCTTTGATTACCGTTTATGGTCAGATTGATGTGAGTACTGTCGGTTCCTTCATACGTGAGGGAGGTGGAGAAAGTCTAGAGGGTGGGCTCCCTCAATTTCAGATGGGTATTTTTCAACTTTTTCCAACCCTAGTTGGTCATTGGGATTTAATTCTATCGACCGCATTCCTTCTTGCCGCTGTTGGGCTCATTGAATCGCTAATGACCCTCAATTTGATTGATGAGATTACCGAAACAAGGGGAAGTGGCAATCGAGAATGTTTAGCACAAGGCACAGCAAATTTACTAAATGGTCTCTTTGGTGGTATGGGAGGATGTGCGATGATCGGACAATCAATCATAAATGTAAATTCTGGCGGAAGAGGGCGCTTGTCGGGGATTGTGGCTGCTACTGCCCTGCTATTTTTTGTGTTATTTGGCTCATCAATCATCGAGCAAATTCCAATTGCAGCCCTTGTTGGTGTCATGTTTATGGTGGTCATAGGAACTTTTGCTTGGAGTAGCTTTCGGGTTCTGCATAAAATTCCACGTAAGGATGCCTTAATCCTCATCGTGGTTTCGGGAATCACTGTGGTTGAAGATTTGGCCATTGCTGTTTTGGTCGGGGTCATTATTGCTGCTTTGGTCTTTGCTTGGGAGAATGCCACTATGATCCGAGCACGAAAAAGCATAAAACAAGACGGTACTAAGGTTTATGAGATATGGGGGCCTTTGTTTTTTGGTTCCGTCCAAAACTTCAATGCTAAATTTGACGTAAAAAACGATCCTGATAAAGTGGAAATTGATTTTATTGAATCGCGTGTATCAGATCATTCTGGAATTGAAGCACTAGAAAACCTTATTGAGAAGTATCTCAGGCGCAAGAAAAAAATTCGACTCATTCATCTTAGCCCTGAGTGTAAAACCCTTTTACTAAAGGCCAATCCTCGGTTTGAAAAGGTAATTGAAGCTTCAATTGATGATCCCCGCTATTATGTAGTGACTGATTTAATCGATCGAGAAATTTAGATCAAATCGGCAGCGGCGTCAAGAGCTTGTGCTATGCCATCTGGGTTTTTACCCCCCGCGGTAGCAAAAAATGGCTGTCCACCTCCACCACCTTGAATATATTGCCCCAAGGTTTTTACCACTGTGCCTGCATTGAGCCCTCTACTTGCCACGAGTTCTTTTGAAATATAACAGCTCACAATTGCTTTCCCTCCTTTTTTGGAAGCTAACACCAAAAATAAATTGGGATTGCTTTGCCCCAAATCAAAGGCCAAGTCTTTTATCATTGCAGCAGTCAAGTCGACTTCTTTGGCGAGAAAATCAATCCCATTCCTAACGGCAATTTGAGCGCTCAAACTTTGCTTAATTGCGGTGAGTTGCACTTTTTCAAGACTTTGCAATTCTTTTTTCAAATGGGCAATTTCACTTTGCATAGTTTGTATGGCCTTGAGAGTGTCTTGAGGTTTGTTTAAGGCCATTCGGACTTTGTCTAAAAGTTCAGACTGATCCTCAAAGTGTGACTTTGCGGCATCTCCTGTAATGGCTTCAATTCGTCGAATTCCTGCCGCTACAGCTCCTTCCGATAGGATTTTAAAATGCCATATTTCAGCGGTGTTCTGCACATGGGTTCCTCCACAAAGTTCAATAGATTTTCCAAAGCGAACAGTGCGAACAGTATCGCCATATTTTTCGCCAAAGAGTGCCATTGCACCTTCGGCCATGGCGTCGGTTAAAAGCGCTTCTCTATTTTCTTCCAATGGCAATTGCTCTTGTATTCGGGCATTGACAAAATGTTCTACTTCATTTATTTCTTCTTCACTCATCTTAGCGTAATGTGAAAAATCGAAACGAAACATTCCAGAATGTACCATAGAGCCCTTTTGTTCGACATGATCACCTAGAATATTGCGAAGAGCTTGATGAAGTAAGTGGGTGGCGGTGTGGTTGTTGGAAGTCCGCCTACGTTGTTTACTGTCGACTACCGCAGTAAAACTATCTTGAAGTTTAACGGGTAAGTTTTCAGTGTAATGAATGATGAGATTGTTTTCCTTTTTAGTATTCAAAATATAATGAATATCGCCGTTGCTGGCCTCGAGGTAGCCTTTGTCACCAACCTGTCCACCACCCTCCGCATAAAAGGGGGTGAGGTTAAAGACCAATTGATAAACGTCTCCATCTTTAGAGGTGGTCATTTTTCGGTAACGGGTGATTTTGACTTGCGTTTCTAAAAGATCGTAGCCTATAAACTCCTCGAGATCATCTTGCGCAAGGATTACCCAATCTCCAGTTTTAGAGGAAGCCGCTGCCCGCGATCGACTTTTTTGCTCTTCCATTGAGGCCTGAAAGCCGTCTTCATCGACTTGATAACCCCTTTCACTTGCAATCAAAGCGGTTAGATCGTAAGGAAAGCCATAGGTGTCGTAGAGTTCAAATGCCTTTGCTCCTTGTAGGGTTTTGCTTTTACTGCTTTTTAAAATTGTATCGAGCAGCAGCAAGCCTTGATCAAGTGTTTTTAAGAAGGAGTTTTCCTCTTCACGGATGACATTAAAAGCCAGTTTTTCCTCGCGTTTTAATTCTGGAAATGCGTCAGCCATTTGTTGTTCTAAGGTAGCGACCAATAAGTGAATAAATGCATTTTTTTGCCCTAGAAACGTAAAGCCATATCGAATGGCACGGCGCAATATTCTTCTAATGACATAGCCTGCTCCAGTATTACTGGGCAGTTGACCATCGGCAATGGCGAAATAAACCGTTCGGACATGGTCTGCAATCACTCGTATAGCGCGATCTGTTTCTATATTATTGCCATACACGGTTTTAGTCAATGCCTCTATCTCTCGAATTAATGGGGAGAAGACATCGGTGTCATAGTTAGAGGTTTTATTTTGTAGTACCATGCATAGACGTTCAAAGCCCATGCCTGTATCTATATGTTTTTCGGGCAATTGCTCTAAACTTCCATCGGCTTTTCTATTGAACTCGATAAAGACTAAGTTCCAGACTTCGACTACTTGTGGGTGATCTTGATTGACTAATTGGGCACCAGGAAGGGCTTTCTTTTCTTCTTCAGAACGAATATCGACGTGAATTTCAGAACAGGGGCCACAGGGTCCTTGATCTCCCATCTCCCAGAAATTGTCTTTTTTGTTTCCTAATAAGATGCGCTCTTCAGGAATAAACTTTTTCCAAAAGTCATAGGCTTCCGTATCACGTGATAAGCCTTCGCCTTCGTCTCCTTCAAAAATGGTGACATATAATATTGAGGGGTCAATTTTATAGCGCTCGGTCAACAGTTCCCAAGCCCAAGCGATTGCTTCTTCTTTAAAATAATCGCCAAAGCTCCAGTTGCCTAACATCTCGAAAAACGTATGGTGATAGGTGTCAACTCCAACTTCCTCAAGATCATTGTGTTTTCCAGAGACCCGTAAACATTTTTGAGTGTCGGCAACCCGTTGGCTTTCAGGGGTTTTATTGCCTAAAAAATACTCTTTAAATTGATTCATTCCTGCGTTGGTAAACATCAGGGTGGGATCATCTTTGATGACCATGGGCGCAGAGGGAACAATTTGGTGTGTTTTTTCCTTAAAAAAATCTAAAAATAGTTGACGTACTTCAGCTGATTTCATTCGTTAAAAAGCATTTAAATCAAATCTTGCAATCAAAATTTGCTATATTTGTTGAACGTTTCGTTTGCTACTGCAAAAGAAAACAAAATTTATAAGAAATCTGTTTATGGCAAAGGTTAAATATTATTACGATCCTGAAACACTTTCTTACCGCCCTATCCAAAGTGGTAAAACGTTAAAGATTTCGAACTTTTTTTTATTCTTACTCTCCTCTTTTTTATTTGGCCTTTTTACCTTATTTGGTCTTCTGACTTCAGATTTTTTAAATACGCCTAAGGAATTATTATTGGAGCGTGAATTAAAAAACTATGAATTTCAATTTGAGCTTTTGGAACAGCGACTGAATCAGATGGAAAATGTGATGACAGATATTGAAGGTCGAGATAATGAAATCTACCGTGCCTATTTTGAAGCCAGTCCGATTCCAAATGAACAAAGAAGAGCTGGTTTTGGGGGGGTCAATCGTTATAAAAAACTAGAAGGCTTTAGCAATTCCGAGCAAATTATCGCTACAACTAAGAAAATAGATATTTTATCGCGCATGTTGGTTGTCCAATCGAAATCATTAGATGAAATTCAATTGTTAGCCGAAAAAAAGGATGAATTTCTGGCCTCTATTCCTTCTATACAACCCATAAAAAAGGAAAATTTAAAACGAATGGCTTCGGGATATGGGTGGCGTATTGATCCGTTTACAAAAAAAAGAAGACGACATAAGGGAATGGATTTTTCTGCCAAAAGAGGAACGCCAATCTATGCTACTGGCGACGGTATCGTAAAACGCGCCGACAATCGATCTTCTGGTTACGGGCAGCACATCCGAATTGATCACGGTTTTGGCTACGTGAGTTTATACGCGCATTTGCATAAATACAACGTTAAACGTGGACAAAAAGTAAAACGCGGCGATGTGATTGGCTATGTCGGAAATACTGGCCGTTCAGTTGCACCCCACCTTCATTATGAAATTTTGAAAGACGGGAAAAAAATCAACCCGCTTAACTTCTATTACGGCGATTTAAGTTCTGCCGAGTTTGATGCTATTGTGAATCAAGCCAGTCAAGAAAATCAATCGTTAGATTAATTTATGAAGGTTAATCTTCCTGAAAAGCGGTATTACTCTATCGGTGAAGTGGCCAAAGCCTTTGCAGTCAACACCTCACTTTTGCGCTATTGGGAGAAGGAGTTTAAACAAATTCAACCAAAGAAAAAATCATCGGGCATTCGGAAGTTTACCCCCTCTGATATTGAAATTATACAATTGATTTACCATTTACTCAAAGAAAAGGGAATGACCATTGAAGGGGTTAAAAATCATCTTGCTACTTCTAAAGATACTGAGACAAGCAAACTTCAGCTGATGAATCGCTTAGAAAAAATAAAAGCGGAGCTAACTGCCTTAAGAGATAATCTTTAATTATTTTTTTCTAAAGAAAAGGGTGATCGGCACACCAGTAAAGTCGTATATCTCGCGTAACTGATTTTCCAAAAAGCGCTTGTAGGGCTCTTTAACATACTGTGGGAGATTACAGAAAAAAGCAAACTGCGGATAGGCCGAAGGCAATTGAGTACAAAATTTAATTTTAACAAACTTCCCCTTGTTTGCTGGCGGGGGTGTCCGTTCAATCACGGGAAGAATCGCATCATTGAGTTTACGTGTTGGAATTCGGTTTGACCTAGATTTAAAAACACTTACTGCCGTTTCTATGGCTTTAAAAATGCGCTGTTTGGTCAGTGCCGAAATAAAAACGATAGGGACGTCTACAAAAGGAGCTATTTGTTTTTTTATCTCTTCTTCAAAAGCTTTGGTCGATTTGTGATTTTTTTCTACCAAATCCCATTTATTAACCAGAATTACAACCCCTTTATTGTTACGATGGGCCAACCAAAAGATGTTTTGAACCTGGCCATCGAAGCCCCTAGTGGCATCGACCACAAGAATGACTACATCGCAGTGTTCAATAGCACGAACAGAACGCATGACTGAATAAAACTCAATGTCTTCTTTAACTTTCTTTTTTCGTCTAATTCCTGCGGTATCGACCAAATTAAATTCAAAACCAAAACGATTGTATTTAGTGTCTATACTGTCGCGTGTGGTTCCTGCGATATCGGTTACTATGTAGCGATCTTCCCCAATGAGGGCATTGATAAAGGACGATTTTCCAGCATTTGGTCTTCCTACCACTGCAAAGCGCGGAAGTTCTTCATCTGTGTTTTCGGTCTGAGCAGGCAGAGCTAGGACTAAATCATCGAGTAATTCACCCGTTCCACTCCCGTTAATACCAGAAATATTGTAGATTTTGTCAAAGCCTAAGCTGTAAAACTCTACCGCATCGTCTTGACGCATGGCATTATCTACTTTATTGACTGCTAAAAACACGGGTTTTTTGGCCTTGCGCAAGAGTTGGGCTACCTCTTGATCCATGCCCGTAACACCCGTTTCAACTTCAACCATAAAAATGATAGCATCCGCTTCATCGATAGCCAATTCTACTTGATTATCGATTTCCTTTTCAAAAATATCTTCGCTACCCACGACATAACCACCGGTGTCAATAAGGGAGAACTCTACTCCATTCCAGTCAGATTTACCATAGTGACGATCGCGTGTGACACCGCTAACGGCATCGACAATTGCTTCTCGTTTTTGAATCATGCGATTAAACAGGGTGGATTTGCCCACATTTGGTCTTCCAACAATGGCAACTATGGCACTCATGAGGGTAAATTTTTAGCAAAAGTAGTCTTTTTGATAGGATTATCGCTAGGATTAAAGCTTATAACCAAAACGTTTTAATTGTCTTTCGTTGGATCGCCAATCTTTATTGACCTTGACATAGAGTTCTAGATGGATTTTTCGTTTAAAGAAAGCTTGGAGTTTTATACGTGCTCCTACGCCAACTTTTTTTAATGCGCTGCCTTTATGACCAATTAGAATTCCTTTTTGGGTTTCCCGTTCTACCATTATTAAAGCGCGAATTTTTATGATCTTTTCTGTTGCCTTAAATTCTTCCGTAACCACCTCAACCGCATAGGGTACTTCTTTGTCATAATGCTGAAGAATTTGTTCGCGAATCGCTTCATTCACGAAAAATCGTTCTGACTTATCGGTCATTTGATCTTTTGGAAAATAGGGTGGACTCTCGGGCAACAAATCAATCAAATAATCGAGCACTTCTTTAACTGAGAAGCCTGTTATGGCGGAAATCGGAAATATTTTGGCTTGAGGAAATAAGGCTTGCCAATGGGCAACAGAGGTAACTAAACGTGCTTGATCGGCTGTGTCGATCTTATTAATTAAGACTAAAACAGGGATCTCTAGACGCTTGATTTTATCAAAGAGTTTTTGATCTTTCATTTGGGTCTCACCAACTTCCAACATATAAATTAATACATCGGCATCTTCGAGAGCTGTTTTTACAAAATCCATCATAGACGACTGCATTTGGTAGCTCGGACTAATCACCCCTGGGGTATCGGAGAGCACAAGTTGAAAGTTGTCGCCATTGAGAATGCCCAGTATGCGGTGCCGTGTGGTTTGGGCTTTAGGGGTAATAATCGAAAGGCGTTCTCCAATCCAAGCATTCATAAGTGTCGACTTTCCCACATTAGGGTTGCCAACAATGGATACAAAACCAGCTTTATGTGTTTTACTCATCAAAACAAAGGTACATAAGAACCCTCTAAAGCTGTTGTTGATTGATTAGAAAGTTGTATATTTGTCTACACGACGCGGGATAGAGCAGTAGGTAGCTCGTCGGGCTCATAACCCGAAGGTCACAGGTT
>JBMZTS010000014.1:0-20134 GCA_049623905.1 Flavobacteriaceae bacterium
GTCAGTTCGAGCAAGACGTATGGCAAGAGCTTCATAAAGGGACCTATGAGGTTTTAGCCCTAAGTGTCATTCAATACACTTCTGGGCTTTATTTTGATTTGTCTTGGCTTGAAAAAATTAAAACCGCTTTTCCAGATCTACTCATTTTAGCCGATGGGACGCAATTTATCGGTGCAGAACCTTTTGATTTTTCATCAAGTGCCATAGATGCCATCTTTGGAAGTACTTACAAGTGGCTTATGGCGGGATACGGCACTGGATATGCCGTTTTAAAGCCCGAATTAATGACCGTCTTAGAATCGTCTCTGTTGAGCTTTGAAACCATCTTTGATAGAGGGCACCTTTCTATCAACGCTGTGGGAAGTTTAAGCATTGCTTTAACAAGTATTTTAAAAGAAAATTTTTCAGCCTTAATGGTGCATAAAAAAGCGTTGTCAGCGCAATTGTCTAGAGGCCTATTAGACCGAAACTTACTGGAAAATAGGGTGAAAAAGCGCCACCAACACTCATCAATTTTCAATCTTAAAATTTCCCCAACGGTTTTTCAAGGTCTTTTGGAGAATAACGTCCGTTGTATTTGGCGAGGGGAAGGGGCCAGGATAGCCGTTCACCATTACAATTCTGTAGAAGATATTTCCCGTTTTTTCAAAATATTAGATCAATTTCTTTAAACCGCCACAGCTCCTTTGATGAGTGGATGGGGAGCGTAGTTGAGCAATTCAAAATCATCAAAAGTGAAAGCAAAAAGATCTTTCACCTCAGGATTTATTTTCATTGTAGGGAGTGATTTTGGTTCTCGTGACAGTTGCAGTTCAATTTGCGCTTTATGATTGGAGTAAATATGAGCATCGCCAAAAGTGTGCACAAAATCGCCAAGTTTCAAATCGCAAACTTGTGCAACCATCATGGTTAAAAGGGCATAGGAAGCAATATTGAAGGGAACTCCTAGGAAAACATCAGCACTTCTTTGGTAAAGTTGACAGGAGAGCTGCCCTTCAGCGACATAAAATTGAAAAAAAGCATGGCATGGTGGAAGTGCCGCTTTATTGTTGGCGACATTCTCAGAAAAAGACTGTGATGTATCGGGTAGAACACTTGGATTCCAAGCTGAAACCAACATCCGGCGGCTGTCAGGATTGGTTTTTAATGTCTGTATCAGCTCTTTTATTTGGTCTATGCCTTCGCTGTTCCAATTGCGCCACTGATGACCGTAAACAGGACCAAGATCGCCTTTATCGTCTGCCCATTCATTCCATATTCTTACCCCATTATCTTGCAAGTAAGTAATATTTGTATCCCCTTTTAAAAACCACAACAACTCGTGAATGATTGACTTTAAATGTAACTTTTTAGTGGTCACCATTGGGAAGCCTTTTGAAAGATTAAAACGCATTTGATAACCAAAAACGCTTTGTGTTCCGGTCCCTGTCCGATCGGTTTTTGTTACCCCATTGGCCTGTATGTGGCGAATGAGGTCGAGATATTGTTGCATACAATTATGGCTTTAGCCAAAAATAGAAACTTCCGCGGGCATTTTTTTTTGCCTTTTAAAATAGTTATCCAAAAAAGTAGTTAATAAAACAATTAATCTTCAGATTCTCCTCTTTTGGCCAATTCGTCTCTCACTTTTGCCGCCGACTCGTAATCTTCTTTTTTGACCAGTTTTGCTAAAAGCTTTTTCAGTTCCCCTGTGTCGACTTTAGCCAATTCTTGAATCATTGATTTTTGAGGATTTTGTTCTTGAATAAAGTTTTTTATCCAATTTTCATCTTGTGTTCCTGTGCCTCCACCTTGTGAGCTTTCCTTATAACCAGCTTTTGAAAGAATATTTTCGTAGGTGAAAATAGGCGCATCAAAACGGATAGAAAGGGCAACAGCGTCAGAAGTTCGCGCATCTATAATTTCTTCTATCTCGTCTCGTTCACAAATTAGACTAGAGTAAAAAACACCATCAACCAATTTGTGAATGATCACTTGCTTGACAATGATTTTAAAACGCTCAAAACATTGGAGCATTAAGTCGTGAGTAATGGGTCTTGGCGGATTGATTTCTTTTTCTAACCCTATGGCAATGGATTGAGCTTCAAAGGCACCGATAATGATGGGCAAATTGCGTTCACCCTCAATTTCACTTAAAATAAGGGCGTAGGCACCGCTCTGTGCTTGGCTGTAAGAAATTCCTTTGATTGTTAGTTCTACAAGTACCATCGTGTTGAATAAATCTACACAACAAAGAAAATGAATTTAATGGAAAGCATTAAAGGAAACTTCATAAAATCACGATGAATTAAAGCGATGAAATGAATTAGAAATAAGATGAAAGTCTTAAATTTGCGCACAAATAGGATTTGGCATGAAAACAATTCAGTTTAGAGAAGCGATTGCACAGGCAATGTCTGAAGAAATGAGACGCGATGAAAGTATCTATCTCATGGGAGAGGAAGTGGCCGAGTACAATGGTGCTTATAAAGCATCGAAAGGCATGTTAGACGAGTTCGGCGAAAAGCGTGTCATTGACACACCAATTTCAGAACTTGGTTTTGCGGGTATCGGCGTGGGATCTACCATGACAGGTAATCGCCCAATCATTGAGTTTATGACATTCAATTTTGCTTTGGTCGGGATTGATCAAATCATCAATAATGCGGCAAAAATTAGACAAATGTCAGGAGGCCAATTTCCATGTCCAATCGTATTTCGAGGCCCCACAGCCTCTGCTGGACAACTGGCCGCTACCCACTCTCAAGCGTTTGAAAGTTGGTATGCCAATTGCCCAGGATTAAAGGTCATTGTACCCTCAAATCCCTATGACGCCAAAGGCTTGCTCAAGGCAGCAATTCGCGACGATGATCCTGTTATTTTTATGGAGTCAGAACAAATGTATGGTGACAAAGGAGACGTTCCTGAAGATGAATACATCCTTCCAATTGGTGTTGCCGAGATCAAACGTCCTGGAAATGATGTGACCATTGTTTCTTTCGGTAAAATCATTAAAGAAGCTTACAAAGCGGCAGAAGTTTTAGCTAAAGAAGGCATTGATTGTGAAATCATTGACTTGCGCACCGTTCGCCCCATGGATCATGCGACGATTTTAAATTCGGTCAAGAAAACCAATCGCCTTGTAATTCTTGAAGAAGCATGGCCTTTTGGAAATGTCGCCACAGAAATAACCTATCAAGTGCAAAATCAAATTTTTGATTACCTCGACGCACCTATTGAGAAAATCAATACAGCCGATACACCTGCCCCCTTTTCACCGGTTCTTTTAGCCGAGTGGTTGCCCAACAGTGAGGATGTCGTTAAAGCTGTAAAAAAAGTAATGTATCACAAGAATTAAAAAAACAATTAGTTGATTGCTAACATTTTTGTTAGTTTCGCAATCAATTTTCGAACAAACACTATTATGGAAGCCAATATTATTTATGTCCCTTTAGTCCTTTCAATCGTTGGACTAGTTTATATGTTAATCCGTGCACGTTGGGTTAGAAAGCAAGCCCCTGGAAATGAGCGTATGATTGAGATTTCATCAGCCATTAAAGATGGAGCCTTAGCTTTTCTCAATGCGGAATACCGTTTACTTTTTATTTTTGTCCTTATCGCCTCAGTGGCCTTGTATGGTATTTCTGTTGTCGTAGATACCACCAGTTGGATGATCGTCCCCGCCTTTATTTTTGGTGCGGTATTTTCTGCTTTTGCTGGAAATATAGGAATGCGAATCGCCACAGAAGCCAACGCGCGAACTGCTGAAGCAGCCAAAACGAGTTTACCGAAAGCGCTTCAAGTTTCTTTTGGCGGTGGAACCGTCATGGGCCTAGGAGTTGCTGGGCTAGCCGTTTTAGGCTTAACCTTGTTTTTTTTGTTTTTTGTTGGTCAATTTATGGGACAAGCCGGCTCCTTCTATACCAACATGACCATTGTTTTAGAAACCCTCGCCGGATTTTCTTTAGGCGCAGAATCGATTGCCTTATTTGCTCGTGTGGGTGGAGGAATTTATACCAAAGCTGCCGATGTAGGTGCAGATTTGGTGGGAAAAGTTGAAGCCGGTATCCCTGAAGACGATCCGAGAAACCCCGCTACAATTGCCGACAATGTTGGCGATAATGTTGGAGATGTTGCTGGAATGGGGGCCGATCTTTTTGGTTCTTATGTTGCCACAGTACTCGCCGCAATGGTACTAGGGAACTATTTGATTAGAGACATGTCTGTCAATGGTCAATATACTGACGCGTTTAACAATATGGGACCTATTTTATTACCTGTTGTGATTGCAGGCGTCGGGATCTTGGCCTCGATTATAGGAACATTATTTGTTCGTATTGCCAACAACGAAGCTAAAGAAGCGAAAGTTCAAGCGGCGCTTGATCTTGGCAATTGGACGGCCATTGGAATTACCCTTTTAGCAAGTAATTTCCTCATCGACTGGATGTTGCCAGAAACCCTTACAATGAACTTCTTCGGTGAAGGAAGTAAAACGATTTCTTCTGTGAACGTCTTTTATGCGGCCTGTATAGGTCTAGCCGTTGGTGCATTAATTTCAGTGGTTACCGCTTACTATACTTCTTTAGGCAAAAAGCCAGTTTTAGATATCGTACAAAATAGTTCCACGGGTGCAGCAACCAATATCATTGCTGGTTTGGCCGTTGGGATGAAATCTACATTCCTTTCTGTCATCTTATTTGCTGCTGCAATTTATGGTTCCTATGCCCTCGCCGGTTTTTATGGTGTGGCGCTTGCCGCATCTGCTATGATGGCTACAACCGCCATGCAACTGGCAATTGATGCTTTTGGTCCAATTGCAGATAATGCTGGTGGAGTAGCTGAAATGAGTGAGCTAGATCCTGAGGTTCGCGAACGTACCGATATTTTAGACTCTGTAGGGAATACCACTGCTGCTGTCGGAAAAGGATTTGCCATTGCCTCTGCCGCTTTAACAGCCCTCGCCCTTTTTGCGGCCTATGTTACCTTTACAGGAATAGACGGCATCAATATTTTTAAGGCTGATGTTTTGGCCATGTTATTTGTAGGAGCAATGATCCCTGTCGTTTTCTCTGCCTTAGCAATGGAATCGGTTGGTAAAGCAGCTATGGAGATGGTTGAAGAGGTTCGTCGTCAATTCAGAGAAATTCCTGGTATTATGGAAGGCAAAGGCACTCCAGAATATGCCAAATGTGTTGATATTTCCACAAAAGCAGCATTAAAGGAGATGCTTTTACCAGGTTTAATTACCATTATTACACCAATCATCATTGGCCTAATCTTTGGGGCAGAACCTCTCGGGGGCTACATGGCTGGTGTGTGTGTTAGTGGTGTTATGTGGGCTATCTTTCAAAACAATGCTGGTGGGGCATGGGACAATGCTAAAAAATCATTTGAAGCTGGTGTCGAGATCAATGGAGAAATGACCTTTAAAGGTTCTGATGCACATAAAGCTGCGGTTACTGGTGATACAGTTGGAGATCCATTTAAAGATACTTCAGGACCATCGATGAATATTTTAATCAAATTGACCTGTCTTGTGGGTCTTGTCATTGCTCCATTATTAGGATCTCATTCAGAGTCTGAGCTCATTATTGAGAAAAATGAAGTCCGCAAAGAAATACGCGTTTCTAGCAATGCCCAAAACACAGATCAAACAGAGGCTATTATCGCCAAAACCACAACCAAAAATGGCGAAATTATCGTTTCTGAAGTGGCCATCACAGGAACTCAAGAAGAAGTTCAAGCCGCTATAAACGAGATGGTTGAAGTTTCGTTAAAAAAATAAAGACTCACATGCAGTTGTTTAAAAAAAAGCGGATAATTTAAATCCGCTTTTTTTAATTAAAATAACCCATTGATTTCAGAGTCAATTTTTTCAATAATCTTTCCTAGATCTTCAGGGTCATCTACAAAATTGATATCGTCAACATCAATAATTAGCAATTTCCCTTTCTCATAATTGTGAATCCAAGCTTCATAACGTTCGTTTAAACGGCTGAGGTAGTCAATGCTAATTGAATTTTCAAATTCTCTTCCTCTGCGATGGATGTTGTTCACTAAGTTCGGAATACTGCTTCTTAAATAAATCATCAAGTCGGGGCTCGAGACGAGAGTTTCCATTAGATTAAAGAGTTCTTTATAATTTTCAAAGTCGCGTTTTGTCAGTAAACCCATCGCGTGTAGATTGGGCGCAAAAATATGCGCATCTTCATAGATTGTGCGGTCTTGAATAACTTTTTTACCACTTTTTTGTATGTCGAGGAGTTGACCAAAACGACTATTTAAAAAATAGATTTGAAGATTAAACGACCACCGCTCCATTTCGTGATAAAAGTCATCCAAATAAGGGTTTTCAAGGACCTCTTCATAATGCGCTTGCCACCGATAGTGTTTCGACAATAGTTTGGTCAAAGTTGTTTTTCCGGCTCCAATATTTCCGGCTATGGCAATGTGCATACTTGAATTTATTAGGTTATTATGGTTAGCAATAAAAATGCTTTTAAAAATAGACTCTTTTTTTGGAAGATAAAAGATTTTTTCAGCATGTTTATGTTTACTCCACGTCTTAAATGTTTCTAGAATTAAAAAAATATAAATATATTTGCCCCATAAACAACGAGGAAGGATTTGTCTGATTGCAGACCTCGAAAAAAAAATGCTAAAACAGATTTGCTTTCGCCCAAGAGAAGTAATCTTCAAATCCTTCCATAAAGCAAACTTAAATGGCCTATTTTTTTACTTCAGAATCTGTTAGTGAAGGACACCCAGATAAAATCGCAGATCAAATTAGCGATGCATTAATTGATAATTTTTTGGCTTTTGACTCCGACAGTAAAGTCGCTTGTGAAACCCTAGTGACCACTGGGCAGACGATATTGGCTGGAGAAGTTAAAAGCAAAACCTATCTCGATGTTCAAAAAATAGCACGGGATACCATCAATAAGATTGGGTACACCAAAGGGGAGTATCAGTTTTCGGGTGATTCCTGTGGTGTCATTTCACTTATACATGAGCAATCACAAGACATCAACCAAGGCGTAGATCGGCAAAAAAAAGCTAATCAAGGGGCTGGCGATCAAGGGATCATGTTTGGATATGCTTCTAATGAGACAGATAATTTTATGCCCTTGGCTTTAGACTTATCCCATAAATTATTGATTGAATTAGCCGCTTTAAGACGAGAAAACAAGGCCATCACCTACTTGCGACCCGACGCCAAATCACAGGTGACCCTAGAGTACGATGACAACGATGTGCCAAAACGCATAGATACCATTGTCATCTCTACCCAACACGACCAGTTTGATGAGGACGATGAACGTATGTTGAAAACAATAACGTCGGATATTATTTCTATCCTTATTCCTCGCGTAAAAGCATTGTTGCCTCAACGTATTCAAAAGTTGTTTGATGACAATATTACTTACCATATCAATCCAACAGGTAAATTTGTTATTGGCGGCCCCCACGGCGATACGGGCTTAACAGGTAGAAAAATTATCGTGGATACCTATGGTGGAAAAGGCGGGCACGGAGGAGGTGCTTTTAGCGGGAAAGATCCTAGTAAAGTTGACCGAAGTGCTGCCTATGCTTCACGACATATCGCAAAGAATTTGGTGGCTGCTGGGGTTGCTGACGAAATTTTAGTCCAATTGAGCTATGCTATTGGGGTGGCCGAGCCGACTTCTATAGCCGTTAACACCTATGGAAAAGCTAAAATCGGTTTATCAGATGGTGCCATAGCAGAAAAAATAAAAACCATTTTTGATCTCACCCCTTATGGAATTGAGCAACGTTTGAAATTGCGCTCGCCGATTTATTCTGAAACCGCAGCCTATGGTCATATGGGTAGAACAGCTCAGAAAGTCACTAAAGTGTTTGAATCGCCCTACAATGGAAGAATTGAACAAGAAGTAGAATTGTTTACCTGGGAGAAACTCGATCAAGTAGAAGCCATAAAATCTGCGTTCAATATTTAAAGATGATCAAGACAGCCTCCAATAGTGCATTGCAAACCCTCCATTTATCCAATGGACAAGAGCTGAGCTTTCAGCACTTTGGCTGTGATTATTTGTCGGCACCTGTTGTGGTAATCAATCACCCGCTTACCGCCAATTCAACAGTAACAGATTCGGGTGGATGGTGGAACGAAATTGTCGGGAAGGGAAAGGTAATTGATACAGAACACTATGCGGTTATAGCCTTCAATGTTCCGGGCAACGGATTCGATGGAAAATTTATAGAGGACTACCGCTATTGGCATACCGGAACCGTAGCAGGTTTTTTTTGTGCAGGACTGCGTCAATTGGGAATTCAAAAAATACATGCTTTAATTGGTGGATCGATTGGAGCTGGAATTGCCTGGGAAATGGTCGTTCTTTGCCCTTCCTATTTTGAACGTCTTGTCCCTATTGGTGGAGACTGGAAGTCATCGGATTGGATGATCGCCACTACTTATATCCAAAAACACATTTTAGACTCCAGCCCAAAAGCTGTTGAGATTGCTCGAATGCACGCAATGATGTGCTATCGAACCCCCAAGTCATACAAGTTGCGTTTTAACCGAACATTTAACAAAGAACAAGGTGTTTTTAATGTCGAATCGTGGCTGTCTTATCACGGAGATAAACTTAAAGAACGTTTCCAACTCCAGGCTTATAAAACAATGAACCACCTTTTAGGCAGTATTGACATAACGCGCAATGGAAAATCTTTTGAAGAAAACATCAAGGGCATTCAATCTCAGATTCATATCATCTCAATTGATAGCGATTTGTTTTTCCCGCTTTCTGAAGATCTAGAAACGGTTGATTTAGCTAAAAAAGCAGGAATTGAAATCGCTCATCATATCATAACGTCTGACTATGGTCATGACGCATTTTTAATGGAAGCAGATAAGCTAAGACCCCTACTAAATAAAATTTTAAATTAAACCCAAACAAAAATGAAAGTTCAATTAGAACGTATAAACAAAGACTACCTTTTTGAGGTGAGAAATGAAGATGGCCGCAGTGTCATTTTAGACAATAAGTCAAAATCGGAGGGTGTTGTGGCAGGAATAAGCCCAATGGAACTCTTACTTATGGGAGTTGCAGGGTGTAGCAGTATTGACATCATTGCCATTTTAGGAAAGCAAAAAATAAACCCTGAGACCCTTCGTATGGAGGTTTATGGCCATCGTAAAGAAGGTGAGGTTCCAGCATTATTTCATACCATAGAGATAACAATCTTCCTCGAAGGTGAAAACATTACACCTGAAAAAGCCACCCGAGCGGCTCAGCTGTCTTATGACAAATACTGTTCCGTTTCAAAAATGATTGATTCTGTGGCCGATATACAATTTAAAATCGTTTTAAACGGAAAACCTATATGAATCAACGTATTGAAACTAAAGCCATTCGAACACAAATGGAACGCTCGCATTTTTCTGAGCACTCCACACCCTTGCATTTGACTTCAAGCTTTGTGTTCGACGACGCGGAAGAAATGAGAGCGGCTTTTGCAGAAGAAAAAGAGCGCAATATTTACAGTCGATTTACAAATCCAAATACTTCTGAATTTGTTGATAAAGTTGTGATGATGGAAGGCGCCGAAGACGGCATATCCTTTGCTACAGGTATGGCTGCTGTTTTTGGTACTTTTGCAGCGCTACTCAACACGGGTGACCATGTTGTTTCAGCACGTTCAGTTTTTGGATCAACACATTCCTTATTTACCAAGTTTCTTCCTAAATGGAACATCACTACCACCTTTTTTAATGTAGATGAGCTTCACCAAGTAGAGTCATTGATTCAGCCAAACACTAAAGTGATTTATGCTGAATCGCCAACCAACCCAGGCGTTGATGTTTTAGATTTATCCCTCTTAGGTCAAATTGCTCATAAACACAACCTGATTTTAGTGATTGACAATTGTTTTGCTACTTGCTATTTACAGCAACCTATTCAGTATGGCGCTGATTTGGTGATCCATTCAGCAACAAAACTCATGGATGGACAAGGGCGTGTCCTTGGTGGGGTAACAGTGGGGCGAAAAGATCTGATACGAGAAATTTATCTTTTTGCTCGAAATACCGGATCGGCCCTTTCACCATTTAATGCCTGGGTGTTGTCGAAGAGTCTGGAAACATTAGCAGTACGTGTTGATCGCCATTGCCAAACGGCTTTGCAGATCGCTCATTTTTTGGAAAAGCATCCTAAAGTTAATTGGGTAAAGTATCCCTTTTTAAAGTCACATCCACACTATCAATTGGCCAAAAAACAGATGCGCCTTGGCGGAAGCATCATCGCTTTTGAGGTGTTTGGAGAATTGGCTGCTGGAAGAACTTTCCTAGACAATATTCAGATGCTCTCCCTATCATCTAATTTGGGTGATTCAAGAACAATCGTTACTCATCCAGCCTCTACGACCCACAGCAAACTTTCTTCAGACGATCGTCAGGCTGTTGGTATTACAGATGGAATGATTCGTCTTTCGGTAGGTTTAGAACACCATCAAGATATTCAAAACGATTTAGAACAAGCTCTAGAGAAGATATAAATGACCCCGATAGAAATAGCTTTACAGAACAAAATTTTAGTACTTGATGGTGCCATGGGAACCATGCTGCAAGCCTATAAATTTGAAGAAGAAGACTTTCGTGCGGAACGTTTTAGAGACCATCCTTCTCCTTTAAAAGGAAACAATGATTTGTTGTCATTGACCCAACCTCATGCCATTAAAGCAGTTCACCGTGCCTACTTCGAAGCTGGAGCAGATATCGTTGAAACCAATACTTTTTCTTCCACCTCAATAGGGATGGCCGACTATAAAATGGAAGAATGGGTGTATGAACTCAACTTGGTTTCTGCCCAAATTGCCCGTGAAGTGGCAGATGAGTTTACAGAGATCAACCCCAATCAGCCTCGTTTTGTGGCAGGGTCTATTGGACCTACCAATCGAACAGCAAGTATGTCGCCAGATGTCAACGATCCTGGATTTCGTGCCGTTACTTTTGATGAGTTGGTTGAAGCCTACAGCGAACAAGTGCGTGGATTGGTTGAGGGAGGTTCCGATGTTTTACTGGTTGAAACGGTTTTTGACACTCTCAACGCCAAGGCTGCACTTTTTGCGATTGATGTTTTAAAACAAGAAAATAACTGGGATATCCCGGTCATGATCAGCGGAACGATAACCGACGCAAGTGGGCGAACCCTCTCCGGACAAACCGTAGAAGCGTTTACGGTTTCTGTATCACATTTCCCATTGTTGAGTATAGGGTTTAATTGTGCTTTGGGTGCCGATCAGCTACTTCCTTATTTAAGACGACTATCGCATGTGACAGAAACCATGGTGTCTGCTCATCCCAATGCTGGATTGCCAAACGCTTTTGGAGCTTATGACCAAACCCCAGAACAAATGCGAGACTTGATCGAAAAATACTTATCGGAAAGCCTAGTCAATATTATTGGCGGGTGCTGTGGGTCGACCCCTGAACATATTAAACTAATTGCTGAGGTAGCTCAAAAATATAGCCCGAGAAAGCACACAATCAAGATTTAATGGAATTGCGACACCTAAAACTTTCCGGTTTAGAATCTTTGGTAATTACACCAGAGTCTAATTTTATTAATATCGGCGAACGAACCAACGTAACTGGTTCTCGGCGTTTTCTTCGTCTAATTGAACAAGGCGACTATGCCACGGCGATTGAAATAGCACGCGACCAAGTAGAGGGTGGAGCACAAATCCTCGATGTCAACATGGATGAGGGGATGATAGACGGTGTTAAGGCTATGACAACCTTTCTCAATCTATTGGCTGCAGAGCCAGACATTTCACGTATCCCGATTATGATTGATTCCTCAAAATGGGATATTATTGAGGCTGGTTTAAAAGTGGTCCAAGGAAAGTGTGTGGTTAACTCAATAAGTTTAAAAGAAGGGGAAGAAAACTTTATTCATCAAGCCCAAACGATTCGTCGCTTTGGTGCCGCAGTTATTGTCATGGCCTTCGATGAAAAGGGTCAAGCAGATACCTTAAAGCGACGCATAGAAATTTGTCAACGTTCTTATCGCCTACTTGTTGAGGACTTAAAATTCCCCCCTGAAGATATTATTTTCGACCCTAATGTGTTCCCCGTTGCAACAGGAATGGAAGAACACAAAACAAATGCTGTTGATTTTTTTAAAACCGCGGAATGGATACGTAAAAACCTACCTCATGCCCATGTCAGCGGTGGTGTGAGTAATGTGTCTTTCTCCTTCCGAGGAAACAACCGGGTTAGAGAGGCTATGCACTCCGCTTTTTTGTATCACGGGATTAAGCACGGAATGAATATGGGAATTGTTAACCCGACGATGCTTGAGATTTATGACGAAATCTCTCCCGACTTATTGATTTATGTTGAAGATGTTCTCCTGAATCGAAGAGACGACGCCACAGAACGATTGCTCGATTTTGCCGAAACCCTAATCAATGATCAAAAAGTGACCACTGTCGAGGTTAAGGCTTGGCGAAATTTCTCGCTTCAAGAACGCATTACCCATGCATTGGTAAAAGGAATTGATGAGTTTATTGAAGAAGATGTGGAACTCGCTCGCCAAAGTGTCGCTAAGCCTATAGAAGTTATTGAAGGGCATTTGATGACAGGAATGAATGTGGTCGGCGATTTATTTGGCTCGGGGAAAATGTTTTTGCCACAGGTGGTGAAATCTGCCCGTGTGATGAAGCGAGCGGTAGCCTATTTACTTCCTTACATTGAGGAAGAAAAAGACGGTAGGCAGCAAGCTGCAGGGAGGATATTAATGGCCACTGTAAAAGGCGATGTACATGATATTGGTAAAAATATTGTTAGCGTTGTTTTAGGCTGTAATAATTATGAGATCATTGATCTTGGTGTTATGGTCCCCCCTGAAAAAATTATTGAAACAGCCAAAAAAGAACAGGTCGATATTATTGGATTATCGGGTTTAATTACACCTTCTCTCGATGAGATGATTTACATCGCACAAGAATTGAAGCGACAAGACTTAGATATCCCCCTTTTAATTGGTGGAGCAACAACATCGAAGGCACATACAGCAGTTAAAATTGCCCCAGAGCTCAGCAGCTCAGTTGTTCATGTCAACGATGCATCTCGGGCTGTGACCGTGGCTGGAAGTTTATTGAATCGCGAAACAGCTCAAGTCTACAAAGACACCATCAGGAAAGAATATGACAATTTTAGAATGAAATTCTTAGACCGGCAAGTGACCAAAGAACATATCGATTTGAACACAGCACGTTCGCGAAAATTACAGCTTGACTGGAAAAATTTCACTCCCACACCGCCATCTAAAGTTGGGGTTGAGGTCATCAATAATCAGAATCTAGAGGCGCTTGTTCCCTATATTGACTGGAGTCCATTTTTTCGATCGTGGGATTTACATGGCCGTTATCCAGAAATTCTTAATGATGACATTGTAGGACCTCAAGCCACCGAATTATTTGCAGATGCTCAAGTCGTATTGACTGAAATTTTAACACATCAGCGGCTGACTGCTAAAGCTGTTTTTGGTCTTTTTCCTGCCAATAGCGTTGAAGATGACGACATTGAAGTCTATAGTGATTTGGACAGAACGCAAGTTATAGGACGATTTTTGACCCTTCGTCAGCAGCTTAAGAAAAGGGAAGGGAAACACAATTTGGCTCTAGCAGACTTTATTGCCCCAAAAGAGAGCGGTGTAAAAGATTATATTGGTGCATTTTGTGTTACAACGGGTTTTGGAACGGCAGAACTGGCCAAAAAATATGAAGAAGACAATGATGACTATAACGCTATTATGATCAAAGCACTGGCGGATCGTTTGGCAGAAGCTTATGCGGAATATCTTCATCAGCAAATACGGGTTAAACATTGGGGTTATGCTATCGAAGAACAGCTCGACAATGAGGCTTTGATTAAAGAAGCCTATAAAGGAATTCGGCCAGCACCTGGGTATCCCGCCTGTCCCGATCACTTAGAAAAAAACACCATTTGGGCACTTCTGCAAGTGGAAAAAAATATTGGAGTTTCGCTAACCGAAAGTTTAGCCATGTGGCCTGCCGCCTCTGTTTCGGGCTATTATTTTGCCCATCCAGAAGCCCATTACTTTGGTGTGGGAAAAATTATGAGAGACCAATTAGAAAGTTTTAGTCAACGAAAACAAATGCCGATTGAAGCCGCTGAAAAATGGCTTCGGCCCAACTTAAAATAATTAGTGTGAAAGTTACCGAACACATCGCAAAAGCGAACAGTCAGACCCAATTTACCTTTGAAATACTCCCCCCGCTAAAAGGTCAAAATATACAATCGATTTATGACGCAATTGATCCTCTGATGGAATTTAATCCGCCCTTTATCGATGTGACTTACCATCGGGAAGAATATGTTTATAAAGAATTGGACAATGGCCTTTTGGAAAAGCATATAATTCGGAAACGACCTGGCACTGTTGGAATTTGTGCGGCGCTTCAACATAAGTATAACGTTGATGCCATTCCTCACATTCTCTGTGGTGGGTTTACCAAAGAGGATACTGAAAACTTTTTGATCGACCTTGATTTTTTGGGAATCGATAATGTGGTTGCCTTGCGTGGTGATGCGGTTAAAAGTGAAATCTATTTTAAACCCAGCAAAGATGGACATACCTATGCCAATGAACTTGTTGAGCAAATAACCGATTTGAATCGTGGGATATATCTTGATGAGGAGATATTAAATACCTCAAAAACCAATTTTTGTATTGGCGTCTCGGGTTATCCTGAGAAACATATGGAAGCCCCTAGCCTAGACAGTGATTTACATTTTCTAAAAAAGAAGATTGAAGCTGGTGCGGATTATATTGTTACCCAAATGTTTTTTGACAATCAAAAGTTTTTTGATTTTCAAGAAAAATGTAATGCCGCTGGAATCAATGTGCCCATCATACCGGGCCTTAAACCTTTGGCCACTAAAAAGCAATTAAATGCCTTACCCCACCGATTTCACGTTGATTTACCTCAAGCCCTAATAAAGGCGGTGGTCGACTGTAAAGATAACAGCGCTGTTCGCCAAGTTGGCATCGAGTGGTGTATTGCACAAAGTAAAGAGCTCAAGGCGGCTGGTGTACCATTTTTACATTATTATTCAATGGGTAAATCGGATAATATAAAGACCATTGCAGAGGCGCTATTTTAAGATGCCAAAAAATAGACTCCTCTCTTAAATTCCTGCCAATTCAAAAATAAAATCAGTATAAAGAGTGCTAAAAAGAGACAGAGTAATAGATAAGGGTGGTTTTTCAATCGTTTAATCTCTGCACGGAATAACCAAACTACGGCATAGGCAAGAATAAAACCAAACGTTTCAAAATAAATTTCTTTAGCCACGGCAAACGAACCATAGGATACCCGAATAGCATTAATGAGGCTTAAGGCCACCAAACAGATCGCTGCTGTAGCTTTCACTCGTATTTTTTTTGAGATCAATTTCAGACCAAAGGAGATAAAGAATAAGAGCGAAAACCCAAAAATTAGTGAGGTGATCATTGGAATAAGTTTTAAAGGCCTTTCCAAGATAAAAAAAAATGCTTAATCCAATGTAAGGTTGTTAAACAGCTCGGCTAAATTTTCATTTTTGTGTTGTAGCGATAGAATTTTAAGAGCATTGTCGTGGGCAAAATCGAAAACCTTAGGACGCAAATCTTCTTTTAGACTCGTGGTCAATTCGTAGTTAAAATCAAAGGTGTTAACTGCTTTTTGAACGCCTTCAATTTTTTGCAAGGTTTCGGTTTCTACGCGATAATCAAATTCTACTTGAATCACCTGTTGTTGTCCCTGCCGAAGTCGGTCTAGGGTTTCGTCGGCCACAACTTCGCCTTTGCGAATGATGATTACCCTATCGCAGAGGTTTTCTACCTCCGACAAGACATGCGTCGACAACAAAACAATTTTTTCTTCGCCAAGTTTTTTGATGAGTTGCCGAATTTCAATCAATTGATTAGGGTCGAGTCCAGTTGTGGGTTCATCTAAAATCAAAATTTCGGGATGATGGAGTAGAGCAGCGGCCAGGCCAACGCGTTGTTGGTAGCCTTTGGAAAGAGTTTTGATTCTTCGATGACACACCTCGGTCAATCCAACTTTGGTTGTGATTTCTTCAAGAGGAGGATGGTCGATCTTGTAGAGGTCTGCGACAAAATCTAAATATTCCATGACGAACAATTCGGGATACAGCGGGTTGTTTTCGGGTAAATAGCCGGTAACTTTTTGAATGGCTTTGGTGTCTCGTCTTAGACTTTTATCACCATAATCAATCTCGCCCTCCCAATCCTGAAGAGAGCCTGTTAAGATTTTCATCAACGTAGATTTCCCAGCACCATTGGGTCCTAATAGACCAACTATTTGTCCATGTTGTAGTGAAAACGACACGTTCTTGACTGCACAAATAGAGTTGTAATTCTTGCAAATATGTTGAAGAGTTAATCTTTTATTCATTGGCTTAAAGATAAAACTTTACATTCGTTTATACACTCCTTTTGGGAGAAGCGCAAGTAATTTGCCGATGATTACCCAGCGACGGCTAATGTAGGTAACGGAACGTTTCTTTTTTAGGGCACTAAAAATTTGCTTTGCTGCTTTTTCTTTGGATGAAACCCAAAATTGGTTTTTTGCTTTTGCCATAGCTGTTTTTACAAAACCAGGGCGAATATCTGTTATGGTTATGGGTAGTTTTAGTTGATGTACTTTTTGAGAAAGCCCCTCGAGATAATTTGATTGATAGGCTTTTGACGCACTGTAAGCTGGGGCCACTTTGTTTCCTCTGTGCATAGCGACAGAAGAAATATTAGCCAAATGACCATGCCCTTGCGCTATAAAAAAGTTCATTCCCCAACACATTACTTTTGTGAAGGCCACAACATTGAGTTGATTGGTTGTGTTTTCAGGACCATAGTCTAAATTTTTGTTTTCAAAGCCAACACCAGCACTGAGGACCAAAAGGTCCATACCTCCCATTTCAGAAATTAGTTTTTCTAACTTGGATAGGGCTTTTTCCTGAGTAATATCACAAGCCAAGCTAAAAATATTTTGAGGAGAAAGAAGTTTAATTTTCTCAAGTTTTTTCGCTCTCCGTCCTATAATCCCAACGTGATAATGATGGTGTAAAAGTTCTTTGGCCAAAGCTTTTCCTATGCCAGAGGTCGCGCCAATTATGAGGGCTTTAGGACACATGCGTTTAAAGGCTTAAATGTGAGTCATCGCAAAACGGTCCTCGTTTAGTAGCTTTGCAATTACACAGTTTCACCATTCCAGATCGCTTGGCGGAAAACTTTAGTGGTTTAATTTTCGTTCCATGATGGGAACCATCGCAAAAGGGTTGTTGGCCTGAACGCCCACAAGCACACCATAGGTAGTGTTGTCCCTTTTCGAGTTCCAATTCAATGGCCTCTCGAGTAGCTGTTGAAGAATATTGGTGGTCTTTGTGCCACTCACTTTGTTGATCAGGAGATTTTATAAAGGGGTAAAAATATGCAGCTGTCCAAGGATCATTACTTTTTTTATGTAATCCATAATGTTTGGGGTAAGTTGTTTGAAACTTGGCTGTACCAAAGATTTGGTCCCAGAAACTGAACATATTTCCGAAATTTCCATTGGGATCACTTGCCTCATCGAGCATTGAACGACCATGATGAGAGTGATGAAATGAGGGGGTAATTATAATGCGCTCCAATAGTTTTATCACGGGCTTTAAAAAAGAGTATTTATAAAAAGGTTTGTCCCATTTAATCTGGCTATGGGATCCAATAATGACCAATTGTTTTAAAACCAAACCAAGGGCAACGGCTTTTCCACCCCCAGCAAAGACAACGAGTCCCACCCACCATATGTTGGGCATAAAAACATAATATAAGAACGCATTGCGATAGGACACAAAGTAGCCCATTTCTTCTGCTTGATGATGCGATCGATGAAGTTTCCAAAGAAAAGGTCTTTCGTGTGCACTTCTGTGATACCAGTATTGTAAAATGTCATCAACTAAAATATACCCAAAAAAAGCGGTTACAAAAGAGAGTTCTGAGGCCAACGTACTAAATTGAGGAAAAAAGCTTGTTCCAAAGACATAAATTATTGTCACGATAGCGGGTTTAACAATGATTGAAAGGACAAGGAAACTGATGATTTCTTGCGTCCAGTCTCCCTTTTTACGTCTGGAATGAATGAGAAAGCCAGAGAGGGTCTCTATTAATGCAAAGAAAAATAAGATGCCTATTACTAGATAGGCATCAAAATTATCGATACTTAAAAGGTGTTGTAATAATTCTTTCATTTATTTTGAGTCATTTAGTTTAAAAGTTGGACTAAATCTAGCCTTCGTATTTTGTTCAAAGCCATAGGCAATTTCAATAAGTGTAGGTTCACTCCAGGCACTTCCAAAAAATGAAATCCCTACGGGAAGTCCATGTATAGCCCCCATTGGAATACTAATGTTGGGGTAGCCAGCCCAAGCGGCCGGGGAGGAACTTCCAATATGAAAATTATCGCCATTGAGCCAATCGGTACTCCAAGCTGGACTCCCAGTTGGCGCCACAATTGCATCGAGTTGGTGTTTCTCCATCACGCGATCGATCCCTTCATCTTGACTCATGCGTTTCAAATGCTTTAGGGCTTCAAGATAGGTCTTGCTCGCTAGATTTTCTGTTTCATTGGCCATTTTTAAATAAGCCTGATTGAAGTATTTGAGTTCAATGGAGTCTTTTTCATTAAAGGCGATAAGTTCTTCTAAATCTTTTATGGGTGCTGCGTCTCCTAAGCTAGCGAAATAGCGATTCAGACCCTCTTTATATTCGTGGAGCATTACTTGAAATGAATATTGGCTCGTGCCTTTTGGGGCTATGGTTTCTATCTCAATAATTTCTGCACCTTGAGCTTTAAGAAGGCGTACAGATTGGTTAAATAAACTATCGACTGCAGCATTTTTTCCAAGCGGTTGGGTGTACAGGCCAATCCGTTTACCATAAAGCCCATCGGATTTTAAAAAAGGGGTGTAATCGGTTAGGGCTTTGCGTGGAGATGTTAAAGTTTTAGGGTCTTTTTCGTCTGTATCCGTGAGGACGCCTAAAGCCAAAACAGCATCGGTTAATGTACGGGCCATAGGCCCCGCTGTGTCTTGGGTGTAAGAAATGGGAATGATTCCAGAGCGACTTATCAGTCCAACAGTTGGCTTGATCCCAACAATTCCGTTGGCATTAGAAGGGCAGACAATAGAACCGTTTGTTTCTGTTCCAATCGCAAGAACGGTAAGATTGGCCGATACAGCAACAGCGGACCCGGAACTAGAACCGCAGGGATTGCGTGTTAAAACATAAGGATTTTTTGTTTGTCCATTGATACCACTCCATCCACTTGAGGAAGCTTGCCCTCGAAAATTTGCCCATTCACTTAGATTGGCTTTAGCGATAATGACAGCACCGGCATCGCGAAGTTGCTTAACAAGGTGACTATCTTCCATAGGCTTAGAGCCGATCAAAGCCCGTGAACCTGCGGTAGTGCTCATTTGATCATGGGTGTCGATATTGTCCTTTAATACAATTGGAATCCCATGTAATGGCCCACGCCGGAGTCCGCTTTTTAATTCTTTGTCTAAGGCTTGGGCAATGCTTAAGGCTTCTGGGTTAATTTCAATGATAGAACGAAGCCTTGGTCCATTTTGGTCAATGTTTTCAATTCTATTCAAATAGGTTTGGGTCACCTGTTCAATGGAAAATTTACCCGAGTCATAACCCGAGGAGAGCTCGGAAATTGTGATTTCTGAAAAAACAAAATCAAGGTTTCCTTTTGTAGGATCTGAGCAATGGACAAAGCCAAAGCACATCAGGAGTAAAAAAAATTGTTTTAGCATGATAATGTTGTTTTTCAGCATTTCTAAATTACACCTTTTTTAAAAAACACCTCTCTAAAAAGCGTATTAGGTGAAAAAAATAAGGTTAAAAATTTGTTTTTTAAATGTCGGGTAGTAGTTTTGTAGCGAATTTAGAACAATGTATAAAACGTTTTTTTATTACAACAACTTCTTTTACTTCTATAACGAAGAGGGGTGGACTTTGTAATTAACTTACATGAAGATAAAACTTTAAGAGTCCTGACAAATGTTCGGGACTTTTTTTTTGATACTTATGAA
>JBMZTS010000015.1:0-20003 GCA_049623905.1 Flavobacteriaceae bacterium
AATGCCAAAGAAGGCACCTATGTCGACATGCTTAAGGCAGGAATCATCGACCCTAAAAAAGTGACGCGTGTGGCATTGGAAAATGCGGCATCAGTCGCCGGGATGATTCTGACTACCGAATGTGCGTTGATGGATATTAAAGAAGATGCGCCCGCAGCTGGAGCAATGCCTCCAATGGGTGGTGGAATGCCAGGAATGATGTAATTATTCCCGTACTTACCAATAAAAAAACCGCTAGTTCTAGCGGTTTTTTTTGGTTTAAACATAATTTATTACATTTGATTTGAACCAAAATCTTATTTATTATGACTAAAAACTTAATTTATTCCGGAATTGCTGGTACCGTCGTTTATTTTTTACTCGGATGGTTAGTCCACATGATTTTATTCCCAGACATGAGTTCAGATTCTGAAAACATGTCCATGGTTAACATTGTTTTAGGTTGCCTATTTTATGCGTTTGTTTTAGCGTATATTTTAACTAAGCTTACCGATGTAATGTCCTTTAAAGATGGCTTCAACATAGGTTTAATTCTTGGCCTTCTTTACGGTCTAAGTTGGCATTTCTTTCTGCTAGCGGGGACTGTAGATTTTGTCGCACTTTTAAAAGAGGTCGTTAGTGGCGCCTTAACAACAGCCATTACAGCCGGTGCCATTGGTCTTGTCAATAGAAAGACTTCATAGGAGACTTCATCTTACTTAAAAAAAAGCGACCCTCGAGGGTCGCTTTTTAATTAGTCTTGTTTTTCCTTTCGATCGTAGAGACAACACATCGGAAGATTTTCATAAACCTCATCAGGAGCAGAGACCAAAGGAGTATCATGTCCTACCTCGGCAATGGCTTGATGAATTTGCTCAAGTGTCACTTTATTGGCATCAAAAGTGACGGCAAACTGATGGGTCGAAACGTCCCAACTTGCAGTTTTTAGACCTTTAATGGTAAAAGCTGCTTTTTCGATACGCATCTTACACATCATGCATACTCCATCAACTTCAAAACTGGTTTTTTGAATATCTTTTTTCTGAGCCATCACTGCTAAAGGGAGTAAGGCTAAAATTAAGAGTAATTGTTTTTTCATCTTTTTATTTTTTTAAATTAAAACGTAAGCCTGCATAGACCATTCGACCAAAAACTGGTGCGTAAACTAAACTAGCATCAAAATTCCTGCCAAAAGGCTGGTCAACACTAATAACAGGACGTTCTTGTTTGACATTCCCAAGATTTTCTCCGCCTAAATATATTTCAAATTGAGGAGAAAACACACGTGTAAATTGTGTATTCCATAAACCATAAGGATTGGTCATAAAATCATCCCCATCTCGTGAATTATTGGGCAAACGCTGTTCGCCCACAAAATGATAGGTTAAATCGGCACGCCACCCTTTGCCAGAAGCGTCAACATTATTGTATTCCCCATTGGCAAAGAACCGGTTTTGGGGCTGTAAAGGTCTTTGTTTTAAGCCATCGGTGTAATCTGTTTTGACACGGTAATTTTTATAGGCAAAACGAAAGGCTGTATTTGTAAAAGGAGCATAGTCTATTTCCAATTGAAAACTATTGGCAAAACTCTTACCCTCGAGATTATAAAAGCGAATATAACGTTCCGTTTCCCAGTCTACAACTACTTGGTCTTGAAATTCTGTACGATAAAAATCTATGGTAATGTCACCTTGCTTAGACCACAAACTGAATCCTTGCTGATAACTCATGCCATAATTCCAAGCCCGTTCTGGACGAAGACCGTAAATAGACCCACCATTGGCTTGTATTTGAACAGCGCGATTGGTAGCAAATACGGTTTGATTTTCAGCAAAAATATTGGCCACTTTTCTTCCTTGCCCAGCAGAAAAACGCAAAGCTGATCTTTCCCAAGGAGTGTAGCGCACATGTAATCGAGGTGTCATAAAAGTGCCGAGCTTGTTGTGATAATCCAGACGAAGACCTGCAACAATATTCCAATTTTCATAACGATTATTAGTGTATTCAAAGAAGGCCCCAACTACTCTATCGTGACGTTGATAGGATAAACCATCAACCGCCTCAACATAATTGTCTAAGGAAACAGTAATCCCGGTTTTAAATTTCTGTAAGGTGTTGCCTAGAATCGAATTGAAAAGAAGATTTCCGAAAAAACTGTCGTGCCTGATATCATAGGTTCGCAAACCATAATAAGCATTTTGATCGTGCGAACTAAAGGCCGCTTGGAAACCAAAGCTTTGATAAGTGATCTGTGGAAAAACATAGCCTATTTTTAGCGAGGCCTCTAATCGTTGGGTTTCTATTTCGCTTCCCCATAACTGTGAGGAGCCTCGGTGTTGTTCCGGGTCAAAAGTGATCGCACCGGTTTGCTTGTGGTCATCAAGAAAACGAAAACTCAAAAAACTCACCCAGCCCTTTTCGGCATCTGTATATTGCCATCGGTTTAAAAGATTGACTTGCTGGGTCAAGGGCATGTCTAAAAATAAATCTGTGTTGCGGTCAGTGATTAAGGTCCGTTGATTGCCGTGAAGGTAAAGCCCCGTGCTCCACTTATCGGTCACTGGGGTATTCCAGTGGACATTAAGTTCTTGTCGACCATTGATTGAGCTAAATAAATTGACAAAAAACGGGACATCCATAAAGGGCTTCTGAAGCTCTGTATTAATTTGTCCTGCAATGCTTTCGAATCCATTGGTTACACTTCCTGCACCCTTTGTAATTTGAATACTTTCAATCCAAGTTCCTGGAGTGTATGTGAGTCCATAAATTTGAGAAGCTCCCCGGACCGATGGAATATTTTCTTCAGTAATGAGAAGGTAAGGACTCGACAGCCCCAACATTTTAATCTGCTTAGTGCCTGTTAAGGCGTCTGAAAAGTTGACATCTATGGAAGGATTGGTTTCAAAGCTTTCCGACAAATTGCAACAGGCAGCCTTGAGCAACTCAGCGCTGTTGACTTGCACCATGTTTTGGGCTTGAAAATAGGACTTTTGAATGGCTTTTCTACGCTGTATCAGCTCGACTCCATCCAAGGTCTCACCCGTATCTTCCTTCATAAAATGAAAGATTTTTTTATCGGAAGTGATCGCTAGTGTATCTGTTTTTAAACCGAGGTATTTGATCACCAAACGATTCGTGTCACTAATACGATCAAGGGTAAATGATCCCTCTTGATCGGTAACAGTACCAATAGGTGTGTTTAACCAAAAAAGATTGACCCCTTCTAAGGGATAGGTTTCATTGTTTTCTTGAATCAATATTTTTCCTTTTACAGTCGTTTGAGCACAGAGAGGAGAAACAAATATCAAGAGTAGAACTATAATGTATGTAGCTTTCATTTTTATTGTTTTTTACGATTTAGATTGAATTGTTTTTTGCGTGGTAATCAATTCATTTACTCGTAAAAAATAAAAGCACCGTTTTTTTTGTAAAGGGCAGTGACTTTAGGGGGGGCAGAACCCCTATGAAAAATAATTTTCTGAGGAAAATATGTTGGAACTATTCCTGCAGAATTTGCAATGATTCTCTGATCGGGTGTCTGAAAAAATTTCGATTCGTATGTGGTTTGATCTGAATCATTTTGGGCAATAATTACATCATCGCTACAACAGCTTTGTTGCATGAATTGATGCTTAAGGGGAGAAAAAGGTTCTCCTTTTTCCATACCACATCCTTTGGCATCAAACGCCCATGAAATTTGGGCAATATGCTCCCCACAATAATGCACATTTAACGCCACTCCAATCTTGCTATGCAAGAAAAGAAGTAAGAGTAATATAATGCGTAATTGCTTCATGCTCATGTGTTTCATTGCAAATATAGGGATTTAAATCACACCCAAAAGCATCCCTACAGCCATAAACAGCATGATGCCGTTTTCGATAAGAGTGGCTTCGGTCATAGGAAGATCTAGAACTGTTCCAAGACAGGCGCATTGAATGCTTGTCTTTTTTCGAAGTTGACGAACTACACCTAGCGAAGTACTTCCCAAAATAAAAAGAGTACTCCACAAAGCCAAATCGATTTGCCACTCCATAAGAAAGAGTAGGCCTAAACCTGTCTCGATAAAGGGATAAATCCAAGCGTAAAAGGGAAGGCGCTGAGCAATGGGGTCATACTGTTGAAAAGAGGCCGGAAAAGAGCGATAGTCTAAAAACTTAAAAAAGCTAAACACGATATAAAAAAGCCCCATAAAGTTTATCATAAAAGCACGAAGAGATTCGCCCTCTGAAAGATAGACACCTCCCGCTATTACATATAAAAAAATAAGAAATAAAGGGCGGAGTTGTCGCCATTTGGAAGGGCTTGATCCTAGCGAATCGTCCAATAAACTGACCTTGTATTTTGCCCCTAATTTTTCTTCAATATGTTGGGGGGAAATGAATGTTGCCGAATTGAAACTGGCTTCACCCTTTTTTAGACTCACCTCTACTGCAGTTAAACCCTTTATAGAACTCATTTTTTCGGTGACGGTATTCAGGCAATTATTGCATGTCATTCCTGAAATTTTTACAACCTGTTTCATCGGTTTAAAAGGCGGTGTGTTATTGTTAGTAGTTCGTGATAAAGTTATTTCAAAAAAACTTCAATTTTTCGTGTTGTTTGCTATTTTTGATAAAAAAATAAGGTGATCGATTACTCCCATCTTTTTTCGCATTGTCAAGAGGTAATATCCAAAAGAAAATCTTCAATTGAAAGCACTTTAACAACTCTTTGTGAGTTTCTAAAAAATAGTGTTCCTCATTATGATTGGGTAGGTTTCTATTTTGCAGATCAATCCGAAAAGAAGCTTCACCTAAAAGCTTTTGCAGGACTCCCAACTGAACATACCACTATTCCCTTTGGAAAGGGTATTTGTGGGCAAGTAGCTGTTTCAAATCAGACATTTTTAGTTGAGGATGTCAAAGCTCAAGACAATTACATTGCTTGCGATATTTACACTCAATCTGAAATTGTTGTTCCGCTTTTTGTTTCTGGAAAAAATATCGGCCAAATTGATATTGATTCTAAAACCAAAAACGCCTTTTCTCAGCAAGACACTGCCTTTTTAGAACAACTTAACAACACCATAGCCAATACTCTTTTTAAACAATAATTAATGAACACATCACACAAGATTACCTCGGCCCTGATTTCTGTTTTTGACAAAGAAGGCCTCGCCCCCATTATTGAGGAACTTCATCGGCTTGGAGTTATACTTTACTCTACTGGAGGAACGGAAAAATTTATTCGTGATCTAGGAATTGATGTTATTGCTGTTGAAGATATCACATCATACCCTTCCATTCTTGGTGGAAGAGTAAAGACCCTTCACCCCAAAATATTTGGGGGTATTTTAAACCGCCAAAAAGTCGCGTCAGACCAAACAGAATTGGCACAATTTGAGATTCCCCAGCTAGACATGGTCATTGTAGACCTCTACCCTTTTGAAAAAACGGTAGCCTCAGGAGCCGATGAGCAGGATATCATTGAAAAAATTGATATCGGGGGAATTTCGCTGATTCGTGCAGCGGCAAAAAACTTTGCAGATGTACTCTGTGTTTCTAACAAAAATGATTACCAAGAGGTCTTAAAACTCCTTGTAGATACTCAAGGGGCCCCCACTCGTGAAGATCGAAAGCGATTTGCCACAAAAGCATTTCAGATATCGTCTCACTACGACACTGCCATCTTTAACTATTTTAATGGTGATACAAACGCATCTAACGCTCTAAAGTTGAGTGAGCAAGAAGCCAAATCTCTTCGCTATGGTGAAAACCCTCACCAAAAAGGGGTGTTTTATGGTTCATTAGGAGAATTGTTAGAACAACTCCACGGCAAAGAGGTGTCATACAACAACCTTTTGGATATCGATGCTGCTGTAAATCTGATTGTAGAATTTAGCCAGTCAAAGCCCACATTTGCCATCCTAAAGCACAACAATGCCTGTGGTTTTGCCACTCGCGATACCCTTGTAGAGGCTTATGAAGCAGCACTTGCAGGAGATCCTGTCTCTGCCTTTGGTGGAGTGCTAATAAGCAATAAAAAGATAGATATAGCCACAGCTGAAAAAATTAATACGCTTTTTTGTGAAGTCGTCATTGCTCCTGCATATGCCGATCAAGCGCTTGAACTTTTAAAAAGCAAAAAAAATCGGATTATTCTAATTCATAACGAAGCTGATCTGTCTGAGACTACAGTAAGAACCTGTCTCAACGGCTATCTGGTTCAAGACCGCGACCATGTGACTGATGCTGAAAGTCATCTGACAACTGCCACGGAAAAAGCCCCCACGGCGCAAGAGGTTGAAGATTTGCTATTTGCGTCCAAAATATGCAAACACACCAAGTCCAATACGATTGTTTTGGTCAAGAACGGACAATTACTCGCTTCAGGAACAGGACAGACCTCTCGGGTAGATGCACTTCGGCAAGCCATTGCTAAGGCGAAGAGTTTCGACTTTGACTTGAATAACGCCGTTATGGCCAGCGATGCCTTCTTCCCATTTCCCGATTGTGTTGAAATTGCACATCAGGCAGGGGTGATGGCTGTCATACAGCCTGGAGGCTCTATAAAAGATCAATTATCTATAGATTATTGCAACGCTCACAATATCTCAATGGTATTCACAGGAATCCGTCATTTTAAACATTAATTTTATTAACTTTGGGAAACTGCATAAACGATAGAGTTACTCATGGGATTTTTTGATTTTTTAACCGAGGAAATTGCAATCGATTTAGGAACCGCAAATACACTGATCATCCACAAAGACAAAGTAGTGGTTGACAGCCCCTCTATTGTTGCTCTAGACCGCTCAACCAATAAGGTCATTGCGATCGGTCACGAAGCGAGTATGATGCAAGGGAAAACACATGAAAACATCAAAACAATTCGCCCGCTTAAAGACGGTGTAATTGCAGATTTTAACGCCTCAGAGCAAATGATCAGTATGCTCATTAAAAGTGTTCCGACTTTAAAAAACAAAGTGGTTACACCTTCCTTAAAAATGGTCATTTGTATTCCTTCTGGAATTACAGAAGTTGAAATGAGAGCTGTACGCGAATCGGCAGAACGTGTCAATGGAAAAGAAGTCTATTTAATTCACGAACCAATGGCTGCTGCCATTGGGATAGGTATCGACATAAAGCAACCCAAAGGGAATATGATTGTCGATATCGGAGGAGGTACAACAGAAATTGCTGTAATTGCCCTTTCTGGAATTGTATGCGACAAGTCCGTTAAAATTGCTGGTGATGTTTTTACCAATGATATTGTTTATTATATGCGCCGTCAACACAACCTCTATGTTGGAGAACGCACAGCAGAAAAAATAAAAATCAACATTGGAGCAGCTTTGGAAGACCTTGAAAATCCGCCAGAAGAAATGTCAGTTCAAGGACGCGATTTACTGACCGGTAAACCCAAACAAGCTATGGTCTCTCATCGTGAAGTGGCTAGAGCACTCGATAAGTCTATTTTAAGGATTGAAGACGCCATTATGGAAGCATTATCTCAAACACCCCCTGAATTGGCTGCCGATATTTACAATACCGGTATCTATCTTGCAGGAGGAGGTTCTATGCTTCGTGGACTCGATAAGCGTATTTCCCTTAAAACCGACCTCCCCGTCTATATTGCAGAAGATCCACTTCAGGCTGTGGTTCGTGGAACTGGAATAGCATTAAAAAATATCGATCGCTACCGTACAATATTGCTTAAATAGTTGAAAAATGCAATGGGTTTTCAACGCTATATTTCGCTACAAAAACTTTTTGCTTTATCTCTTTCTTGTAGGTGTTAGCCTTTTTTTTTCAGGAACTCAAAGCGGTTATCACCAAAGTAGATTGGCAAAGGCCACGCTGATTATGTCGGGAAGTCTTCACAAACCTTTTAACACATTAGGGGCTTACTTTAATCTTGCCGATCAAAACCAGCGCTTAATAGAAGAAAACAATACCCTTAAAAATCTAGTGTTAGAGAGGTTTAATCAGTCAGAAATGCTAGCGCTTGAAGAGGAAAATATGGCAGGTCCCAACTATTGGTCACTTCCAGCAAAAGTTATCCGCAATAGTTTTACTCAAACACGGAATATTTTATTGATTGACAAAGGGAGTGTCGATAATATTGTTAAAGAAATGGGTGTCATTGGCTCAAAAGGAATTGTCGGAATTGTCAATCAGACAAGTGGGAACTTCGCCTCGGTCCTATCCATCCTCTATCAAGATTTAAAAATCAATGCTAAATTCAAAAATTCGAATGTCTTCGGATCTCTGTTTTGGAATGGAAAATCGCCCAACAAAATGCAATTGGCCGATATTTCTGTCATCAATCCCGTTGCCCTTGGCGACACCATTGTGACTGGGGGTATGTCCTCTTATTTTCCAGAAGGTATCCCCATTGGAACAGTGACAGATTTTGAACTCCCTGAAAATGGCGGATATTACAATATTAGCATTGAACTGATCAACAATATGACCGATTTGGACTATGTCTATGTTATTGGCAATAAGAATAGAGCTGAAATTATTAATCTTTTAGACAGCAATAAATGATTCCCTATTATACTCGTTTTTTCATTGCTGCCTTAGTTCTTCTATTTTTACAAATCCTTGTATTTGACCATGTCAATCTTTTTGGGTTTAGCAATCCTGCGGTTTACATTATCCTATTAATCAGCTACCGCTTAGACATCGATCAATTTGGTTTTATTGTTATCGGATTTTTAATAGGCTTTTTTCTCGATCTCCTTACGCAAACGGCTGGCAGTCACAGCATAGCATGTGTAACAGCCGCCTATAGTCGCCCCTTGATTGCACGTTTTGCCTTCGGGGCGAATCTTGACCTCTCCACTGCTTTATCTAGCAGTACCCTCTGGACCAACCGCATGATTTTTGTTTTCTTAATTATCTTTATTCACCAAATCCTTTTTTCATTCATGGCCTTTTTCTCTATGACACATCTTTGGATTGCGCTTAAATACACATTGGTGAATTCTGTTTTTAGTTTTATCCTCATCGCAGCCAGTCTTACACTTTTGAAACCAAAAAAATGATGCGCATTTACCTTCTTCGCGGGTTGACACTAATTACGGCAAGTTTATTTTTATATAAGCTCTTTGACCTTCAAGTGGTCAATACCAACTACCGCACATTATCGGAAAACAATGCGATTCTAGAAATTTCTGTTTACCCTGAGCGAGGCTTCATATATGATCGCAATGGAAAATTATTGGTGGCGAATCAACCCGCCTATGACGTTATGATTATTCCAGAAAATGTCTCGCCATTTGACACACTTGCTTTTTGTGAATTGACTGGAATAAGCAAACAAAATCTTGTGTATAACCTTAAAAAAGCTCGACGATATTCTAAAAGGCTTCCATCGGTAGTCGTCAATCAAATCGCTAAAGAAACCTATGCCAAATTGCAAGAACAAATGTGGAAGTTTGATGGGTTTTTTATTCAGAAAAAATCGCTAAGAGAATATCGAATCGACCATTCAGCCAATGTCCTGGGTTATGTTAGTGAAGTTAATAATAATGATTTAAGCAAAGACGAATATTATCGCTTAGGAGAAATCATTGGTCGACAAGGGGTGGAAAAGTCTTATGAAAAATACTTGCGTGGCACCAAGGGAAAACGCTTCTTACAAAAAGACCGTTTCAATAGGATTATTGGCCCTTATAAAGAAGGAAGTTATGACATTGCGGCCGTTCCCGCCAAAGACATCTATTTAACCTTAGATTCGGAACTTCAAGCCTATGGCGAAAAACTCATGCAAAATAAACGCGGTGGGATAGTCGCCATCGAACCCTCCACTGGTGAGGTGCTTGCCTTGGTCAATGCGCCTTCCTATGACCCCAGTATTTTGGTGGGGAGAAATCGTTCAAAAAACTACCGGCAACTGGCTCAGGATACCCTCGCCAAACCTCTCTTTGATCGTGGTCTTCTGGCTCAATACCCCCCTGGCTCCCCATTCAAAACACTCAATGCCCTTATTGCCTTACAAGAAGGAGTCATAACCCCAGAAACAACGTTTAAATGCAATAAAGGGCATTATTATGCCCGAGGAGCCTTCATGGAATGTCATTGTCCTAGAGGGACCAACAACGACCTAATCAGGGCCATTTACAAGTCGTGCAATTCTTATTTCTCTTATACCTATCAGAGGATTATTGATAAATATAAAAGCCCAGAATTAGGGGTTGATTTGTGGAAAGAACATTTAAAGAGTTTTGGTCTGGGTAATTATTTAGGCTATGACCTTTCTATAGGTCGGCCAGGGCACATCCCTAGCGCTTCTTATTATAATCGCGTTTACAGTGAAGGCCAATGGAAAGCCCCTACCATTATTTCAAATGCCATCGGACAAGGAGAATTATTAACTACACCCATTCAATTGGCCAATTTTACTGCTGCCATAGCCAATCGCGGCTTTTACTACACCCCTCACTTTATTAAAAAAATTAAGGAGGATACAATTCAAAGAAAATTTCCCAAAAAAAATACCAGCATTAATCCTGAACATTTTGAAGTCGTAATAGAAGGAATGTACAGGACCGTTGAAAAAGGGACAGCTCGGATTGCACGCATTAAAAATATTGACGTCTGTGGCAAAACAGGAACTGCAGAGAACTTTACCCGAATTAATGATGAAAAAACACAACTTACCGACCATTCTATTTTTATTGCCTTTGCTCCTAAAAACGATCCGAAAATAGCGATTGCTGTTTTTATAGAAAATGGCTACTGGGGCGCTCGATGGGCAGCGCCAATTGCCAGTTTAATGATGGAAGATTACCTCACAGGACAGGTCAAACGCAAAAGGCTTGAAAAAAGAATGCTTACAGGGAGCCTTGTAGATGAATACCAAAAACCTACCTCAGGAAAACCATTCAACATCAATGAATAGATCACTCCGTTTAGACTGGTTAACTTTTGTCCTCTATTTATTCTTAGTAGGTATTGGGATTATCAATATCTATTCATCAACCTACGATATTAATCAACCCGAACTGTTAAATCTCAACCGATCGATAGGAAAACAATTGTTGTTTTTTGGCATCAGCATGGGAGCGGTGATTTTTATTTTAGCTGCGCCATCAAAAATATTTGAACGTTTTGCAAGTATCATCTATCTTATTGTGATCATTTTACTCATTGGCCTTTTCCCTTTTGGAAACACCATTTCTGGTGCACGTTCATGGTATGTTTTCGGCAGCATTAGTCTTCAACCGACCGAGTTTGCGAAAGTAGCTACTGCTCTGGCCATTGCCAAACTACTCAGTGAAATACAAATTGACCTTAAAAGATGGAAATCTTTATTTCAAATTTTAATCGTAATCGGGCTTCCAATGGGATTGATTTTAATCCAACCTGATGCTGGCTCTGTCCTAGTCTTTGGCGCCTTTCTTTTTGTTCTTTTTCGCGAAGGCTTACCCACACCGTATTTATTGATTGTTGGTGGTTTGATTTTCTTTTTTGTGCTTACCTTGATCGCCCCCCTCACCTTTGTCTACGTCAGCATCCTTTTTGTGGTGATATCACTCTATTTTTTTTCAAAAAAAGTAAATAAAAAAGCGTTGTTTTCTCCCTACCTGCTCGCCATAATTATTTGTTGCAGTTATGTTTATTCTGTCGATTATATTTTTTATGAAATTTTTGAACAGCGTCATCGCGATCGATTTAACATTGTTTTAGGAAAGGAATTAGACACTCAGGGCATAGGATACAATCTGAACCAATCAAAAATTGCTATTGGGTCTGGCGGCTGGGAAGGCAAAGGATTTTTACAAGGCACACAAACTAAAGGTGGCTTTGTTCCACAACAACACACCGATTATATTTTTAGTACTGTTGGCGAAGAATGGGGCTTCATAGGCAGTGCAACAGTTGTCGTTTTGTTTTCATTGCTCATCTTGAGAATACTTTCGCGCGCTGAAGCACAAAAAAATAAATTTTCGCGCATCTTTGCTTATGCTACCGCCAGTATTCTTTTTGTCCATTTTTTAGTCAATATTGGCATGTCCGTTGGATTGATCCCAACCATTGGGATCCCCCTTCCCTTTGTGAGTTATGGCGGATCGAGTTTACTTGCCTTTAGCCTCTTAATTGGAATTTATCTCAATTTAGATGCTAATCGACTCAATGAGAGTAGTTTTTAACATCCATCGCATCGCGTAAGCTATTTCCTAAAAGCATAAAGGCCAACACCAAGCTCATTATAGCCACCCCTGGAATAACCGCCAAATAGGCTTTACCCAACAAAATGTAACGAAAGTGATCTTTTATCATTCCTCCCCAACTAGGAATAGGGGGCTGAGCACCAATGCCGAGAAAACTCAAGCCACTTTCAATGAGAATTGCACTGGCAAAATTAGCCGTAGAAATAACAATAAGCGCTGGGATCAAAAGCGGAAAAATATGTTTAAAAAAAATAGATATTGAAGAAAAACTAAGGATGTGCGCCGCTTGAATATAGGGTTGTTCTTTAATTGAAATGACTTGGCCCCTTACCAAACGTGCCACATCGACCCACATAGTTAAACCCACCGCAATAAAGACCTGCCAATAGCCTTTACCCAAGGCAAGCGTGATAGCAATAACCATTAATAAACTTGGAATTGACCACATCACATTAATAAGCCAAACCATAACTTGGTCTGTTTTACCTCCCAAAAAACCGGCTAATCCACCCAATAAAACCCCTATAAAAAGAGAGATAAAAACAGCTATAAACCCTATTGAAAGTGATATTCGAGAACCGAAAATCATCCGACTAAGTAAATCTCGGCCAAATTTATCCGTTCCCCAATAAAATGTTCTCTCAACAACATATTCTTGCTCAATTTGTGAAGGGGTCATTTCTAAAGGGAAATTGTTTCGGTCAAGGGGCACTTCGTAATCCTTTCCCATGGCTTGGGTTTGATAAAAAAGTTGTGTTTCTTCCCAACGTGTTGCCACAACAGGAATTTCTTCTAAAACAGAGCCATCTTGGCTAGGAATAATCAATAATTTCGTGGTAAACCCCGGAGGTTTTGAATGAATCGAAACATGCATCTGGTTAGCATTTTCCGAAAAGTCTGGTGCCAATTTGGAGGCAAAAAGGGCAATAAAAAAAACAACTATGATATAGGCCAAACTCACTGCACCTATAGGGTCACGCAGCACTTTCATTATAACAGGTGACTGTTTCAAAGTCTATTGTTTTATTTGAGCAATCGGGTGTGTCGTTCGTTTTATTTGGGAGAGATCACTCAAAACGTTGATTGCTTCATCAACATAAATATCTTTTGCTAAACTTTCTTCCCATCGCACCCGTTTTTCTTTTAAAATCGAATCTTTCTGGATTAACAACTGATCACTTGGCAGTGTTTTAAATGACAATACATTTTGGAAGTCTTTAAGTCGCTTAAATCGTTCTGTTTGCTCTTCAATTTTATCTTCCTCCTTTAAATAAGTTTCATAGTTGAGAGAAAAAGAGGAGTTGTCTTGACGACTTTTAACCCACTGTGCCTGTGCTTCGATAAGTTGAACAATCGGATTATCAGACAAGCGCTTTTTACTGCGTTCTATGGCATAACTAAATTGCTCTTCTGATCCCCAAGGATTGTAAAATGCTGGTGATATTCTATCCCACGTTAAGGGATTGTCCTGATCTTTTTCACCGGTATCAATGTAGGCGTATCGGTTGGGGAAAATAATATCGCTTTTCACCCCCTCAAGCTGTGTAGACCCTCCATTGATTCGATAAAATTTATCTGTAGTTACCTTCATTGCTCCTAAATCTCCATAGGTGTTTCCAGAGATTATCTGATTCAAATCGATAACATTTTGAACTGTTCCTTTTCCGTAGGTTTGTTTACTTCCCAAAACAATAGCGCGCTTATAATCTTGAAGCGCTGCTGCTAAAATTTCTGAAGCTGAGGCTGAAAATTCATTGACCAAAAGGACCAAAGGGCCATTCCATTCGATGGAGGGGTCAAGGTCTTTTAAAATCTGTTTTTTACCCCCCGTTGACTTAACTTGAACAATGGGGCCTTCTTCGATAAAATAGCCTGCCATGTCAACAACTGTTTGAAGTGAACCACCACCATTGTTTCGCAAATCAAAAACGATCCCGCTGATACCCTCTTTTTTGAGTTTTTGGATTTCTTTCTTTACATCTGTAGCAGCATTTCGACTTGCATAGTCTTTAAAGTCGACGTAGAAGCGCGGAAGGTTAATCAACCCGTAGCGCTCGCCATTTTTTTCTATGATGGTCGACTTGGCAAAAGCTTCCTCGAGTTCAATCACATCTCTAATAATCGGGACAACGGTAATCGATCCGTCTACTTTTTTAATGGTTAAAAACACTTGTGTCCCCTTGGGGCCTTTAATGAGTTTGATGACATCATCTAATCGCATTCCAACAACATCAACAGGGGTTTGATCAACTTGGCCTACTTTTAAAATCTTATCTCCGGGTTCAATTTCCTTCCCTCGCCATACTGGGCCACCCGAAATGACCTCAACAATTTCTATTTCTTGATTCCTTTTGGTCAAACGTGCACCGATGCCCTCAAATTTACCCGATATGTTTTGGTCAAAACGATCTTTTGCACTGGGGGCAAGGTAATTGGTGTGAGGATCAAATTGAAGTGCTATGGCATTGATATAGATAGAAAAAAAGTCATTTCTATTCAAATCGTCTCGCGCTTCAAAGAAATATTCCATGTCTTTCTTTAAGACCTCTCGAGTTTCTAATTCTAAGGCCGCATCTGCTTTCACAACATAGGTAGAGTCTTTCAAGTGTTTCGATTGCTCCGCTTCTTTTAAATCTGCATAAATGCCCAAGGCATTAAACTTCAAAAACCGGCGCCAAACTTTCTTTAAATCAGAAAGGGATTCTGCATAGCCCACATTTTCATAATCGATATTGATTTTTTCCTTTTTTGAAAAGTCAAACGCCTGCTCCAAAAGGGCAGGATAAAACGATTTGACTTGCCCCAAACGCTGGAGAAATTTTTCGTGAGATAGATTAAAAAAATCAATTTTTGACCCCTTGATTTGATCGTCAATTTTCTTGCGGTAAACATTAAAATTATTGATGTCTGCTTTTATGAAAAATTGATGCCTTCCGTCGAGTCCATTGAGATAATTCATATAAACATTTTCTGAAAAATCGTCATTAATCTCTGAAGGGGAAAAATGGCCGCGACTTAGCACATAAGACACTATTTCTATAAGTAACTTGTCTTTTGAAGGATTAACACTCGTAGAACTGCTAAAAGAAACAGACAGGATCAACCCCAATATTAATAGCACTGAAACAGCGATTTTTTTCATAGCAATTGATTTAGTGGACTAATATATTGAATTGTCTAGGGCTGAACAAACAAGTCTTCCCTTTTTGACGTGAATTTAACAGCCTCGGTAACAATTTTATTACCTTAGCTAAAAAGATAGTATGGCAAAAAGACCTTTGATTCTAGTCACCAACGACGATGGAATTACAGCTCCTGGAATACGCACCTTGATTGAGGTGATGAATAGCATTGGTGATGTAGTCGTGGTGGCACCCGACAGTCCGCAATCTGGCATGGGTCATGCCATCACCATTAATTCTACCCTTTATCTGACTGAACTGAAGATAGACGACGGTCCACAGAAAGAATATCAATGCTCAGGCACTCCAGCTGATTGCGTTAAACTGGCCATTAACGAATTGATGGAACGCAAACCTGATATTTGTGTTTCAGGGGTTAATCATGGATCAAATTCATCGATCAACGTTATCTACTCAGGAACAATGAGTGCGGCCATTGAAGCTGGTATTGAAGGAGTTCCATCCATTGGGTTTTCCCTTTTAGATTATCGTTGGACAGCCAATTTTGAGCCTTTAAAACCCTTCATTGAAAACATTACGCGCAATGCGATTGAACATAAAATCCCCTCAGAAGTGGTTTTAAATGTCAATTTTCCACTAGTGTCGGCTGGAGAAATAAAAGGTGTAAAGATCTGTCGTCAAGCCAAAGCTTATTGGGTAGAAAAGTTTGACAAAAGACAAAGCCCTATGGGGAAAGATTATTATTGGCTAACAGGTGAGTTTATCAACGAAGATAAAGGAGATGACACCGATGAAGCGGCACTTCAACAAGGCTATATCTCAATTGTACCAACTCAATTTGATCTTACAGCCCATCACGCCATTCAAAAACTAAACACTTGGGATTTTGATCAATAAAGACCTTATTATAGGCATGCTGCTCGGGTTGGGCCTAACTCTAATCGGAATGAGTCTTTTTACACTCTATTTCTCTGAGGCTGGACTCATGGAAAGCTTTAGCCTATTGTTCGAAGAAGGTAAATTGGGAGCGCTTATTAGTCTTGGTGCCTTACTGAATCTTCCCTTTTTCTTTTATCTACTGAGAACCAAGCGGTATAAAATAGCCAACGGCATGGTTGGTGTTTTGATCATTTTAGTTGGGATTGTCGCTTTATTAAAAGCTTTTTAAATGAAGTATTATATCATAGCAGGGGAGGCCTCTGGCGATTTACACGGAAGCCACCTAATGACGTCTTTACTGCAATACGACCAAAAAGCTGAGATTCGCTTTTGGGGAGGCGACTTGATGCATGCTCAGGGAGGAACCCTCGTTAAACACTACAGAGATTTAGCGTTTATGGGGTTTTGGGAAGTCTTTATCAACCTGATAACCATCCTTAAAAACATCGCATTTTGTAAAAAAGATATTGCCCAATTCAATCCCGATGTTATCATATATATCGACTATCCAGGTTTTAATATGCGCATTGCAGCTTGGGCAAAAGAAAAAGGATACCTCAATCACTATTACATCAGCCCACAAATATGGGCCTGGAAAGAAAATAGAATTAAAAAAATAAAACGAGATTTAGACGCCCTCTACGTTATTCTCCCCTTTGAACAACACTATTTTAAAAAACAACACAACTATACTGTTGACTATGTGGGCAACCCCTTGACAACGATTATTAAAACCCTGAGAGATCAAAACGAAAAGTCTCTTCCAAAAGAATTAATTACAGACAAGCCGATCATTGCATTATTGCCAGGAAGTCGGAAACAAGAAATTGATAAAATGATGCCGGTTTTTTTAACAGTCATCCAACACTTTTCTCAGTACCAATTTGTCATTGCTGGCGCACCAGGAATCGACCCGCAATGGTACCAAAAATATACCATTTCGCCTGCAGTCTCTCTGCTTCATAACCAGACCTATCTTTTGCTAAAGAACGCCCATGCAGCCATTGTAACCAGTGGTACAGCAACCCTAGAAACGGCTCTTTTTAAAGTGCCACAAATGGTATGCTATAAAACCAGTACGCTTAGCCTAATGATTGCCAAAATGTTTGTAAAACTTAAATTCATCTCGTTGGTTAATCTCATTATGGAAAAAGAAGTTGTACGGGAACTGATCCAAGGTGAATGTACCCCCAAAAACATTCGAAAAGAACTCGAAAATCTATTGGATCCCGATCAACGCCAGGCTTATTTAAACAACTACCAGCGCCTAGAAGATAAACTTGGTCAAACTAACGCCAGTGATCGAGTTGCCAAAAAAATATACGCCAAACTCATTTAAAGTTTTTTGTATATTTTAAGGGTGAAGTAGTTTGAACTATCCCTTGTCCCTAGTCTTCTCATGTTTATTCTTGGTGTGCACTTTGCCTACCAAACCGAGCTTTTTTTCAAAGGCATTGACTTGTTAATTGGTCTTGGTATTTTCGTTTTCTATCTCCTCACCTCTTCCATAGAATGGCCCCCACTAACTTGTAGTCTCTTCTTTTTTGTTTTTGGCATTTTCACAGGTCAAATTGATCAACAGTTGCCTCAAGATCATTACACCAACGCAATTGATATAAAGCACGATTCCACATTTTACATTGAACTTGTAGAGCGTTTGAGACCAAATAACTTCTACCATCGCTTTTACGCAGAGGTAAATAGCATAAATCACAAAAAAAGCTCTGGAAGGGTTGTACTGCTCCTCTCGAAAAAAGGGACAAAAAACTTCCTCAAACTTGGTGATCAACTAAATGTTGTGGGCCAGATACAACCGATCAAGTCTCCTCTAAATCCTTTTGATTTTAATTATAAAGAGTACCTCTACAGCCAAAAAATATACCATCAATTAGTGATCGATAATCACCAAATAACAAATCGTGTAAAAACGAAAAAGCTAGTGTTGAGCATCAAAGGTTTCCTTCTCCACAAAATTGATTTTAGCCCGTTAAACCCTGCAACAAAAAACATCATTAAAACGATGCTTTTAGGAGAAAAAAATAGCTTAGAAAGATCACAGATTGATCAGTATGCGAAAGCGGGAATTGTTCATCTCTTTGCCATTTCTGGCCTTCACGTTGGCCTGTTGTTGCTTTTATTTCAACGCCTTTTATACCCCCTGAAAGCTTTGCCCAATGGTTCTTTTTGGCAAATGACAGGTATTCTTATTCTGCTGTGGAGCTACGCTTTTCTGGCTGGAGCTTCTGCCTCGATCATCCGAAGTGTAACGCTTTTTTCCGCTTATCAAATAGGGGTGTCTGGTCAACGCCGTCTCCCTACCGCCTATTTGGTGATATTGTCTATGGGGGTCCTCCTCTTTTTTAACCCACGCTATTTACTTCAACTTGGTTTTCAAATGAGCTATTTAGCTGTTTTTGGAATCCTATTTCTACAGCCATTACTGAGATTAAACTTTACGTTTAGACCTCTACAATGGTTTTGGAATTTAACCACAGTAAGTGTCTCGGCCCAAATTGCCGTTATGCCTCTGAGTATTTACCACTTTCATCAATTTCCGGGCTTATTCTTTTTAAGCAATTGGGTGGTACTGCCTTTTGTAGGTCTCTTTTTGTACACCAGCCTTCTCTGTATTGTATTCTTAGTGATTCACCCTCTCCCTGCATTAATCGTCAAATTAATGGATAGCGTAGTAATTAAAATGAACCAATTTGTAGTCTGGGTAAGTGAAAAGGAAGATTACTTATGGACGAACTTGAGCCTTAGTGAAGTTGGGGTTCTTCTCCTCTACCTCTCCCTCGTTTTTTTACTCCTCTTGTCTTATCAAAAACGACTAATTTGGTTTGCTTTAGGTGGGGTTTGTTTCATTAATTTTTACTTCCATGAAAAAAACAATGCGATTGATCATCAGCTATGGATTGCCCATCGGTATGGAGAAACACTATTGATTGAAAAAAATAATCGCCATGTAAACGTGTATAGTTCCGATTCCCTTCCGCAAAACCATAAAACAGTCGCCAACTATGTGGAGCATCTCCCACACAAACTTTGGTCCTACAAAAAACTTCAAAATGTATATGCGATTAATCAAACAGTATTGTATGTGGTAGATGGTGATTGGATATTAGGTTGTACTGATCAAAAAAAGGCAATCCTGTTATTGAGCCACAATCCAAAAATAAATCTCGATCGCGTATTGAAAGACAAAAAACCGCAACTGGTTATCATAGACGGCAGCAATACACCTTACCATGTAAAGCGATGGAAGAAGACACTTTTAAAAAAAGGTATTCCTTTTCATATAACATCAGAACAGGGAGCCTACAAATTTATTCTCGAAAACGAGAAATAAAATTTTTGAGATAATTTTCGATGTCTTCGGGTTTAGAAAAAACGGCATAATCCCCTTGTTTGATCATTTTCAAATAGGGTTCCAATTGTCGCGGTCTATAATAGCCGACCAAAGGCATAATTGGGTCACCGTCCTCACTGAAGAAAACCATAGTCGGATAGCCCGTTATTCCCAAAAACTGTGTAAACTGGTGTGTGGCGTTTCTCCCTCGTCGTTTTTGATCATAATTGGGGTTGGTAAAAAGGCGATCGTAAAATCGTATTTCTTCATTGCCCTCTCCATTAAACTTTACAGCATAGAAATGGGTATTAATATAGCGGATCACATCCTTATTCGAAAAAGTATTCCGATCTAATAATTTACATGGCCCGCACCAAATAGTATAAACGTCCATGAAAATTTTTTTCGGCTCTGCTTTTTGTGCCTC
>JBMZTS010000016.1:0-17849 GCA_049623905.1 Flavobacteriaceae bacterium
GCTTTGAGCTGTGTGATTTTAGTATACGTCACCTTTTCCTTAAAATGGAGGCGTTTTAGTTGTTCCGCTAGCAGTTCTTCCTCAAAAAGATTTTTCCCTCCTTCTTCGTGGTCATCTCGCCAATAGTGCGGGTAAAAATGTTTAATATCACCTGGCATAAGCCCCGAAAAGAGGGCATTTCTCGCGTATTGTGTTGTAGTGGGTAGAAGACTGTAGTACATGTCTTCTTCTTGTTTTTGAAAGTATTTTGATAAAAGTGGTTCAATGGTCTTCCACTGATCCCATCTTAAATTATCGATCACGAGCAATAGGGTGGGTTGACTTGTTTTCAGTTTACCTACAATTTTATCTTCAAACAAACGGTGAGAAAGCAAGGGAGCGGTTTCAGGAGCTTCTAACCATTGCTGATAATTTTTTTCAATAAACTTGCCGAACAGTAAATTGGCTTCTTTAAGTTGATTTTCGAAAATTTCCATAAGCCCTAAATCATCTAACTGTTGAAGTTCTAATTCCCAATAGACTAGCTTTTTGTAAAAATTTGCCCAGCCTTGATGCGAGTCAATCTCCATCAATTCTAAGCTGATTTTTTGAAATTCCTTTTGATAATTATGCGTCGTTTTCTCCGAAATCAAACTTTGATGATTGAGTGTCTTTTTTAGTGAAAGTAGAATTTGATTTGGATTGACAGGTTTGATGAGATAATCTGAAATCTTTGACCCAATGGCATCATCCATGATGTGTTCCTCCTCATTTTTGGTCACCATGATGATTGGTAAATTAGGGTGTTGGGTTTTTAAAATCCCGAGTGTTTCTAAACCGTTTAAGCCAGGCATGTTTTCGTCCAAAAGAATCACGTCAAAATTCTGTTCCTCGACTAAGGAAATTGCTTCATGCCCGTTGGTACACGGATGCGTTTCATAGCCTCTGGTTTTAAGAAATAAAATATGTGGTTTTAAAAGGTCAATTTCATCATCTACCCACAAGATTTGGATTGGCTGCATATTCTTTATATTTGTAAAAACAATTTCTTGAAAGCGAAAAAGCTCCCCATATTAAACGATCCAATTTACGGATTTATTAGAATCGAATCTCCATTGGTGTTTGAATTATTGGAGCATCCTTATTTTCAACGCCTTAGGCGTATTTCACAAATGGGCCTGTCCTCTTTGGTCTATCCGAGTGCCCGACACAGTCGCTTCGAACACGCCTTAGGATCAATGCACTTGATGACCATTGCCATTGCCACTTTAAAACAAAAGGGGATTGATTTTTCAGATCAAGAAGAAGAGGCCTTATGCATTGCAATTTTATTGCATGACATTGGCCATGGTCCCTTTTCGCATGCCATGGAACACAGTATTTTCACAAATACCCCCCATGAGCAATTATCTCTTGGGTTTATGCACCTTTTGAATGATCATTTTGACGGCAAATTAACCCTAGCCATTCAGATTTACAGCAATCGTTATCCGCGTAAATTTATGCATCAGTTGGTGTCGAGCCAGCTCGATATGGATCGTCTAGATTATTTGAGACGGGATAGTTTTTTCACAGGAGCTACCGAAGGGAATATAAACACTCAACGCCTAATCGCAATGCTTCATGTACGTAATGACCAACTTGTGATAGAAGAAAATGGTCTCTATTCAGTAGAGAAATTCATCATGGCCCGACGCATGATGTACTGGCAGGTTTACCTTCATAAAACTGGACTTGCAGCTGAATTGCTTCTGACCAAATTAATGCAACACGTTCGCGATTTAAGAGATAAAAATATTTCAATTGCAATTCCACAACCCTTGGCATATTTTTTTGATAACCACAAGCTAGATGTCAACAGTAAAGAGGTTTTACATCAGTTCAGTCGTCTTGATGACACCGATATCATTTCTGTCCTTAAGCTATGGCAAGATCACGACGATGAAATCGTATCCTCTTTGGCCAAAAGAATCCTTTATCGCCGATTGATGAAAATCAAAATTCAACACCAGCCGTTTACCAATGCACAGCTTTTAAAGAAAAAGAAAAAGTTGATAAACAAAGGCTTATCACAATATTATGCAGATAATTTTGTGTTTACTGATCAGGTTTCCTGTCAAATTTATTCCCCAAAAAAAGACCCCATTTTTATTCTGACCAAATCAGGAGAGATTAAACCCCTCGATCAAGTCTCGACCCTTTTTAAGAATCAAGAATTTTACTTGGAGGAAATTAAGTACTATCTCTGTTATTCAAAGGCTAAATAATCCTTTAAATTTTATACTTTTGCACTAATGAAATTTACAGCTGCACAAATTGCAACGATTCTTAATGGTAGCGTAGATGGTGATGCTACAGTTGAAGTTTCACAGCTTTCCAAAATAGAAGAGGGGACCCATGGTTCCTTAACCTTTCTTGCGAATCCTAAATACACTCCCCACATCTACACCACCAGAGCCTCTTTAGTCATAGTAAATGAAAACTTTGAGACGGATAAAAAATTGACACCAACTCTTATTCGCGTTGAAGACGCCTATCAGGCTTTTACCACGCTTTTGGAATATTACAACAACCAAAAAAAGTTTAGAGAGGGCATTGAAAAATCAGCGATTGTAGAGGAGAGTGCCACCGTTGAATCGGGATGTTATATTGGGCATTTTGCTGTGATTGGTAAAAATGTTCACCTTGGAAAAAATGTGACCATTCATTCTCATGTCATTATAGAGGAAAACTGTCGTATTGGTGACAATACAACCATACATCCCCATACTGTGGTCCATTCATCTTCGGAAATTGGTGCGTTTTGTGAAATATATAGCGGCTGTGTCATTGGATCTGATGGTTTTGGATTTGCGCCCCAAGAAGACGGGTCTTATAAAAAAATTCCCCAAACAGGTAAAGTGGTCATTGAAGACAATGTTGATATTGGCGCCAATTCAACGATTGATCGAGCAACATTGGGCGTCACATTGATTTGCCGTGGGGTAAAACTGGATAACCAAATACAAATCGCTCACAACGTAGAAGTGGGAGAACATACCGTTATTGCCGCGCAGTCGGGCATAGCGGGCTCATCAAAAGTTGGAAAAAATTGTATTATTGGTGGACAGGTTGGTATCATTGGTCATCTAAAAATTGGTGACAATGTGAGCATTCAAGGCCAAACAGGAGTTACAAGTAACATCAAAGATGGTGCTTCTCTGCATGGAACACCCGCTTTCGACTACAGAAATTTCATTAAATCATACGTTTATTTTAAACGTTTTCCTTCAATTGTAAAACGCCTCGAAACCTTAGAAAAAAAACAAAAATGAGCAATCTGCAAACCACGATAAACAAAGAAGTTAGTTTAACAGGAGTTGGCCTTCATACTGGGCAAGATGTAACCTTGAAATTTGTTCCTGCTCCACCAAATTCAGGATATCGGTTTATCCGAAATGACCTTGAAGGTAACCCAGAGATTGAAGCCGATGTTCAATATGTTATCGATACTCAACGCGGAACAAATCTTGAAAAAAACGGGGTGAAAATTCACACTTCTGAACACGTACTTTCAGCATTGGTTGGCCTGGAAATCGACAACTGCACGATATACCTCAATGCACCAGAACCGCCAATCATGGACGGTTCTTCCATTCACTTTGTAAAAGCACTTAAGGAAGCTGGCAAAAAGGTTCTTGACGAAGAACGCGACGAATACATTGTCAAAGAAGTGATTCACTTTCGCGATGAAGCGACTGGTGGAGAGATGACAATTATCCCCTCCGACACCTACCAAATAACAACCATGGTTGATTTTGGCACCAAGGTGCTAGGAACACAAAATGCAACTTTAGAGCAACTCTCACAGTACGAAAAGGAAATTGCTTCTTCTCGTACATTTAGTTTTCTTCACGAGCTAGAAATGCTGCTAGAAAATGGTTTGATTCAAGGGGGAGACATCAATAATGCAATTGTTTATGTTGATAAGCCCTTGTCGACAGAAACCATGGAGCGGCTTAAAAAAGCCTTCAATAAAAAAGAAATTGCTGTGCGACCCAACGGTATCCTAGACAATTTGTCGTTGCATCACCCCAACGAGGCGGCACGGCACAAGCTATTAGATGTGATTGGCGATCTAGCTTTGATTGGCCAACGCATTCGCGGTCGTGTAATCGCACACAAACCAGGACATCGTATCAATGTTGAGTTTGCCAAAAAACTTTCTAAAATCATTAAGCAAGAAAAACGCCTCAACGTTCCTTCAGTCGATATGACGATTCCGCCATTAATGAATGTCACTCAAATCATGAATATGCTCCCACATCGCCCCCCTTTTTTATTGGTCGATAAGATTCACGAATTATCTGACAACCATGTGATAGGATCCAAAGGAGTGACAATGAACGAGCCCTTTTTTGAAGGGCATTTCCCTGGGGCGCCTGTCATGCCCGGTGTTCTTCAAATCGAAGCGATGGCTCAGGTTGGCGGGGTATTGGTTTTGAATACCGTTCCCGATCCTGAAAACTACCTTACGTTCTTTATGAAAATTGACAATGTTAAATTTAAACACCCTGTCCATCCCGGTGATCAGCTGATTTTTAAACTTGAACTGATTACGCCAATAAGACGAGGGATATGTCATATGAAGGGGTACACCTTTGCCAATGGGAAAATGACCACAGAAGGTGAGTTGATGGCACAAATAATAAGAAAAGAAAACGTATGAATCAACCACTAGCTTATGTCCATCCAGGGGCAAAAATCGCTAAAAATGTTGTGATAGACCCCTTCACCACAATCAACAATGATGTAATTATTGGGGAGGGAACTTGGATTGGATCGAACGTTACCATCATGGAAGGAGCACGCATTGGAAAAAATTGTACCATTTTTCCTGGTGCAGTGATTTCAGCTCCTCCACAAGATTTAAAATACAACGGAGAGGAAACCCATACCGAAATAGGAGACAACACAACCATTAGAGAATGTGTAACAATTAATCGCGGAACCCTCGACCGCAAAAAAACTGTCGTTGGAAATAATTGCCTCATTATGGCCTATTCACATATAGCACACGATTGCATAGTGGGCAATCACTGTGTGTTTTCAAACAATAGCACACTTGCAGGACATGTCACCATCGGCGATTTTGTCATTTTGGCTGGAATGACCGCAATTCATCAATTTTGCACCATTGGAGATTATGCCTTTATAACGGGAGGATCGCTTGTACGTAAAGATGTCCCTCCTTATGTCAAGGCTGCTCGCGAGCCTCTTTCATATGTAGGAGTGAATTCTGTCGGTCTTCGACGCCGAGGCTTTAGCACTGAGAAGATTCGCGAAATTCAATCCATTTTCCGCATTTTATATCAAAAAAACTACAACAATACTCAAGCCACCGAAATTCTTGAGGCTGAAATGGAAGTCAGCCCAGAAAGAGATGAAATCATTGATTTTATCAAAAACTCTCACCGTGGTATCATGAAGGGTTACTTCCGAAAAAACTAAATTATTATGGCCAATACCTCCGATATCCGAAAAGGATTATGCATCAAATTCAATAACGACATCTTTAAAATCATTGACTTTCTTCATGTTAAGCCAGGGAAAGGACCCGCTTTTGTCAGAACCAAATTGAAGAGTGTTTCTTCTGGTAAAGTCATTGATAACACCTTTTCTGCGGGACATAAAATTGAGGACATTCGTGTGGAAACAAGCAAATTTCAGTTTCTCTACAGTGAAGGAGAAACGTATCATTTTATGAACACGGATGATTATAACCAAATCAGTATCAACAAGGAAATTTTAGAAAATCCTGATTTGATGAAAGAAAGCGAAATCGTAACGATTTCTATCAACACAGAAGACGGAATGCCGTTGTCTGTTGATATGCCAGCGAGTGTTATTTTAGAAGTTACTCATACCGAACCGGGGGTAAAAGGTAATACGGCGACAAACGCAACAAAACCAGCAACGTTAGAAACAGGCGCAAGAATCAATGTGCCGCTCTTTATCAATGAAGGCGATAAAATAAAAGTGGATTCGGAAAAAGGAAACTACTTAGAACGAATTAAAGAATAAAACTATTAATCAAAAAAACAGGAATTAAACCATGAGTGTATTAGTTAACAAAGACTCAAAAATTATTGTTCAAGGCTTTACAGGCGGCGAGGGGACGTTTCACGCCACACAAATGATTGAATATGGCACCAATGTAGTAGGAGGAGTTACTCCAGGCAAAGGAGGACAGACTCACTTAGAGCGGCCCGTCTTTAACACGGTGGCCGAAGCTGTTGCAAAAGTTGGAGCGGACACGACGATTATTTTTGTTCCACCTGCTTTTGCTGCAGACGCAATTATGGAAGCTGCAGAAGCGGGCATCAAAGTCATTATCACCATTACAGAGGGAATTCCTGTTGCTGATATGGTCAAAGCCGCCAATTACATTAAAGATCATGACTGCACCCTTATTGGGCCAAATTGCCCTGGTGTCATTACCCCTGATGAAGCCAAAGTAGGTATTATGCCTGGATTTGTCTTTAAAAAGGGGAATGTGGGTATCATTTCAAAATCTGGGACATTGACCTATGAAGCTGCTGACCAAGTTGTTCGCGAGGGCTTTGGAATTACTACAGCTATTGGTATTGGAGGAGATCCTATCATTGGAACAACGACCAAAGATGCCGTCGAATTATTTATGAATGATCCCGAAACCGAGTGTATTGTGATGATAGGCGAAATCGGAGGTCAATTGGAAGCCGATGCAGCACGTTATGTTAAGGCTAGTGGAAACAAAAAACCTGTAGTCGGTTTTATTGCAGGAGAAACCGCTCCAGCTGGAAGAACCATGGGGCATGCTGGCGCTATCGTAGGTGGTTCTGACGACACTGCGCAAGCCAAAAAGCGCATCATGCGTGAATGTGGAATTCACGTTGTGGATTCACCAGCCGCAATAGGAAGTAAAGTAGCAGAAATACTCGCTTAAATTAGACCTGATGAAATTACTTGTAGATAAAACCGCAATTATAACGGGAGCAAGCCGTGGCATAGGTCGTGGAATTGCACAGGTGTTTGCACACCATGGCTGTAATATTGCCTTTACTTATAGCAGCTCTGTTGAAGCTGCTAATAACTTAGAGTCAGAACTTAATGCCTTAGGTGTTAAAGCAAAAGGTTACCAAAGTAATGCCGCCGATTTTGAGCAAGCTCAATCATTGGTTGAAGCTGTTTTAAAAGATTTTAACGGTATTGATATTTTGATCAATAATGCCGGAATCACCAAAGACAACTTGTTGATGCGCATGGGCGAAGATGACTTTGATAAAGTTATCGCAGTGAATCTAAAATCTGTTTTCAATATGACTAAGGCAGTGCAACGTACTTTTTTAAAGCAACGTAAGGGGTCGATCATACATATGAGCTCTGTTGTTGGGGTAAAAGGGAATGCTGGACAAGCCAATTATGCGGCCTCGAAAGCTGGAATCATTGGATTTTCAAAATCCATTGCGCTTGAATTAGGCTCGCGAAATATCAGAAGTAATGTAATTGCGCCGGGCTTTATAGAGACTGAAATGACCGAAAAATTACCTGAGGAGGTTGTCCAAGGGTGGCGCGACGGTATTCCGCTAAAACGCGGAGGAAAACCTGAGGACATTGCCAACGCATGTGTCTTTTTAGGTTCTGAATTATCCAACTACATCACAGGCCAAGTCCTCAATGTAGATGGAGGGATGTTAACTTAAATCATAAAATTATGCAACGATTACCTAAAATTGGCTTACCAGCGCTCGCGCTTGGCTTTATTTTAATCATTTTTATTTCAAAATCTTCTATTAACATTGGTTACGGAGAAGCCGGTGTTTTGTTTAAAACGTTTGGAGGCGGTGTAGTGACCGACGAACCGCCCTTAGGTGAAGGATTTCATATTATCGCTCCTTGGAACAAAGTCTACATTTACAATGTCAAACAACAGGAGTTTTTTGAGGGAGGGATGCAAGTACTCTCTTCCAATGGACTTGAAATCTCGCTGGATGTTTCTGTACTTTATCAGCCGAAATATGAAGAACTCGGGTTGTTACACAAAACAAAAGGGGAAAACTATGTCAATATCGTACTGATTCCTCAAATTCGTGCGGTAGCCCGTTCGATAGTAGGACGTTATACCCCCGAACAGTTGTATTCGACTAAGCGCGATGCGATCCAAAATGAAATTTTTGAAGAAACTCAAAAAAATGTAGAATCGCAACACATTCAACTCAATGCCGTACTTGTTCGCGATGTAACCTTACCCTTGGCGATTAAAGAGGCCATTGAGCGTAAACTTAGACAAGAGCAAGAAGCTTTAGAATATGAGTTTAGAATCGAAAAAGCACGTCAAGAAGCAGAACGTCAACGTATTGATGCTGAAGGGAAAGCAGCCGCTAACCGGATTTTAAGCGCGTCGTTAACAGCTAAAATTTTACAGGAAAAAGGAATTGAAGCCACCATCAAGCTATCCGAGTCACCAAATGCTAAGGTCATCGTCATTGGCAGTGGTGAAGGTGGACTGCCGATTATTCTTGGCAATCAATAAAACTTTTTTGATATGTAAATAAGTTTTATATTTGCAACTTAAATGAAAAAAAACAACACACATATCCATCATTTGATCTTTCGTACAAACGAAGGCTAATGGTGATGTGTTCCAATATTAGTAACCCGTTTGTTCGTCAAGCGGGTTTTTTTTTAGACCATCCGCAACGATAAAACCTAAAAAAGTCAATATGATTAGAATTGCATTACAAAAGTCCGGGCGTTTAAATCAAGAATCGCTATCACTGCTTAAGAGTTGTGGGATTTCAATTGAAAACGGCAAAGATCAGCTTAGAGCGGCAGCACGAAATTTCCCCATGGAAGTGTTTTTCTTACGCAATGGTGATATCCCACAATACCTCCGCGACGGTGTGGTTGATTTAGCCATCTTAGGCAGCAATACAATTACAGAAAAGGGCAACGATTTAAAAGTCATAGAATCTCTAGGATTTTCACGATGTCGGGTCTCTATTGCAATTCCTAAAGGGAGTGCTTTTAAGACCATCGCTGATTTGAATCACAAAAAAATTGCCACATCTTATCCCAATACAGTAAAGCAATTCTTAGCCGATAATCAACTTACGGCAGATTTGCATATCATCAATGGCTCAGTAGAAATAGCTCCAAACATAGGTTTAGCCGATGCCATTTGCGACATTGTATCGAGCGGTAGTACCTTGTTTAAGAACAATCTAAAAGAGGTCATTAAAATACAAGATTCAGAAGCTGTTTTAGTTCAGGCCCCCGATTTGGACCAAAACACACTTCATGAAATTGAAACCCTTCGTTTTAGAATACAAGCAGTTCTTCGGGCTAAAAAATCACGCTATATCCTTTTAAACGCACCAAATGATAAAATTGAAGCGATCAGTGCCATTTTACCTGTCTTAAAGAGCCCTACAATTCTTCCATTGGCTCAACCCGGGTGGAGTTCGTTACATTCGGTCGTTAATGCTGGTGACTTTTGGGAGGTCATCGAACAGCTTAAAGCGAATGGCGCAGAAGACATTTTGGTTTGTCCAATCGAAAAAATGGTATTGTAATGCAAACTTTTCTCAATCCTTCTCCGTCTGATTGGTCTTCCTTATTGGAAAGACCTACAGCCTCCTATGCCAATTTGGAGCCAATTGTTAACGAAGTTTTTACCGCTGTCCAAAGCAAGGGAGACCAGGCCGTTAAATCGTACACCCGTCAATTTGATCAGGTTAACCTCGATCAATTTAGGGTGAGTCGTGACGAAATAGAAGCGGCTAAAAAAAGAGTAGATTCAGAATTGAAAGCTTCCATCGCCTTGGCCAAAAAAAATATTGAAGCCTTTCACAGGGCTCAAAAAACCATGCCTCTTGAAGTTGAAACGACACCAGGGGTGATGTGTTGGCAAGAAAAGAGACCAATTCAAAAAGTAGGATTGTATATCCCTGGCGGATCGGCCCCCTTGTTTTCAACGATTTTGATGTTAGCTATCCCGGCTAAAATTGCAGGGTGTAGAGACATTGTCATGTGTTCTCCGCCAGATAAAAGTGGGCAATGGCCCGATGTGGTACTTTATACGGCCGATTTGTGCGGGATCGAACACCTCTACAAGGTTGGGGGCATTCAAGCCATTGCGGCAATGACTTTTGGAACCGAAAGCATCCCACAAGTTCATAAACTCTTTGGACCAGGAAATCAATACGTGACAGTTGCCAAACAATGGGCAACACGCTATCACACCGCCATTGATATGCCTGCTGGACCAAGCGAACTTCTGGTTGTGGCTGATGAAAGTGCTAATCCCGCTTATGTTGCGGCCGATCTTTTATCGCAAGCAGAGCACGGCCCCGATAGTCAAGTGATTTTAGTTACTACTGATAAGCAACTGGCGCTTAAAGTCCAACAAGAAATCAGGGATCAACTCGAGCAATTGCCGAGAAAAAAAATCGCCAGCCAAGCGATCAACAATTCAAAGATTATTGTTTTTCAATCCAATCATACCGCTATTGATTTTATTAATCAATATGGGCCAGAACACTATATTGTATGTGTGAAAGACGAACAACTTTACCTTGAAAATGTAGAAAATGCCGGATCTGTTTTTGTAGGGAATTATACTCCTGAAAGTGCAGGAGATTATGCTTCTGGAACCAACCACACATTGCCAACCAATGGCTATGCTAAGCAATACAGTGGTGTGAACCTCGACAGTTTCTTAAAGCAAATCACTTTTCAAAAAATATCAAAATCAGGGATTCAAGCGATTGGGCCAGCCATTGAAAACATGGCGCTAGCTGAAGGTTTAGTGGCTCACAAGAATGCTGTAACTTTACGTCTAAACGATCTTGAAAATGAATAAAAGTAAACGAATTTTAAATTGGGCTCGCCCCGAAATAATTGCTTTAAAACCGTATGCTTCAGCGAGAGAGGAATTTGTTGGTAACGAGCGAGAGATGATTCTTTTAGATGCTAATGAGATCCCCTTTGACAACGGCGTTAATCGCTATCCCGATCCAATGCAACTAAAAGTAAAACAACGTATTGCTGAAGCTAAAAAACTCACGGTGGATCAAATTTTCCTAAGCAATGGAAGCGATGAGCTTTTTAATCACCTCATGATCACCTTTTGTGCACCACAAAAAGACAAGGTCATCATTCTTCCTCCAACCTTTGGCATGTATCAAGTCTGTGCCGATATCAATGGAGTAGGGGTGATTAAAGTCCCTCTAACAAAAGATTTTCATCTCGATACCCCAGCAATTCTTGATGCTCAGAGCAAATCAACCAAGATGATTTTTATTCCGACTCCTAATAACCCAACTGGAAATTGCTTTTCCCCTGAAAAGCTAAAAACCATTGTCGAAGATTTTGACGGCTTGGTGGTCATCGACGAAGCCTATATTGAATTTACTGCGACGTCTTCTACCACAACTTGGCTAGAAGAATACGAAAATCTAGTGGTGGTTCAGACCTTTTCAAAAGCCCAAGGCATGGCAGGAGCACGCTTAGGAATGGCCTTTGCCCATCCTGAAATCATTGGCCTTCTAAATAAGGTTAAAGCACCATATAATATTAATGTTCTCACGCAAGACGTGGTGCTTAAACGTCTTGAAGAACAGGGGATTGTGCGTCAACAAGTGTATCAAATTCAGCGTGAAAAAGAACGTTTACTCATCGAATTCAACACCCTTTCTTATATTAAAACCATCTATCCTTCAGATGCAAATTTTATTTTAATCAGGGTTGACGATAGTGCTCAGCGCTACGCCCAATTGATCGAACGTGGCATCGTGGTTCGCAATCCGTCTAACAATCACAATTGTGCAAATACCTTGCGAATAACCGTTGGTACCCCAGAAGAAAATAACGCATTAATTAGTGCTTTACGCACCATGGACAATTAAATGAAAAAAGTACTATTTATAGACCGTGACGGCACTCTGGCTCTTGAGCCCAGTGATTATCAACTTGACCGTTTGGACAAATTAACATTCTATCCTGAGGTTTTTACTTATCTGGGTAAAATTGCTCGAGAAATGAATTATGAACTGGTTATGGTAACCAATCAAGATGGCTTGGGAACCTCTCGCTTTCCAGAAGAAACATTTTGGCCCACACATGATTTTATTCTCAAAGCATTTAAAAACGAAGGGGTAGAGTTTAAAGCGGTTTTAATTGACCGCAGTTTTCCTGAAGACAATGCACCCACGCGAAAACCGAGAACAGGCTTGCTAACCGCTTACCAAGATGATCAGCAGTATGATCTCAGCGCCTCTTTTGTCATAGGCGATCGTTTAACCGATATGGAATTAGCTAAAAACCTAGGAGCAAAAGGTCTTTTCTTAGCCAATGACACCACTTTGGGCGCCGAGGAAGCCTCCTCCAACTTAGAATCCAACATAGCGCTAAAAACAACGACTTGGAAAGCGATTTACCATTTTTTAAAACTCGAACAGCGTATAGTTGTTGAAACACGAAAAACAAACGAAACAGAGATTGCTTTGACACTAAATTTAGACGGCAGTGGAAAAAGCAATATCACTACGGGTATTGCCTTTTTTGATCATATGCTCGACCAACTCGCTCGTCATGGTGGAATGGACATCGAATTGACGGTCAAAGGAGATTTAGAGGTCGACGAACACCATACCATTGAAGACACGGCAATTGTTCTAGGCGAGGCCTTTGCCCGTGCCTTAGGCAATAAACTCGGGATTGAACGTTATGGCTTTTGTTTACCCATGGACGATTGCCTAGCTCAGGTTGCCATCGATTTTGGTGGACGCAATTGGTTAGTTTGGGAAACCGAATTTAAGCGAGAAATGATTGGGCAAATGCCCACAGAAATGTTTATGCATTTTTTTAAATCGTTTACCGATGGCGCCAAAGCCAACCTTAATATCAAAGCTGAAGGAGACAATGAGCATCATAAAATTGAAGCCATTTTCAAAGCCTTTGCAAAAGCGATAAAAGTAGCGGTAAAGCGCGACCCCGATAAAATGATTTTACCTACGACTAAAGGAAGTCTTTAAAACGATGAAAGTAGCGATTATCGATTACGGTGCAGGAAACATTAAGAGTTTAGAATTTGCGTTAGAGCGCTTGGGGGTGGTGGGTCAATTGACAGCCGATCGAGAGGAAATCACCGCAGCCGATAAAGTCATTTTTCCAGGCGTAGGCGAGGCCAGCAGTGCTATGCAAAAACTCCAAGCCTCGGGTCTCCACACAATTATCCCTCGCTTAAAGCAACCTGTTTTGGGAATATGTGTTGGTATGCAACTCATGTGTACTTCTTCTGAGGAAGGGAACACCAAGGGACTAGGGATTTTTGATTGCCCTGTGTTAAAGTTCTCCGAATCTGTAAAGGTCCCTCAAATGGGATGGAATACGATTCACAAGACAAAAGGCCCCTTATTTAAGGACATTCTCGAAAGTGAATACATGTACTTGGTACACAGCTACTATGCCCCTCTAAATGCATATACCATTGCCCAAACAAACTACGATGGTCTCTATAGTACGGCCTTGCAAACCCATAATTTTTATGGGGTTCAATTCCACCCTGAAAAAAGCAGTCGTGCAGGAAGTCAATTGCTCAATAATTTTTTATCGCTATGAGAATCATACCTGCAATTGATATTATTGATGGGAAATGTGTTCGGCTCTCAAAAGGCGACTATTCCACTCAAAAAACATACAACACTTCACCGCTTGAAGTTGCAAAAGCTTTTGAAGATCACGGAATAACCTACCTGCATTTGGTTGATCTCGATGGGGCAAAATCGAAGCATATTGTCAATCATAAGGTCTTGGAAGAAATAGCGTCTAAGACCACCCTTAAAATTGATTTTGGAGGTGGCCTAAAGTCCGATGACGATTTGCGAATTGCCTTCGAATGTGGGGCGAGGCAAATTACTGGGGGAAGTATTGCTGTCAAAGCTCCTGAAACATTTAGCCGTTGGATTAAAACCTACGGTCCAGAAAAAATAATTTTAGGGGCCGATGTAAAAGGTGAATACATCGCCACAGATGGCTGGTTGGAAACCTCTGAACAGACCCTATTTGACTTCCTCTCGTTTTATGAAGCCAAAGGAGTGCAAACAGCCATTTGCACCGATATTAGCAAAGATGGGATGTTAGCCGGTCCTTCTTTTGATCTTTATGAAAAAATCATCGCACATTGCCGTATCAATCTCATTGCTTCAGGCGGAATATCAACCTATGCCGAGTTGCCCCAATTAGCCGCGATGGGCTGTGAAGGAACAATTATTGGCAAAGCCATCTATGAAAATCGGATTAGTCTAAAAGAACTTGAAAACTTTATTGTAAACGGAAACTCATGACCACCTTAGCCATAGAAGAATTTAAGGCCAATGCCATTTTTCGATTAGACGAAAGCTTTCGGATGATTCAAATCGCTTGTTCTAAAATAACTCCTGCACAACTTTGGTTGCGTCCAGTAGACAATGGAATGAGTCTTGGAAATCAGTTGTTGCACAGCGCAGGAAATATGCGGCAATACATCGTGTCGTCTTTAGGAGAAACAAAGGACAACCGCCAACGGAATAAAGAGTTTTCGACCCTTGAGGGAGCAACCATAGCGCAACTTCTCGAAAACTTAAAGAACACTGTTGAACAGGCCAAGCAAATCATTCGCTCTGCTCCAGAGGCGCATTTTTTAAAAAAGCGACATGTTCAAGGTTTTTCTATGTCTGGAATAGGGGTAGTGCTTCATGCTGTAGAGCATTTTTCTTATCATACGGGCCAAATAGCTTTTTGGGTCAAACAATTAACCAAAGAAGATCTAGGCTTTTACAGCGGCATCGATTTAACCCAAAATAACGACTAGTATGCTCACAAAACGCATTATTCCCTGTTTAGACATCAAAGATGGACGTACCGTTAAAGGGATAAATTTTGTCAATCTTCGCGACGCTGGCGATCCAGTAGCACTAGCCGCACAATATGCAAGCCAAAATGCCGATGAACTCGTCTTTTTGGATATTTCTGCCACGGAACAAAGGCGAAAAACCCTTGCCGATTTGGTTTTAAAAGTTGCGCAGGCCATAGACATCCCTTTTACTGTGGGCGGAGGAATCGCTTCGGTTGATGATGTGGCTATTTTACTGCGCAACGGAGCCGACAAGGTGTCTATCAACTCGGCCGCTGTAAAGCGTCCGGAACTCATCAACGAATTGGCGGCACAATTTGGGAGTCAGTGTGTGGTTGTGGCAATTGATGCGAAACAAATTGCGGGACAATGGAAAGTGCATTTGGTTGGCGGAAAGATTCCTACTGGGCACGATTTGTTTGATTGGGCCCGAGAAGTCGAAGAGCGTGGAGCAGGGGAGATCCTATTTACCTCGATGGACCACGACGGAACTAAAGCCGGTTTTGCCAACACGGCACTTGCCCAACTCTCTAAGACCGTAAATATTCCGATCATTGCTTCGGGAGGTGCTGGGACAATGGATCATTTTGCAGATACCTTTAACCAAGGTCGAGCCGACGCCGCTTTGGCGGCCAGTGTATTTCACTTTGGTGAGATTAACCTTCCAGCCTTAAAACAGTATTTAAAAACACAAGATATTGCCATTAGACTTTAATATTATGGAACCAAACTTTTCAAAATCACCCAACGGCTTATTGCCCGCCATCGTTCAAGACGCAAAGACTAAAACCGTTTTGATGTTGGGCTATATGAATGCCGCGGCTTACCGCCAAACTCTTGACACACAAAAGGTCACCTTCTACAGTCGCTCTAAAGAAAGACTTTGGACCAAAGGGGAGGAGAGTGGCCATGTTTTAGAATTGGTCGAGTGTAAACTGGACTGTGATTGCGACAGTTTCCTCATTACAGCACATCCGAAAGGGCCAACATGTCATAAAGGAACTGCCACTTGTTGGGGGGAGGACAATTTTTCCAATTATGGCTTTTTAACCGCCTTGGAGACGACCATTGCTGAGCGAAAAGAAAGCGATGCCGAGAAGAGCTATATCGCTTCTCTTTTTAGAGCAGGGCTCAACAAGATTGCTCAAAAAGTAGGTGAGGAAGCTGTTGAAACCGTGATTGAGGCCAAAGACAATCAAGACGATCTCTTTTTAAATGAAAGTGCCGATTTGCTGTTTCATTATCTAATCCTTCTTCACGCCAAGGGATTTGCCCTAAACGATGTGGTGAAGATCTTAGAAAACAGAAAACAATAGCCGCTGCGAGTTGGGAGGGTCTGCTATTTCTTTTGTAGATTTAAACAAAAAGAAATCATGATCACGCTTCCCCAAGACGCCTTTTCCTTTTTTAAAACGCTAGAAAACAACAATACTCGCGAGTGGTTTGCCCCCCAAAAAGAACGTTTTAAACGCAACGAAGGGCAGGTTAAACAATTTGCTCAAGCCTTGAAAGAAGCGATGAACCAGCACGATACCGTCGATCGCTTTAAACTCTTTCGTATCTATCGCGATGTGCGCTTTTCTAAAAATAAAACCCCGTATAAAACCCATTTTGGGATTTCATTTCATCGGGAAAAGCCTGCCTTACGCGGCGGCTATTACTTGCATATTAAACCTGGTGATACCTTTATCGCTACGGGGTTTTGGAATCCCCACAAAGACGATCTGTTGCGCATTCGCAAAGAGATGGAAGTCGATGCACAAGAATTTCGCGATCTCATGGCCAAGGACGCTTTTTTATCTGTTTGGGGAGGCCTAGAAGGGGAGGAAGTCAAAACAGCACCTAAGGGTTTTTCTAAAACAGACCCCAACATTGATTTGATTAGAAAAAAAGCCTATTTATTTATTAAAAAATACAGCGATAAAGAGGCTTTGTCAAAAGATTTTTTGACAAGAGTCAATGCCGATTTTAAAGCCGTTAGACCGTTTTTTGATTATATGAGCAGTGTATTGACCACCGATCTAAACGGCGAATCTTTACTGTAGTTTAAGCCGTTTTGCTTACTGCTTTTAGGGGCAATTCAAACAATTGGACTTGACTTTTTAAACGTTCAACCACCATATTCATCATGCGCTTGTTTAAAGCTGAAGAATTAAGACTATACGCCAGATATTCGTCTACCGTGAATTGACCGATGATCATGCCCTTGACCGAATTGCGAAATTTTTGATCTTTGATCAGGCTATTTTCGATATAGGCCAGCTTTTTTTCGAGTCCCAAATCATAGAAAACGCCTTTTCGCTTTTCGATATAATTGTGAAAAACTTCAACCAAAAGAGGGTTTTGAAGCTTTAGTATTGGGCGTATGGTTTCGTTTTGAAAACGCTCATCCTTGCCCATGCTGGCAAATTGTTGGGTTTTCTTTATCTCTGGGCGAATACGCAACAAATCATTGGGTCGATCGTTCATGACAGGTGTTTTACTTAAAGTTAGTTACATTTTAAATGCTTAACACCACCCATGTCTTGGGGTTATTCACAGCTTTGTTAACATAAAATACCTATATTGGAGTCCCAACCTACTTAGATATGTCTTTAACAGCCCCCAATACTCGGCTCTTTTCGTGTATTTGTATCCTCGCTTATCTCAAACAAAAGAGCAAGAGATTATACAAACAATTTTACAATTTTCACCAGCGACTTATTTTAAATAAAAGTCTCTTATTTCGTTTAAAACCACCCGATAAATACAACGAAATCTACTTGTAGTATAACCTGAGAATGGGATAAAAAAAATGCCCCGTAGTTAAGACGAGGCGGCTTGATGTTTTCACAACGGAATAATCCTTATTGTGATTCGCTTCAAATTGTAATTCAAAAAATTAAAATAATCTACTTATGAAAAAAATACTAGGATTGGACTTAGGAACTAACTCTATTGGTTGGGCGTTGGT
>JBMZTS010000017.1:0-17230 GCA_049623905.1 Flavobacteriaceae bacterium
TAACGCTAAAAGTAGATAAAGTAACGCAAAGCGTTTATTTTTGTTAAAAATCAACGCCAATAAGGCTTTAAAGCCCCCTATTAAGATTCATTCTAAATAATATTAAAAACAAATTATGCCTAAAAATAACGATAAAAGTTTAGCCAAATTTACGGCGATTGAAGAAGGATTTTTTGTCTTTAAATTTCAAAATGACAGTGAAGAATTACGTCATGAATTACGTGAAATTAATCGCAATTTTATACAGTTTCATTTTTGTTTAAAAGGACATGGCAACTTTGTTTTTAACAATGGCAACTATGTGTTTCCTATTGAAGAAGAACAAAATATTTTATTGTATAATCCTCAACGCGATTTGCCTATTAATTTGAAAATCAGTCCAAATACTTGGCTGATTAGTGTGGTTATTTCCATCAAAAAGTTTCACAGTTTGTTTTCTCTAGATGCCGATCATATTCATTTTCTCAGTCCCGAAAATAATACCAAAAAATATTACGATACGGCAAACAACTCTCCGAGCATGGCTGTTGTTTTAAGTCAAATTTTTAACACCAATGTTCACCAAAGTATGCAGTCGCTTTACATGAAAGGGAAGGTCTATGAACTATTGAGTTTGTATTTTAATAAAAACGAAGATACCGACAGTGAGCAATGCCCTTTTCTGGTTGATGAGGATAATGTCAGAAAAATAAGAAAGGCCAAAGAAATTATTTTAGCTAAAATGTCTGAACCTCCATCGTTGTCGGCACTATCTGAAGAAATAGACCTAAGTCTAAACAAGCTTAAAGAAGGATTTAAACAACTTTATGGCGACACGGTTTACGGTTATCTTTTAACCCATAAAATGGAGGAAGCACGACGGATGTTAGAATCGGGGAAATACAATGTAAATGAAGTTGGATTAAAGATTGGTTATTCCACAGCGAGTCATTTTATTGCCGCCTTTAAAAAGAAGTACGGGACCACCCCAAAAAAATATCTACTATCCTTATCTTCGTAAAAAAAAGCGAAAGAGGGTTGCCCTCAAAAAAGAAAAGAAAAAATCATGAAAGGAGTTTTATTGGTTAATCTGGGCTCTCCTGATAGTCCAGACCCCGCTGATGTCAAACGATATCTAGGGGAATTTTTAATGGACGAGCGTGTCATTGATGCTCCGAAACTATTGCGTACCCTTTTGGTTAAAGGAATTATCCTTAATACACGACCAAAAAAATCGGCAAAAGCCTACCAAAAAATATGGTGGGATGAGGGTTCGCCACTCATTGTTTTATCGGAGCGATTGCAAGCCAAAGTGCAAAAAAAAGCGAGTATACCCGTTGGCCTAGCAATGCGTTATGGCAAGCCTTCTATAAAAACAGGGCTGCAAAATCTGGTAAGTAAAGGGGTGACAGAAGTTTTGATCGTCCCATTGTATCCACAATTTGCGATGGCCACTACCGAAACAATTTTAGTACTGGCAGAAGAATTGCGGCAAGAATTTTTCCCACAACTGAGCTTTACCTCTCTTCCTGCTTTTTATAATCATCCGGATTATGTGCGCGTGTTATCGAATTCGATTCAAGAATACCTTAAAGACAAGCAATGGGAGCATTTGTTATTTTCTTATCATGGTGTACCAAAGCGGCACATTAGAAAATCTGACATTACTAAGTCACATTGTAAAATGGATGGACAATGTTGTCATACGCCATCAGACGCTCACCAATACTGCTATAGTCATCAGTGTTATGAGACAACAAAATTGGTGGCAGATTATTTAGAACTTAAAGCAGGGACCTATTCCACATCTTTTCAGTCGCGGCTGGGACTTGATCCGTGGTTGCAACCCTATACCGATAAAACAATAGAAGCTTTTGCCAAAAAAGGGACAAAAAAAATGGCAGTAGTAACCCCCGCCTTTGTTTCAGATTGTTTGGAAACTCTTGAGGAAATTGGGATGGAAGCCGTAGAAGATTTTGAAGATAACGGTGGTGAACATCTGCATGTGGTTCCCTGTATCAATGATCGGGCAGATTGGATAAATGTTCTGAGTCGATGGATTGATGAGTGGGCGACGATTCCTGTGGAAGCATAATGGCATTGTCTTCAGGTCAAATGGGGACTGCCCCAATCGGAAAACTTCTCGTTAAACAAGCCGTTCCTGCCTCAGTTGGGATTCTGGTCATGTCACTGAATATTCTGATCGATACGATTTTTGTGGGCCAGTGGATTGGGTCAAATGCCATAGCAGCAATCAATGTGGTTTTACCGGTTTCTTTTTTTATTGCCGCTTTAGGAATGGCCATTGGTATGGGTGGAGGATCGATTATTTCGCGGGCTTTGGGGGCCAATGACAAAGCAAGGGCTAACAAGGCCTTTGGAAATCAAATTACCCTTACCCTTTTTTCTACACTGAGTTTTATGCTTTTGGGCCTGATTTATATGGAAAGCATCCTTCCTTTATTCGGTGGACGTGGAGAATTATATCAGTTGTCAAAAACCTACTACATCATTGTCGTGATTGGGGTTCCCATTTTGGGATTTTGCATGATGGGGAATAACACAATTCGCTCGGAAGGAAAACCCAAATATGCCATGTATGCCATGGTACTTCCTTCCATCTCAAACCTGATCATGGATTACCTTTTCATTTATGAATTTGGCTGGGGGATGCATGGAGCTGCATGGGCTACCACCCTTTCTTATGTTATTTGCGGAACGTATATTTTATATTTTTTCCTTTCAAAAAAAACAGATTTGAGACTGCAAATAAACGACCTTTTGTTAGAGATGAAAATAATCAAAGAAATGGGGGCATTGGGTTTTGTGACTTTATCGCGTCAAGCAGTTGTCAGCATTACAGTGCTGTTAGTCAACAATATTCTATTTACCCTAGAGGGAGAAAATTTAGTAGCGGTCTACGCCATCATTAGTCGGATGTTAATGTTTGCCCTTTTTCCTATTTTGGGTATTACCCAAGGCTTTGTCCCCATAGCAGGATTCAATTATGGCGCCAATCATAAAGACAGAGTGGTTGAGGTTATCAAAAAAGCCATTGGTTATGCCACAATTTTAGCCACCTTAGTGTTTGTCATGATCTTCTTTTTTTCGGAAAATATCGCGTCCATTTTTACGAAAGATCAAAAGGTTGTATCTACCACAGCCGAGGTGTTAACTTGGGTGTTTTTAAGCACCCCCATCATTGGGATTCAATTGATTGGATCGGCCTATTTCCAAGCCATAGGAAAAGCGATCCCTGCTCTTTTATTGACCTTAACACGGCAAGGTTTTTTTTTCATTCCCCTTATCATCATCTTGCCAAAATACTACGGAACCTTTGGTGTTTGGATATCTTTTCCAATTGCAGAATTGATGTCGACGCTGGTCACTGCCTTTTTTCTCCAAAGTGAACTCAGAAAATATATCGCGACAACCTAGTTTATTTGCCCTACGCTTTTTGTATTTTAGAGAAATCTTAAATTAATTTCTTTTTTGCGTGGAAGCCTATTACAATTACATCAAAGCTTTACATCTGATATTTGTCATTACCTGGTTCGCGGGTCTTTTTTATATGCCACGGCTTTTTATCTATCATATTGAGGCACAAAGCAAAGCAAGCACAGAAAAAGAGATTCTAAGCCGTCAATTTAAATTGATGGCGAAGAGATTATGGCATATCATCACCTGGCCTTCTGCAATTTTAGCCACTTTTTTTGCTTTGCTACTATTGTATATTATCCCTTCTTGGTTGGAGCAAGATTGGATGTTAATCAAGCTTGTTTTTGTGCTCTTGCTGCTGGGATATCACATGAAAACCCATCAAATGTTTAAGGCTTTCCAACGCGACGAAATCCGCTATACCTCTCTGTTTATGCGTCTTTGGAACGAAGGGGCGACACTTCTGCTCTTTGCCATTGTTTTTTTGGTGATTTTGAAAAGTAGCACACACTGGTTATTCGGGGTCTTATCCTTAGTCGGGTTGTCTTTGTTATTGCTGCTAGGAATCAGATTCTATCAACGAATTCGAAAACAATGACCATCACAAAAAGAACCATATCACTTCGGACTAGAATTTTCTTTTCCATGATCGTTCTTACGGTTTTTTCCCTGCTTTTGATTTTAATTGCTTCTTACTTTCAGTACCATGCTCAAAGTGATGATTATAATACCAAACGATTGATTCGCAAGGAAACACAGGTCAAAAATCACTTAAATTATTTGATGCGTCGCGATGCCGCTTTTGAGAAAATTGCAGCTGAAAAAGCCCGCTATCAGCAAGAGTTTTTCTCTATTTCCACCATCCACAAAGTCGAATATGCTCTTTTTACCTTAGAGGGGACCCCCCTTTTTTATTCTTATGTTCAAAATGAGGATCCCTCAGATCCCTATCAATTGTCTCAGGAGATCATCACACAACTTTTTCAAGAAAAGGGCATGCGTATCGGGCTTCAAAATGATGTTGAAAAGGGGAAGTTTCAATCTTCTTACAGTGTTTTAAGCGACGATGAGGATCGCCCTTATGTGATTTTATATTTCCCGTATTTTGAGGACATTTCTTTTAGCACCAATGAACTCAATACGTTTTTGACGCGTTTTTATCAAATTTCGCTTTTTATGATGATCATTACCTTTTCTTTTGCCTTTTTCCTATCGAGTTTTATTACTCGACCCATAGAAACATTGCGAAAAAAAATTGATCAAACGGCCTTACTGAAAGGAAATGAGCGTATTTTTTTAGACAATGCCAGTACCGAAATAAACACCCTTGTGGCCTCTTACAACAGCATGTTAGATGCACTGGAAAAGAGTGCTGAAAAGCTGGCGAAAAGCGAGCGGGAACAAGCTTGGCAAGAAATGGCTAAACAGGTGGCGCACGAAATAAAAAACCCACTGACCCCAATGCGTTTGACCATTCAAAGTTTCCAACAACGCTTTGATCCTAATGACGCTAAAAGCCTAGAAAAACTGAATGATTTTTCAAAAATTTTGATTGAACAAATTGATACCATGAGCGATGTTGCCAGTGCTTTTTCAGATTTTGCCACGCTTCCTCAACCTAAAATCACGAAAGAAAACATTGTTGAAATTACACGTTTGGCGACTGAGATTTTTGAAGGGTCTAATATCGAATTTAATGTTGATAATAAGGAAATCATTTGGCCTATCGATCGCACACAATGGATTCGGGTGATGACCAATTTACTTCAAAACGCGATTCAATCTGTTCCGCAAGGGCGCACACCTAAAATTGAGCTTGATATTGCTGCAACATCACAACAAATCGAAGTAAAAATAAAAGACAATGGCTCTGGGATTTCTCCAGAAGATTTCAACAAAGTATTTGAGCCTAAATTCACCACAAAAACCGGAGGAATGGGCCTTGGTCTTGCTATTGTCAAAAATATAATTAACTCGCTCAATGGAAGTGTTTCCTTTGAATCTTCCGAATTGGAGGGGACAATCTTTACAATAAAATTAAATCGACCTGCTCATGTCTTATAAACATCTTTTAATCGAAAAGCAAGATAAAATTGCCTGGATAAGCATCCATCGGCCAGCAAAACTCAATGCCTTAAATTCTGAAGTTTTAGAGGAAATTCATCACCTCTTCTCAATGCTGCGAAAAGACGATCACATTCGTGTGATTGTAATAACAGGGAGTGGCGAAAAGGCCTTTGTTGCTGGCGCGGATATTTCAGAGTTTTCAAATTTTAATGGCCAGCAAGGCGCACAGCTGGCTGAAAAAGGACAAGCACTAGTGTTTGATTATATCGCCGAGACGACAAAACCTGTCATTGCAGCCATCAATGGATTTGCCCTTGGCGGAGGGCTAGAACTAGCCCTCGCTTGTCATATTCGTATTGCTTCTGAAAACGCCCGTATGGGGCTTCCCGAAACGTCTTTAGGGGTCATCCCTGGGTATGGAGGCACACAAAGGCTTCCTCAGTTGATCGGCCGGGGCAGAGCCACAGAATTGATCCTGAGTTGTCGAATGCTAGCTGCTCAGGAGGCTTTAAACTGTGGGTTAGTTACAGAGGTGGTGCCCCAAGACGCGTTGCTTTCGGCTGCGGCAAAATTGGCCGAAAAAATCATGAAGAATTCGTCCAATGCCCTTGCTTGTGCTTTGGAGGCCATAGCCGCAGGATACCGTAAAGACACCAATGGCTTTTTATACGAAATTCAACAGTTTGGCCGCTGTTTTGACCACCCTGAGTTTAAGGAAGGAACACAGGCTTTTTTAAACAAACGGAAAGCTAATTTTTAATTCCGTTAACTACAGCGGTTTCAACAGCTTCTAATGCGTCTTCAAATCCTGTTATTTGCGGATCAATAGGGCTTTGCGTTGTGATTGAAATTTTAACGCCAAGGGGCATGGGAAAATAATTCCATTGGGCGAGAAGCCAAGAGTTATTGATGCTTACAGGGACCAAAAGGGCATCGGGAATTTTTTTTAGAATGGTGCGAAGACCCGCTTTTTGAAATTTTTTAGCGTTCCCATTACGAGTGCGTGTTCCTTCTGGAAAAATAGCGACAGCCCATCGATTTTCATAAACAGTACCGCAAAACGCTTCAATAGCCGTAATTGCTTTAGCGCTATCTTTTCGATCAATTAAAACATTCCCTCCATTTCGCAAATGATACGAAATACTAGGGAGGCCATGACCAAGTTCGGCTTTGGCGACAAACTTTGGAGAAAAGCGACGAAGAAACCATATCAGAGGGGGAATATCGTAGGTGCTCTGGTGGTTGGACACAAAGATGAGCGTCCGTTGTTCTGGAAAGTTAAAAGTATTTTTAAAACGGACTCTGATCCCCAAGATCGAAAGACAAGCAATGAGAAAAAAATTTAAGACGTCAATGGTTTTTTTTTGGGCATGAGGGCCAATGAATCGAAAAGCAAGTACTTGTACTGGATGAAAAATCAGGAGCAGAGTTCCGAAAAAAAAATAATATAAAACCGAAAAAGGATAGGCAATTATTTTCGCCATAGTCCTGCGAATTTATAGAGCGTTTAGCAATGCTCGTTGTAGGCTTGTTTTAAATTTTCAGCGATCATGTCTGCTGGGCGTCCCTCAATATGGTGTCGCTCAATCATGTGAACCAATTCTCCATCTTTAAATAAGGCCATCGAAGGTGAGGATGGGGGGAAAGGAACCATCATGGCACGTGCAGCATCGGTCGCTTCACGATCAACACCCGCAAAAACAGTAATCAACTGTGTTGGCACTTTGGGATTGTCGAGGGAAAAACGCACCGCAGGACGAGCGTTGGCAGCGGCACACCCACAAACCGAATTCACAACGACCAAGGTAGTTCCTGTAGCCTTAATGGCGGCCTCAACTTTTTCTACTTCATTGATTTGTTCAAAACCAACGGCGGTCAATTCGTCGCGCATTGGTTGTACTAACTCTGCTGGATACATAACTTTTTTTTTACTTAGGCAAAGATAAAGAGTTTTCTAATTTTTTTTGTGCAGAAGGAGACATTTTAAACATAAAGTTATCTTTGCCAAAAGCAATTTAAGCGATGTTGAAATGGATTACGGCTATTCTAGGCTACACCTACTTTAGGTTTGGAGGGGCGATATTGGGCTTTTTTTTGGGAAGCATTCTCGAAAAACTGTTTAATCAAAACAACCAAAACCCTTTCGGAGCAATGTATCATCGCCCGATGCATTCCGACAAAGTACAACTCAACCTCCTTGCCCTTTCAGCCATTGTTATTAAAGCAGATGGAAAAGTAGATGAACGTGAATTGCGCTTTGTCAGAAATTATTTTATTGCCAATTATGGCCAGCAACATGCCGAAGCCATATTTTCAAAATTCAATATTGAAGTAAAAAGAGAAAGTCAAAACTTAAATGAATTGACTCAGCTTTTTGTTCTTGGCGCCCGTTATGAAACACGTTTACAAATCCTTCATTTTCTGTTCGGTATAGCCGATGCCGATGGACTGGTCTCCGAGTCTGAAATAAAAAAAATATTCGAAATAGCCCAGGCACTTAAACTCCGACTATCTGATTTTGAAAGTATCAAAGCCATGTTTGTCAAGGCGGCTGATAATGCGTATAAAATTTTAGAAATCAGTTCAACAGCTTCTGATGCGGAGGTGAAAAAGGCGTATCGGACAATGGCCAAAAAGTATCACCCAGATAAAATACGCGCAGAGGATACAGCTCTTAAAAAAGGAGCCCAAGAGAAATTTCAAAAAGTACAGGCAGCCTATGAGGCGATTCAAAAAGAACGTGCTAACTGATGGATACTATTGTCTTTTATATTAAGTTAGGCTTCCAACATGTCATCGACTTCAATGGACTAGATCATTTTTATTTCATTATTGCGCTATCTCTCCCTTACGGATTTAAGCAGGCAAAGAAATTACTTTGGTGGGTGACTCTTTTTACACTGGGACACACTTTTAGTTTAATTGGCAATTACTATGTTGATTTTGCGTTTTCCTCCTATTGGATAGAGCTGCTTATTCCAATAACAATCGCTTTGAGTTGCCTTCCGATCATAGCGCAAAACGCCCCAAAAATTAGATGGTTTAGCAGTGTTTTGACATTCGTATTTGGCATAATTCACGGGCTTGGATTTGGACGTTTTTTTGCAATGATGGTAACACCCAACGCGACGTTTACACCACTTTTATCCTTTGCTATGGGAGTAGAACTAGCACAAATTTTGATTGTGGTTTTCGTCCTTTTATCGCACCTTTTCGTTCAAAAGTACCCCAAAGGGCTCAACTATTGGCGTCTTGGACTTGGCGGCTTTATTTTTTTGATGGCTTTAGTGATGATAATTGAGAGAATCTAGTAATTTACAGCCACGATATTATATTTATGCAAACCATTTCGAGCACTTTTACCCTGCCTAACGGATCGATATTGAAAAATCGCATTGCCAAATCGGCCATGAGTGAAAACATAGGGACTTACGCCAACGCTCCAACGGAGACTTTGATAAAAGCCTATGCTGTTTGGGCTAAAGGCAATCCAGGCTTATTGGTGACGGGAAATATTATGATTGATTCGCGCGCCCTGGGGGAACCAAAAAACGTCGTGGTTGAAGATTACAAACATTTTGATGCTCTCAAAAAATGGGCTAAAACAGTCGAGGGCACAGGGGTGCATTTGTGGCCACAACTCAACCATCCTGGACGACAAGCGTTTGCGTCAATTAATAAAGAAATTGTCGCTCCATCGGCTATCCCGTTAAAATTAGGTGTCGCTTCTCGCCTATTCAAAACAGCGACACCCCTGACCGAGCAAGCCATAATGGAGATCATTCAACGCTTTGGAAATTCGGCACGTATTATGAAGGAAGCTGGTTTTACCGGATGTCAAATTCATGGTGCACATGGTTATTTGGTGAGTCAATTTTTATCACCAATCAGCAACACAAGAACCGATCAATGGGGTGGATCACTCGAAAACAGAATGCGCTTTGCTCTAGAAGTTTATCGAGAAATCCGAAGGCAAGTGGGCTCAAAATACCCCGTGGGGATTAAAATCAATTCAGCTGATTTTCAACGTGGCGGATTTACCGAAGAAGAATCGCTAGAAGTCGTTCAAGTTCTATCGCAGGAAGGGATCGATTTGATTGAAATCTCCGGAGGAACCTACGAAAAACCAGCTATGGTAAAAGGGAATCGCAAGCAAAGTACAATCGAAAGGGAGGCCTATTTTTTAGACTATATCGAAAAAGCACGGCAAATAATTGACTCGCCTCTGATGTTGACTGGCGGTTTTCGATCGGTTAGTGTGATGGAAGAGGCATTGTCTTCTAAAAAATTAGATGTAATTGGTTTGGGACGTCCTTTTTGTCTTTATCCAGAATTGGCTCAAAATATTTTTGATAAAACCACAGACCGTTTTGAAGCACCAGTCCCCCGTATTGGGATAGCTTTTTTAGATCGCCTCGGCGGTGTTGAACTGCCGTGGTACGAACTTCAAATTCGCCGTTTAGGCCAAGGGAAGAAGCCAAAGCCAAAGTTGTTGGGAATCTGGGCGTTTTTATTTAGTTTAAAAGGCTTGTTTCTAAAATCGTTTATTAAGAATTAATCCCAACTAATTTCAATATCTTCGTTTTCAATGGATAAACAAGAAAAATATGATCGCGCCTATTTGGAAATGGCCCACACTTGGGGGCAATTGTCTTATTGTGAACGCAAGAAAGTAGGAGCACTTATTGTAAAGGACCGTATGATTATTTCCGATGGTTATAATGGGACACCTTCGGGTTTTGAAAATATATGTGAAGATGAAGACTATTACACAAAATGGTATGTCCTTCATGCCGAGGCAAATGCTATTCTTAAGGTAGCTTCCTCCACACAATCTTGTAAAGGGGCGACCCTATACATTACGCTTTCCCCTTGTAAGGAGTGTTCAAAACTCATTCATCAGTCGGGGATAAGACGGGTTGTTTTTGCAAAGGCCTATCGCGATCAATCTGGTGTCGCATTTTTAGAAAAGGCGGGCGTTGAGGTTGAGCACATCATGCTTGAAAATAAAGAATAGATGAAACGCTACACTCTTTTTTTGTGGCTTGTGGTTGTTCTCTCTGTGATGTTAGGATTTCTCATAGGGAGTAACCAGCAGCTGGTTGAGAATGTCCAAAGAAAGCCACTTAGCGGTACACAAAAACTCAATCAGTTTATCCGTTATCTCGACCGTTACTATGTGGATCAAATCAACACAGATAGTTTGGCCTCAGTACTGATTAAAGATATTGTTCAAAAACTGGACCCACATTCGTTTTATATTGGCCAAGAAGACCTGTCTGCAATGACTGAAAAGATGCAAGGCAATTTTGTAGGGATTGGGGTCAGCTTTTTTATGGTTGAAGATACGGTCAATGTTATTCGTGTTTTAGAAGGAGGTCCAAGTAAACGCGCTGGTCTATTATCAGGAGACAGAATTCTTACGGCCAATAACGATACCCTTTTTGGCAAACGTTTGGAAAGTAAAGAAATTGTTGATCGTCTGCGTGGAGAAAAACAAAGCCCTGTTCACCTGAAAATTTATCGTCCGTCTAGCGCCACAACATTTGGGGTAAGGCTTCAACGTGAGCTTGTGCCCATAAGGTCTGTCGTCCACTATTTACTTCACAATACCATAGGCTATATAAAGATAAATCGCTTTGCCGATACCACTTATAAAGAATTTATATCGGCAGTCGAAGAACTCAATAGTTTGGGCATGTCTCAAATGATTCTTGATTTGCGCGATAATCCTGGTGGATATCTGTTTGCCGCCGAGCAAATCTCCGACGTATTTTTAGAAGAAGGTCAAGCCATAGTGACGGTAGAAAGTAATCAAGGGGAAACAAAGACCACCTATGCAAGGTCTGGCGGTATATTTGAACAAGGGCAAGTCTTTGTTCTTATTAATGGCGAATCTGCTTCGGCCAGCGAGGTCGTCGCCGGTGCTCTTCAAGACAACGATCGCGCTTGGTTACTGGGGCAACGTAGTTTTGGGAAAGGATTGGTTCAGCAACAAATGCCCTTAGGAAAACAAGAGGCCGTCCGCCTTACCACAGCCCGCTATTATACCCCCACAGGGCGATCCATTCAGCGCCCATTTGATTCTGGAAATGATGCTTATTTCAGTGAGATAAAGGAGCGTTATCAGACAGGGGAATTGGCCGATGTCAACAAAATCCCCCAAAACGACACTCTTGCGTTTACAACTCCAAAGGGGCGAAAGGTTTATGGGGGAGGAGGAATTGTTCCAGACATCTATTTGCCAGAGGAGGCTTCTTTAAATCAACAATGGAGTAATTATCTTTTACAATCGAATCTAATCAATCACTTTGTTTTTTTAGAGTTAGACAAACGCCGAAATGAATTTCAAGGAATTGGACGCCAAGAATTTATAAACCAACCATTACAAAAGAAAGCCCAGTGGCTTAAAGCGCTAAAACAATACATCGATGAACAGGCGGTGCCTATTGATTTAGTCGATAAAGAATTGGCCTTCACGGCGATTCAATCTTACTTAGCATTGCAACTGTTTGATGAAGCAGCTTACTTGGAAATCAAGCATAAGAACGATAAATATGTCCTAGCAGCTACAGAGCAAATTGACAAAAGCAGTCCGTGATTTAAAATCTTTTACCTTTCTGTTGCGCATTTATTTTAAGGGATAAAAACAGAATCCAAATCAAAACCAGAGCAGATCCTGACGCCACAACGCCTATAATTGCCACCATACTATCTCCTTGAGTGGGGGCTTCCCAATCGATTATTGTAGCATTAAAGATCATCATGCCTATGGCGAGTAATATCAGTAAACGCAGGAAATTTTTCATTGCTGTAAAGTTAAAAAATTTGCTTGATATTGGTTGTAAAGAGCTTTACGGCAATGGCGAGTAAAACGACCCCAAATATTTTTCGAATAATGTTTATCCCCGAACGGCCCAAAAGACGCTCGATTCTTTGTGAAGACTTAAGAATAGCATAAACAATAACAATGTTTATGATGATGGCGATAATGATGTTGATGACATCAAATTCAGCCCGAAGTGAAAGTAAGGAGGTCAAAGTTCCTGCACCAGCAATCATTGGAAAAGCAAGAGGAACAATTGAAACTGTTTCGGGTTCTTCATCTTTATAAAGACTGATACCTAAAACCATTTCTAAGGCAAGGAAGAAAATAATAAAGGACCCTGCAACGGCAAAAGAGTTGGTGTCTATTCCAATGAGTTTTAAAATTTCTTCCCCAACAAATAAAAACGCAATCATAATGACCGCTGAGACCAAGGAGGCTTTCTCAGACTGAATGTGTCCAACCTTGTTGCGTAGGTTGATGATAATGGGAATGTTTCCAACAATATCTATAACGGCAAAAAGAACCATGCCTGCGGTAAAAACTTCTTTAAAATCAAAATTCATATCGAGCCAATTTTTAAAGCACAAAATTACAGTAATTTAAGCGATTTTTTGAGGTTAAATCACGTAAAATAGTTTGATAAAAAACTATCTTTGAAAGATGATGCAGATTGGAAAAACATTAGTTTCAGATGATCTTTTAGACAAAGAATTTCTCTGCAATATTCAACAGTGTAAAGGGGCTTGCTGTGTAGAAGGTGAGGCTGGGGCACCCTTGGAAGAAAAAGAGTGCCGAGAGCTTGAAAATAATTTTAAGGCGATAAAACCCTTTTTAAATCCAAAAGGGCTTGCAGAAATTGAAAAACAAGGGTTGTATCTGAAAGGGTCGGACGGCGATTGGGAAACACCTATCATTGATGGAAAAGAGTGTGTTTATACCTTATTCGATGCCCAAGGTAAAGCCTCCTGTGGCATAGAGAAAGCCTATAATGAAGGCAAGATTTCTTGGAAAAAACCCATCTCCTGTCACTTGTATCCGATCCGTGTGCAGCAATATTCAGAATTTACAGCAGTCAATTATCATCACTGGCAAATTTGTGATTCCGGTTGTTCTCTTGGGGAATCTCTTAGAATTCCGGTTTACGTTTTTGTCAAAGAAGCCTTGTTGAGAAAATTTGGAGCGGCCTGGTATAAATCGCTTGAAGAATTGGCAAGAAAAAACAGAAATTAGCGTTTCGAGTGTTTATAGGCTTTTACAGAGGAAATACAACACAAACCACTGTAAATCAATAAATAAAGAACATATCTATTCCTGTATTTTTTATCCTTTGCCGCTAAATTTGTTAAAAACTAGCAGCCATTGTGAATAAGTATGGCTTTTATTTCTTAGCACAATTTTAAATCTTTGTTAGAAACAAAATCAGACCTAAAATTTCAAAATGACGTAAAATGGCAGCAGTAGAACCAATCCTCCAAGAAAACAAAGATCGCTTCGTAATTTTTCCAATTAAACACCACGACATATGGGAGTGGTATAAGAAGATGGAGGCAAGTTTTTGGACAGCAGAAGAGATTGATTTGCATCAAGATCTTACCGATTGGAATTCTAAATTAAACGATGATGAAAAATATTTCATCAAACACATCCTTGCCTTTTTTGCCGCCTCCGACGGGATCGTCAATGAAAATCTAGCTGAAAATTTTGTCAATGAAGTCCAATATTCAGAAGCCAAGTTCTTTTATGGATTTCAAATTATGATGGAAAATATCCACTCAGAAACCTATTCTCTGTTGATTGACACTTATGTCAAAGATGAGACCGAAAAAGACCAATTGTTTCGCGCTATTGAGGTTTTTCCCGCTATTAAGAAAAAAGCAGAATGGGCACTCAAGTGGATAGATTCGGATTCTTTTGCCGAACGACTGATTGCATTTGCAGCCGTTGAAGGAATCTTTTTCTCTGGTGCATTTTGTTCGATTTATTGGTTGAAAAAGCGTGGTCTAATGCCAGGATTGACTTTTTCGAATGAATTGATTTCGCGAGACGAAGGAGTACATTGTGACTTTGCGGTTCACTTACACAACAAGCATCTTGTCAACAAAGTGCCCACAGCGCGTATCCAGGAAATCATTTTAGATGCCCTAAACATCGAGCGAGAGTTTGTTACCGAATCTCTCCCCGTCAGTCTAATTGGTATGAATGCCAAACTAATGACCCAATATCTTGAGTTTGTTACTGATCGCCTTTTGGTGGAACTGAATTGTCCCAAACAATTTAACGTGACCAATCCTTTTGATTTTATGGACATGATTTCTCTTCAAGGAAAAACCAATTTCTTCGAGAAGCGTGTTTCTGAATATCAAAAAGCGGGCGTGTTGAACAACGAAACGCAAGAAACAAAAATAAGTTTCGACGCCGATTTCTAATCATTTTTTTGATTTGAAAATTACAGGAGCACCAATTTAGGCACCTCCTCTGAATTAACTTTTTAAAACCATAATTGCATGTTTGTAGTCAAAAGAGACGGGCGAAAGGAACCCGTAATGTTCGATAAAATTACTGCTAGAGTAAAAAAACTCTGCTATGATCTCAACCCACTTGTAGATCCTGTTCGCGTTGCCATGCGTGTCATTGAAGGCCTCTATGACGGAGTGACTACCTCCGAATTAGATAATCTTGCCTCTGAGATTGCGGCAACAATGACAACGACCCACCCAGACTATGCACAACTGGCCGCACGAATTTCTGTCTCGAACCTTCACAAAAACACGAAAAAGTCATTTTTTGACACAATGACTGACCTCTATACTTACGTCAATCCAAGAACAGGGAAAGATGCCCCTTTGCTATCGGATGAGGTGTATGATGTGATAAAAAAGAACAAAGACGTATTAGATTCTAGCATCATTTATAATCGCGATTTTGGCTATGACTTTTTTGGATTTAAAACCTTAGAGCGTTCCTACCTTCTCAAGCTCAACGGTGTGATTGCCGAACGCCCACAACATATGCTCATGCGTGTATCAGTAGGAATCCATATGGACGATATAGATGCCGTCTTAGAGACATACGAATTGATGTCAAAACGCTTCTTTACGCATGCCACTCCTACACTTTTCAATTCAGGGACGCCAAAACCACAAATGTCCTCGTGTTTTCTTCTCGCCATGCAAGATGATAGCATAGACGGGATTTATGACACCCTTAAGCAAACCGCAAAAATTTCACAATCCGCTGGCGGGATTGGCCTGTCTATTCATAATGTTAGAGCAACGGGATCTTATATTGCTGGAACCAATGGAACTTCTAATGGAATCGTACCCATGCTCCGCGTTTACAACGATACGGCACGTTATGTTGACCAAGGAGGAGGGAAACGCAAAGGCTCTTTCGCCATTTATGTAGAACCATGGCATGCCGATATCTTCGATTTTCTTGATTTGAAAAAAAATCATGGAAAAGAAGAAATGCGCGCCCGCGATTTGTTTTACGCAATGTGGACGCCAGACCTGTTTATGAAAAGAGTTGAAGCCGACGCCGAGTGGACACTAATGTGTCCAAATGAATGTCCAGACCTTTACAATTGCCACAGTGAAGACTTTGAAGCGCTCTACACCCAATACGAAAAAGAGGGTAAAGGGCGGAAAACCATTCGTGCAAGAGAACTGTGGGAAAAAATATTGGAATCTCAAATAGAGACAGGTACACCATACATGCTCTATAAAGACGCCGCCAATAGAAAATCGAACCAAAAAAACTTAGGGACTATTCGATCGTCTAATTTGTGTACCGAGATCATGGAGTATACTTCTCCAGATGAGGTCGCCGTTTGTAATCTGGCCTCAATCGCTCTGCCAATGTTTGTCAAAGAAGGTGCTTTCGATCACGACGAACTTTTTCGAGTGACGAAACGGGTCACCAAAAACTTGAATCGTGTCATCGATCGTAACTATTACCCCGTTAAAGAAGCCGAAAATTCTAATATGCGTCACCGCCCGGTTGGGCTTGGTGTTCAAGGCTTAGCAGATACTTTCATCAAGTTGCGCATGCCTTTCACCTCTGAAGAGGCCAAAGAATTGAATCAAGAAATTTTTGAAACGCTTTATTTTGCCGCTGTAACGGCTTCGATGGAAGAAGCTGAAAAAGATGGTCCTTATTCTTCTTATAAGGGGTCTCCGATTTCTAAAGGAGAATTTCAACACAATTTATGGGGCATTAAAGACAATGAATTGAGCGGTCGCTGGGACTGGGTAGCTTTACGAAAAAAAATCAAAAAGCACGGGGTGAGAAATTCACTTCTAGTGGCCCCTATGCCCACCGCATCAACTTCGCAAATACTCGGGAACAATGAGTGTTTTGAGCCCTATACCTCTAACATTTATACGCGTCGTGTGTTATCGGGAGAATTTATAGTTGTCAACAAACATTTACTTGAAGATCTTGTCGAACTAGGCCTTTGGACCGAAGACATGAAACAAGAATTGATGCGGGCCAATGGTTCTATCCAAAATATTGAAGGGATACCAGAAGACATCAAAGAACTCTATAGAACCGTATGGGAAATGAGTATGAAAGATATCATTGACATGTCTCGACAACGCGGATATTTTATCGATCAGTCACAATCATTGAATCTATTTATGGAAGGAGCGACAATGGCCAAATTGACCTCTATGCATTTTTACGCTTGGAAGTCAGGGTTAAAGACAGGCATGTATTATCTGAGGACTAAGTCGGCCGTAGATGCCATTAAATTTACATTAAGCAATAAAGAAAAAGCCGTAGTAAATGCGGAAGTGGCCGCCGTTTCAGCTGAAAGTATAGCCTCTAGCGATGGAGCCACAAAAGCTGCGCCTATTCCGGTTGAACCACTGACTCCCGAAGAGCTCAAAGTGATGTTAGAACAATCGCGCGAAA
>JBMZTS010000018.1:0-16309 GCA_049623905.1 Flavobacteriaceae bacterium
ATTCATGTTGGCAATATCCATTTTTTCAGCTTCATCCTCGACATTGTGATAATAAGCATAGTTCTTAAAATCAAAAGAGGAAAGGGTTTGTGCAGGAATGTCAAAAGCCTCATAAAAACTGTAATTATCTGAGCGTTGAAACAGGTTGTATTCTTTGGCTTGGGGCAAGAATTGCACAAAATTAGGGGAGATTTGATTCATTACATCGGCCATATTGGACAATTGATAACCAGTGATATACACTTGATTTTCCCCTGTGGTTAAGGTTTTGCCAATCATTTCAAAATTTACCATATAATGGAGTGTGATGCCTTCATCTTTTAAACGCATAGCCAAGTGTTGTGCTCCAAGGAGTTTTTTTTCTTCTTCAGCAAAAAGCGCCACAATGATGTTTTGTTCCCACTTTTTTTGCGCAAGAAAACGCGCAATTTGCATCACGGCGGTTGAACCAGAAGCGTTATCGTTGGCCCCGTTAAAAATAGTATCGCCTTGGCCTTCAACCAGACCGATGTGATCGAGATGCGCACCAATTAAGATGGTCGATCGTTCGGGTCTATACGCTCCAATACGCCCCACAATATTGTAGGTATAACCTTCTTTTGTCTTAATACTGTCTCGATAGTCAGGATAAAAAGGCTCAATATGGTGTGTCTTAAAATAATCGGACACAAAATCTGCAGCTTTAAAATAACCTCCGCTTTTAAGATCCCTTCCCAACATCTCATCATCCGCCAGTGTAGAGAGCAGGCGTTGGGTTTCTTCTAGGCTGATTTGTGCTCTAACTTCAGCCTGCTTAATTTTATTTTGTGTTGTGCATTGGGCAAAGCCAATTGTAAGAATAAGGAGGAATGTTTTTTTCATGCTGCAAAGTATAAAATTCCTCAATGAAGTCCAAAGCCTTTTCTTAAGGGTTAGGGGCGATCAACTCTACTGCCTCTATTGTTGTTTCAAGAACATTCCATCCGTTTTGATTAAAGACATTTCCCTTAATTTTTACCGATTGACCTGCAAATGCTAGCCATTGATCATTCTCTTCTTTTTCTGCTTTTAATTGAAGGAGATAGTAAATATTTTTACCGTTATAGTTGACCACCAACATGGGGGGATTTCCCCAGCGTAAGTGCCGTTGGGTACAGCTTTGATGAATTTCAGAGCCTCCTTTTATGACCTGGTCAAACCAGCATAGGGGTTCAATGACTTTTCCTGTCAATTCCTTTGGTTTTTTTGGCGTTTGTTGGGTTGGGTAGTGACGTGTATGATCTACACTGCCAATGGCTGTCTTTTCCGCGGAGAGTAGGAAAATAGTTTTATTATCGGCATGATAAAGGGTTCCTTTAATCTGAATCTGTTTTCCATTGAGCGGACCTATGCTTTGCTCTAAAGTAGTGATTTGGGTTTCAAGCGATTGTTGTTTTGAACCAATTAAAATGGCCTCTGGGCTAAGCCCTTCAGCGATAGTTCCGTTATTGAGAATCAACACCGGCACTGGCGATTTAAAATACACACCACGGTAAACCAATTCTTTTTTTTGTCCTATTCGATGGTAAAAAGGCGAAGACTCGCTTAAAAGCAAAAAGGATATAATAGCGATGACAAGGAGAATACTACTTGCAGTTAAGATGCTTTTTTTCTTGTGTTTTAGAACAATCATTATGTTTTTTTTGAGCGACTTTTGATGCGAATGCTCTTCGCTTCTTCTAAGTTAGTGGTTTTACTCAGTATTGAAGAAGGTTGTTCGATCAAATTTAAAGTAATTGGCCAGCCACAAACCCACCACTCCAAGCGGCTTGAAAGTTATACCCACCCGTAATGGCGTCGATATCTAGCACCTCGCCTGCAAAATAGAGTCCTTTGGCTTTTTTACTTTCCATAGTTTTGAGATTAATATTGGAAAGGGCCACGCCACCACAGGTAACAAATTCTTCTTTAAAGGTCGTTTTTCCGTTGACTTCATAGTGATCGTTAGCGATCAATTCGGCCAAGCGCCGCCAATTTTTTTTCCCAATCTCGTTCCAACGACGCTCTTTTGAAAGTGATGATTTTTGGAGTAGGAAGTGCCATAAGCGCTGTGGAATATCGAGGGGGTTATGGTTAAAAAGCAATTTTTGAGACTGGGCTTTGGCGGTAACCGAAAAGTGTTGATATAGCTCCTCTGCCGTATGATTTGTCCACTGTAAACGCAATTGAAAATGGTAGTTGTTGTGTTCCAGAAGTCGTGCAGCCATGGAAGATGCTTTAAGAATAGCGGGTCCACTCATCCCCCAATGGGTGATCAACACTGGACCTGTTGTTTTAATTTTTGTTCCTACAAGTGTTAGCCGTACCTCTTTGGCCACCACTCCCATGAGTTGAGTAATGGCTTCATTGGGCATATTAAAAGTAAAGAGTGACGGCACTGGGGCGACGATGTCGTGTCCTATTGCTTCCAACCAATCGAAACCTTTGCGTTTGGGACTCCCCCCCGTAGTCACAATAACAGCATCATGTGCGACACTTTCGCCATGACCCAAGTGCAGTTCCCATTTTCCCTCCTTAGGGACCAATTTTTTTATCTCTGATTTGACCTTTAATTTAATTCCTCTTTGGTCTATTTCCTTTTCCAAGCAATTGACGATACTTTGAGAATTATCGGAGAGTGGAAAGACCCGACCATCGGCCTCCGTCTTTAAGGCCACCCCACGCAACTCGAACCACTGACGAGTGTCTGTTACATTAAATTGATGGAAAAGTGTTTTTAAGGCTCGCCCACCCCTTGGATAGGCCTTGACTAATTCCGAAATGTCGTTACAGTCGTGGGTGACATTGCATCGGCCACCTCCTGAAATTTTTACTTTTGTCAGGACTTTCGCGCTTTTTTCGTAAAGGGTGATTTGTGCATCGGGATGATGATTGGCCACCGATATAGCCGCAAAAAAACCAGCGGCTCCACCACCAATAACAGCGACTTTTTTCGATTTTTCCATGCATTTCAAAGATAGGATTGTATTTTTATTACAGAAAACCTCTCGTGCAATTTCATCGGTTTTGTTTGATCGTTTTCAAGGTGCTTTAAAAGTACCTTAGTTTTAGTTTAAATTATGCGCTTGTGAACCATTTAAGACTGCTTTTATTTTTATTGGCCCTCAACAGTTATGGTCAAAAGCAAAAGCTAGAAAAATCGATTTTAATCCTTCCGCCTAAACAGGTGGTAACAATCGATTACCCTTATTATCAAGGGTATATGGTTAAGCTCTGGAACAAAGGAAAGTTTGCTTTGGGAGTCTCTGCCCGCGATAAAAAAAACGATAGTCTTAAAAAAGGACTCGAACTAGCCAAGGGCGGCCAGACCACTTTTGGGGTCAACACCAACATGTACCTTCAATTAGAGAATCGTTTTTTTGCACCACTCAAAGTGGAATACGTAATTTATAAAGGAAAAGCCGGAAAGAAAAAAGCATCAGCGCTTCGCCCACAACGCGCTTTTTATCTGGTCAATACCACGGGCCAAATGCTTCCTTTAAAAATCCCTGGAAAAATGAATCCTCAGTTGACACCCTATTCTAAAATTGGAGTAGACTTGCCCTTTGGGCAAAAGATATTATTGCGTATGGGCGATAAAGATTTACCCATTTTGACTGTAAGCGACACCATTCCAAAGGGTGCTCGTATCGATGTCGCCGATCTGATTGATCGTGCACTAAACGCGAAGGAGTAATGACTTAAACCGAAACGAGATCACCCGCTGCATTTTTCTGTGGTAAAGTCGAGTAACCCATTAAATAAGTGTCAATTTGATGTGCCGCTTCCCGTCCTTCTGAAATCGCCCATACAATTAAGGATTGTCCACGACGAACATCTCCTGCCGCAAATACATTGGGCTTACTGGTTTGATAACGGTTTTCTCCCTTAACATTGCCTCGCGCGTCGTAGGTCAATTTTAATTGATCTGGCAGGTTTTTTTCAGGCCCTGTAAATCCAAGAGCCAATAGGGCCAAATCGCAAGGCCATTCCTTTTCGCTTCCTTCAATCTCGACCAGTTGTGGGCGTTCTCCAGGAATTTTTTTCCACGTGACCTCCACCGTTTTTAATGCCTTAAGATTGCCTTTGGCATCGCCGATAAATTCTTTGGTCAGGATCGACCATTCGCGGTGGCTTCCTTCTTCATGAGATGATGACGTTTTGAGTTTAAAGGGCCAATAGGGCCATGGATTTTCATCTGTTCGGCCATCGGCGGGTTTCGGCATGATTTCAAAATTGGTTACACTTTTGGCCCCATGACGATTGGAGGTTCCAATGCAATCCGAGCCAGTATCACCACCACCAATAACGATTACATTCTTGTTTGAAGCCAGGAATTGTTCTGCGCGTTGGTGTTGTCCGTCTACAGCTTTGTTGTTGTGTGGTAAAAAATCCATTGCTTGAACGACTCCGTTGAGATCTGCCCCAGGAATGGGCAATTGCCGTTTAATGGTTGCTCCCATACACAAGAGAACTGCGTCATGATCGGCTTCAAGTTGCGCGGCTGAAATATCTTTTCCTATTTCAGTGTTGACCTTGAAAATAATTCCCTCCTCTTCTAGCAGGGTCAGGCGCCGATCGATCACGTTTTTTTCCATTTTAAAATCGGGAATACCGTAGCGTAAAAGACCGCCGATTTTATTGTCGCGTTCAAAAACGGTGACTTTATGTCCAGCGCGATTCAACTGTTGAGCCGCGGCCAGACCTGCAGGTCCTGAGCCAACCACTGCGATTGTTTTTCCTGTTCTTTGGCTAGGCGGCTGGGCTTTGATCCACCCCTCAGAAAAGCCCCGTTCCACGATATATTTTTCAATTAACTCGATGGAAACGGGTGGGTTGACAATACCAAGGACGCAGGCCTCTTCACATGGTGCTGGGCACAATCGCCCTGTAAATTCTGGGAAGTTGTTTGTCGCGTGTAAGATCGTTAAAGCTTTTTCCCATTCGTTGTTATATACGGCATCATTAAAATCGGGGATAAGATTTCCTAATGGACAACCGCTATGACAGAAGGGCACGCCGCAATCCATACAGCGCCCAGCTTGTTCGGTGAGCTCTTCGTCTTTAGGAGTAAGGGTAAATTCTTTATAGTTTTCAATGCGTTTTTCGGGATTAATCGCCTCTTCTTTGATGCGATCATACTCCATAAATCCTCTTAATTTTCCCATGATTTTAAGCGTTTTGTTCTTTTTTTTGTGCGGCCAATAGTTCTAATGCTTTTTTGTAATCGGTAGGCATCACTTTGATAAAGTTTTGTGAACTCTTAGGCCAATCTTTTAATATATCGGAGGCTTTGCTACTCGAGGTATAATCTTTGTGCTTGATGAGAAGGCCGTGAACCGTTTCATGATCTTGATCTGTTAGGTCTTCCAATTCAACCATTTCGAGATTAAATTTCTTTTCGTCGAAGGTGCCATCGGGGCTGTAGAGATAGGCGATACCTCCACTCATTCCGGCAGCAAAATTTCGTCCAGTATCTCCCAAGATAAGCGCAATTCCTCCGGTCATATACTCACAGCCGTGATCACCAATACCTTCCACAACAGCTGTTGCCCCTGAATTGCGAACACAGAAACGTTCGCCAGCAATTCCGTTGATATAGGCTTCTCCGGTAACTGCTCCATAGAGGGCCACGTTTCCGATAATGATATTTTCATCAGCCTTGAAAGTTGCAGTTTGAGGAACTTCTGCGATTAACTTGCCTCCAGAGAGTCCTTTTCCAAAATAATCATTACAAGTCCCCGAGACTTTCATAAAGAGCCCTTTGGCGGCAAAAGCGCCAAAGCTTTGTCCTGCTGTTCCAGTAAATTTCAGACTTAGTGTGTCTTCTGGCAGGCCGTTGGCCCCGTGCATTTTTGAGATTTCATTAGACAGTATAGCCCCTACCGTTCGATCGGTATTTTTAATCGGAAACTCTAAATGTTGTTCTTCTTTTCTGTAAATCGCAGGGTGAGCTGCTTGAATGATTTTAAAGTCAATTACGTTTTCAAGCCCGTGGTCTTGGGTTTGGGTATTGTGCAGTTTAACTTTTGGTCCAACTTCTGGTTTATACAATATTTTGGAAAGATCGATGCCTTGGGCTTTATAGTGCTCTACGGCTTTTTTCATATTGATTTTTTGCGATTGACCAACCATCTCATCTACAGTCCTAAACCCTAATTCAGCCATGATTTGGCGTAGCTCTTCGGCCACAAAATACATGAAGTTGATAACGTGTTCGGGCTTTCCTTTAAAATTCTTGCGCAATTCTGGATCTTGGGTGGCAATTCCTACCGGACAGGTATTGAGATGGCAAGCGCGCATCATGATACAACCGGAAGCGACCAAAGGAGCGGTTGAAAAACCAAATTCTTCAGCGCCTAATAAACAAGCAATGGCGACATCGCGTCCTGTTTTCATTTGTCCGTCGCATTCTAAGACGATACGGTTTCTCAAGTCGTTCATCACTAGTGTTTGCTGTGCTTCAGCAATCCCGAGTTCCCAAGGTAAGCCGGCGTGTTTGAGTGAGGTGAGAGGCGAGGCCCCTGTCCCTCCGTCGAAACCAGAAATAAGAATAACATCTGCTTTTGCTTTAGCAACACCAGCGGCAATGGTTCCAACCCCTACTTCAGAGACCAATTTCACATTGACCCGTGCTTCGCGATTGGCATTTTTGAGGTCGTAGATCAATTGAGCCAGATCTTCAATGGAATAGATGTCGTGGTGGGGTGGAGGTGAAATTAATCCCACATAAGGGGTGGAATTTCGTACTGAGGCAATGTAGGGATTCACTTTTGGCCCAGGGAGTTGTCCTCCTTCTCCAGGTTTAGCGCCTTGGGCCATTTTTATTTGAATTTCTTTGGCCGAAGAAAGATAATGACTCGACACGCCAAAGCGGCCTGAAGCTACTTGTTTGATGGCCGAGTTTCGCCAGTTACCATTGTTGTCGGGCTGAAACCGTTTGGGATCTTCTCCACCTTCTCCCGAATTACTTTTACCGCCAATACGATTCATGGCAATAGCCAAATTTTCGTGTGCTTCAGCAGAGATTGACCCTAGTGACATAGCGCCAGTTTTAAAGCGTTTTACAATTTCTGTCCAAGGTTCGACTTCTTCAATTGGGATCGGGTCGAAACTTGAAAACTCAAAAAGACCGCGGAGGGTCATTAGCTTTTCAGCTTGTTCATTGATGGCTTTAGAATAGACGGCATAACTGTCCCACTTGTTTTGTTTGACTGCTTGTTGCAATTTTGCAATGGTTGTGGGGTTAAGCATATGTGCCTCACCGTCTCTTCGCCAGCGGTATTCCCCGCCGATTTCAAGATCAAGTCCAGAAAGACCTTCTTTGTTGAAAGCTTTGTGATAGCGACGTGAAATTTCACGCTCAATTTCGTAAAGGCCAATGCCTTCAATTCGCGTAGCAGTGTCGCAGAAGAATTGATCGACAAACTTTTCACTCAGACCAAGGGCCTCAAATATTTGAGCCCCACGATAGGAATGTAGGGTAGAAATTCCGATTTTGTTCATCACTTTGACAATCCCTTTAGCAATGGCTTTATTGAAATTGGCAATTGCGGTGTCAGAATCTATACCTTTAATGTTTCCAGTTTTAACTTGATCTTCGATAATCTCGTTAACCATATAAGGGTTGATAGCACTTGCACCATAACCGAATAAACAGGAGAAGTGGTGCGGTTCTCGGGGTTCAGCCGATTCAATGACTATACCAAAGTTTGAGCGCTTCTTAAGGCGCTTTAAGGCGTTATGTGCATGGGCACAGGCCAAAAGCATGGGGATAGGGGCAAAGTAGTTGGAGACCCCACGATCGGTCAGAATTACAATGTTGGCTCCTTTGTCGACTTCTTTTTCAATGCTTTTGACCATTTGATCCAATGCAGATTCCATCCCATTCATTCCTTTGTGAACTTCGTAGAGTGTTGGAATGGTAATTGTTTTGAAATCAGGATGGTCAATGTGCTTGATTTTATCAAGGTCTTCATTGGAGATTACAGGGTTTTGGATGCTCAATTTTTTGGCATGTGCCGCTGTAATATCAAAAATGTTAAGATCGTTCCCAATGCTCAGAGAGGTGTCGGTTACGATTTCTTCTCGAATCCCGTCGAGAGGCGGATTAGTCACCTGGGCAAACAATTGTTTAAAATAGTTATACAACAATTGTGGGCGATCAGACAAGACGGCTAGTGGTGTGTCTGTTCCCATTGACCCTATAGCTTCTTTCCCCTGAATACTCATGGGGAGGATAATGGTTTTAAAGTCTTCTTGAGTATATCCGAATACCCGTAAACGCGTTTCATAATCTTCCGATTCTACTGCCAAGTGGTTTCCTGTGTAGGGTACTTTTGCTAGTGGCAATAAATTTTTATCCAACCATTTTTGGTAAGGACGTTCGGTGACGACCTGTGTTTTAATTTCTTCATCTTCTACAATGCGCCCTTCGTCCATATTGACTAAAAACATACGCCCTGGTTCAAGACGTCCGTGTTTTTCAACATTGGCAGGATCGATATCTAGTACCCCGACTTCAGAGGACATAACGACATAGCCATCTTTTGTTATAGTGTAACGCGATGGGCGGAGGCCGTTGCGATCGAGCAAGGCTCCGATGTATTTCCCATCTGTAAATGGAATTGAAGCTGGACCATCCCAGGGTTCCATAATACAAGCGTTGTATTGATAGAAGGCCTTTTTTTCTGGAGACATTGATTTGTGTTTTTCCCAGGCTTCAGGAACGAGCATCATCATGACTTCTGGAAGTGAGCGCCCCGTAGCAAGGAGGAGTTCGACCACCATATCCATCGAGGCGGAGTCGGATTTTCCACGAAGAATCACCGGTAAAATTTCTTTGATTTCTTCACCAATTAGATCACTTTTAAAGAGTTCTTCTCGCGCTTGCATTCGACTAAAGTTCCCTCTAAAGGTGTTGATCTCACCATTGTGACACATGTAACGAAAGGGCTGGGCTAAATCCCAAGTTGGGAAAGTGTTGGTTGAAAAGCGTTGGTGCACTAAAGCCAAGCGGGTAACCACCAAAGGATCTGATAAATCGGTATAGTAAGGTTCGATGTCTTCGGGAACAAGGAGTCCTTTATAAATCAAAGTATGGGTCGACAAAGATGGAAAATAAAAATAATTTGCCTCAGATAGCTTGGATTGATAAATGGTGTGCTCTGCCTTTTTTCGAGCGACAAACAGTTTTACGTTAAATTCATGATCTGTAATTTTGGCCGCACCCTTGCCGATGAAGACTTGTGCGATGTCGGGTTCGGTTTGAGAGGCAATTCTTCCCACAACACTTTTATTCACGGGAACTTTACGCCATCCTAAAACCGCCAGTCCCTGCTGTTGAATTTCTTTTTCAAATACTTGAATACAATAGTCTCGTTGATTACTTTTTTGAGGTAAAAAAGTCATTCCAACGGCATATTGATGGGGTGCAGGTAATTCAAAATCAACACTTTTGACCAAAAAATCGTGTGGAATTTCAATCAAAATACCTGCTCCGTCACCAGTTTTTCCATCTGCACTAACCGCTCCGCGGTGTTCCAATTTCACTAAAATATCAAGTGCTTTCCCAATAATATCATTGGTTTTCTTTCCTTGAAGGCTACAGATGAATCCTGCTCCACAATTGTCATGCTCAAATTCTGGCGAATAGAGCCCCTGTTTCTCTGGTAACATACAGTTTAGTTTTTTTGAATTTCAAATTTAATTATTACTCAGTGTTTGATAAAGCCCGCTTAAGGGTATCTCAAGCATTTTCAGGACTTGTAATTTTCAAGACGGTTTTTTTTATAAATTCACAATTCATCCTTATTTGAAATGCAAGAAATGTAATTTTACCTGTATTTTTAGGGGAGAATTTAACCGTTAATGACAGCCAATAAACTCACTGTATTAGGTGTGATGTCAGGGACATCCTTGGATGGCCTTGATCTAGCATTAGTCACATTTGATTTCGACAAGGCTTGGTCTTTTAGTATTATTCACGCCCAAACCATTCCATATTCTAAAGCTTGGCGGAATCGTTTGGCCACTGCGGCAGCGTTAAGTCGGCAGCAGATCGCACATTTGGACCATGATTATACGGTTTATATTTCAAATCAAATAAGGGGATTTTTAGACCGCTATTCCTTTGTTAAGGTCGATTTTGTAAGCTCACATGGACATACGGTTTTACACCAGCCTCAAGATGGGCTTACTTACCAAATAGGAAATCTCCCAGTCTTGGCACAGCGCTTAGGACGAAAGCTGATCTGTGATTTCCGATCGGCTGATGTGGCCTTGAATGGTCAAGGGGCACCGCTGGTTCCTGGTGCTGAGATACATTTGTTTTCAGAGTATGCCGCCTGTGTTAATTTGGGGGGATTTGCCAATATTTCTCTGCTCGATGGTAGGCAAACGGTCGCTTTTGATATCTGTGGTGTGAATGTGGTTTTGAATCGCTTGGCAGAAAAAAAAGGGCATTCATTTGATCCCGATGGTGCCATGGCGCAAAGTGGGCAATTGCTATCTTCTTTATTTACGCAATTAAATGCACTTTCCTATTACGATTATCCGCCACCAAAATCTCTTGGGGTGGAATGGGTTGCGGCAAACATTACGCCCTTGTTAGCGGAACACTATGCCCCAGAAGATGTATTGCATACCTATTGTCATCATGTTGCAGAACAAATTTCAAAAGTTCTACCAACAGATCAACAGACTCTCTTTACCGGTGGGGGGTGTTACAATAATTTTTTAATGCAACTGATTCGTGAAAAAGCAACTGCTGAGATCGTCTTACCCGCACAGTCCATCATTGAGTTTAAAGAAGCCATTGCGTTTGCTTTTCTGGGTGTACTTAAACACTTGAATCGTCCTAATTGTTTGTCTCGTGTGACTGGTGCTGTGAGAGATCACACCTCTGGGGTTATATTTTTTCCTTAGAATGGGTAAGATTCTATATTAATTGTTACTTTAGTCCTTACCCGTAGAATTTAACAGAATGCTACTTTAAACCCAATTGCATGGAAGTACTTATACTCACGATTTTTGTTCTGGGCTATCTTGCGATAACACTTGAGCATAATCTTAAAATTGACAAACTGATTCCCGCTCTCGCGATGATGGCCTTGTTGTGGGCGATAATCGCTTTAGGACATCTTCCTGTTTTCGAAGTTGACACCTCTCTTAAAGAATTAGTCCCTTCACATATTGAAGAAATTTTACTGCATCATCTCGGAAAAACAGCAGAAATTATCATTTTCCTTCTTGGGGCCATGACCATTGTTGAGATTATTGATTATTTCAATGGTTTTGCCACCATAAAGACCTTTATTAAAACAAAATCTAAAAAAGCCTTGCTTTGGATTTTTGCCGCCCTTGCCTTTATTCTCTCGGCCATTATCGATAACCTTACAGCAACCATAGTTTTGATTACGATTCTTCAAAAAATAATCCATGATCGAGCTATTCGTATTTGGTTTGCCGGACTTATTATTGTGGCAGCAAACGCAGGAGGCGCATGGTCTCCAATAGGCGATGTTACCACAACAATGTTGTGGATAGGGAATAAGGTGACCACAACGAAATTAATCTCCTATTTATTAATCCCTTCCATGGTTTGTGTAATTGTACCGGTTTATATCGCTTCATTACTACCGGCCTTTAAGGGTGAAATACCTTCCATAGAGACTGAAGAAGACCAAGAGCTTACCCACCCTCGCGGGGCGAGTATGCTTTATTTGGGCCTATCGGCCATAGTTTTTGTTCCTGTATTTAAAACGTTAACCCACCTTCCGCCCTATGTTGGAATGATGTTTTCACTAGCGGTTGTGGCGACCTTTGCTGAAATATTTAGCGCGACAAAAATCAACATTACCTCAATTGATGATGATCATGACCAGGCTTCTAGTCATAGCCCAGTCCACAAATCGTTATCCAAAATTGAATTGCCGAGTATTTTGTTCTTTTTAGGTATTTTACTGGCGGTTGCGGCTCTTGAATCGCTAGGACTGCTTTTTGGTTTTGCCGACACCCTCAATTCAACCATTCCTAACACAGATATTGTCATCATGCTTTTAGGGATTGGTTCTGCAGTTATTGACAATGTTCCACTTGTCGCGGCTTCTATGGGGATGTTTTCACAACCAACCGACCATCAATTATGGCATTTTATTGCGTTTTCTGCGGGGACAGGAGGTAGCATGCTTATCATCGGTTCTGCGGCAGGGGTTGTGGCAATGGGTATGGAAAAAATTGATTTTTTCTGGTACTTCAAAAAGATTTCTTGGTTAGCCTTTCTCGGCTTCTTCGCGGGGTCATTAACCTTCATTTTACTACGTGAATATATCGTTTAAGTGAGATAATTTATTCTGTTTTTGTGCGTTCTCTATAAAAAAGAGATATCATGACGCGACTTCACTATGTTTTGTTTTTTCAAGAGACTCCTTTGCAGACAGAAAAAACCTTGTCTTTGGTTGAATTGATTCGAGACGGTGGTTTGGGAGGACAAATCATTATTGGCTTGTTGTTTTTTCTTCTTCTTGTGGCGATTTACATCTATTTTGAACGCTGGTTTGCTATTCGTGCGGCGAGTAAGATTGACAATTCGTTTATGGAGCAAATCAAGCACTATGTTGGTCAGGGGAAAATAGAGGCTGCACAAGCGCTTTGTATTAAAGAAGATTTGCCCGTTGCCCGATTGATTTCAAAGGGAATTTCTCGTATTGGTCGTCCGTTGGAAGACATCAATACGGCCATAGAAAATGCAGGGCGATTGGAAGTATATAAACTAGAGAAAAATGTAAGTGTTTTGGCAACTATTGCTGGTGCCGCTCCCATGATTGGATTCCTTGGAACGGTTATCGGGATGATTTTGTCCATTTTTCAAATTTCCAATGCTGGGGGAAACATCGATATGACTTTACTTTCCGATGGCCTTTACACAGCAATGACGACCACTGTTGCGGGACTTATTGTAGGGATTGTAGGGTATATTGCTTATAATCATTTGGTTGTAAAAACCAATAAGGTGGTCTATCAAATGGAGGCCATTTCTTTCGAGTTCTTAGATTTGTTAAACGAACCAGCGGTATAGATGAATCTGCGCGGAAGAAATAAAATATCACCAGAATTCAACATGTCTTCCATGACAGATGTTGTATTTTTACTTTTGATCTTTTTTATGATTGCCTCGACCTTAGCCAAACAGTTGGATACCATTGAAGTAAAACTCCCACAGGCCAAAGGAAAAACGGAGAATCGCCGTTCGATTGCAGTGACGATTAATGAAAATAATCGGTTTTTTATCGACGGTAAACGCGTTAGCAAAAGTGGGATAAAGAATGAATTACTAGCGACCTTAAAAAACCAGGAAGAAAAAGTGATCGTCCTTCGTGCCCAAAAAAGTGTTGCAATCGATGAAGTTGTTTATATTATGAATATCGCCAATCGGAATGCCATAAAGGTTGTTTTGGCTGTTGACTCACAATAATGAAATATCTCGAAACTCCACACGAGCGTAAATCGGCTATTTTAACTTTTATAATAGGGCTTTTACTTTTACTCCTATTTTCGTTGATGGGTCTAAACTATCTCGATCCGCCCATCAGTTATGGCATGGAAGTTAACTTTGGAACTTCTACACAAGGGCAAGGAAAGCAGCAGCCAATTAAAAAAGTAGCCAGCCAGCCCAAACCCACTCCTCAAAAAGCGCAACCTAAACGCGAGCAGACCCCCACTAAAAAGGATGTTTCAAAGGTTTTAACACAAAAGGAAGCGTCCTTGCCTGTGGTTAAAAAGCAAGCAAAAAAAAATCCTCCTCAAAAAGAAAGTCCTCGCACAGAAGTACTTGATAAAGTCAATCCCAAAACAACGCCAGACCCGCCGAAACCAAAAGTTGCCGCTTCGACAAAAAGCATCTTATCGAATGTCTTAAACGCCAAAAAAGTTCAGGGAGAAGCACAACAACAGGGAGAGGGGAATGACCTCGAAGCTGGGGATAAAGGCAAATTGGAAGGCAATCCGTATGCAAGTAGCTACTACAATAAAGCAGGTCTTGGGGGCAATGGAAAAGGGTATGGTCTTAACGGGCGTAATCTTCAGTCCAACGGGGCGGTGACCCAGCAGTGCAATGAAGAGGGAGTGGTTGTAGTTCGTATAACAGTGAATCAAAACGGTGAAGTGGTAGCGGCACAGCCAGGGGTTAAAGGGAGTACTAATATCCACCCTTGTTTATTAGAACCAGCTCGTCAAACAGCTTTTCTTCACAAGTGGTTTCCAGATGCCAATGCGCCCAGTTCTCAAATCGGTTTTGTTGTTATTAATTTTAAGTTGAGCGAATAGTGAAGTCTTATGCTGAAATCACCCAGTGGTTGTTTTCTCAACTCCCCGTTTATCAAAATCAAGGTGCAACGGCCTACAAGCCAGGTTTAAATAAGATTATTAATTTCGTTGCCTCATTAGGAAATCCACACCACAACTATCCTTCCATCCATATTGCTGGTACCAACGGTAAGGGATCTACAGCCCATATGATTGCTTCTGTTTTACAAGAATCGGGAAGCAAGATCGGTCTGTACACCTCACCTCACCTACTCGATTTTTCAGAGCGTATTCGGATAGACGGACAAACGATAGAAGAGGAATTCGTCATCGCTTTTGTCCAAAAGCACCAAGGTTACTTTTTAGATGAAGGCTTATCTTTTTTTGAAATAACGGTAGGGATGGCTTTCGCCTACTTTGCTCAACAAAGGGTAGACTATGCTGTTATAGAAGTTGGTTTAGGTGGGCGCTTAGATGCTACGAATATAATCACCCCCATTTTAAGTGTTATTACCAATATCGGTCTTGATCATACGCAGTTGTTAGGGCAGACCCATGCAGCTATTGCTGTTGAAAAAGCAGGAATTATCAAGTCTGGTATTCCTGTGGTTATTGGAGAGTGGCGAGAAGAAACCCGACCAGTGTTTGAGCGTATTGCAGAACAAAAGAATGCCCCCATTCTCTTAGCGGAAAAACAAGAGATTCCTGAATTTAGCCTTGATTTACACGGCCAGTACCAAATAAAAAACGCTCAAACGGCATATACTGCATTAGAATTTATTTTAGGCAAGACCGCCCTCTTGGGTGTTTTAGATGGATTTCGTAAAGTTTATCTAAACACAGGATTGAGAGGTCGTTGGGAAATACTCGCTAATTCTCCGTTAACCATAGCCGATGTAACCCATAATTTGGAGGGGTTTATAGAAGTTCTAGCACAATTGAAGCATTTTCCTAAAAAGCAATTGCATTTTGTCTTGGGATTTGTTGAAGGTAAAACCATTGATGAAATAGTTGCACTTTTGCCAAGAACAGCGAAATATTATGTTTCCTCGCCGCAAATTGCACGTGGATTTTCTACGGAAAAATTAGCCGCAATAATGAAAAAAAAGGGGCTAAAGGCACAAAGTTTCACTTCTGTTGGTGAGGCTTATCTGGTCGCCCAAAAGGCAGCCGATAAGACAGACCTAATTTACATTGGTGGGAGCACTTTTGTTGTATCGGAAATAATTGCATGAAGGCTTTGTAATCAAAAAAACTACAGTATATTTGCACCCGCAAGGGCGCTTAGCTCAGTTGGTTCAGAGCACCTCGTTTACACCGAGGGGGTCGGGGGTTCGAATCCCTCAGCGCCCACCATTTTTACCTCACTTATAAAGTGGGGTTTTTATTTGGAAAAGATTTCACCAAGGAAACTATAAATGCTGGAAAAGAGACAATTAAGGCAAGGATCAAAACCTTAACTTGTAAATACTCATAATGTGGTAGTTCTTGTGCCTCGATTGCCTCAATTCTCCAAATAAATGCTCTATACATTATACAAAATGTATATCCCCAAGCACCACATAATAAACCTATCCCTTTTTTTAATCTTAAGTTTACTATGCCAGCAAAAAATAATAAGAATACACTTATATAATCTGCTGTAAGTGCAAGATTTGATTGATCATATGATATGTGATACCAAGTCTCGTAAATAAAATAGATGAAACCATATATAATTGCTAACCAACTTAAAATCGTTCTCATGTTTTTTGTCTCATATTTAATCTTATTCCAGTGGCTTTGAATAGTAAAAGCATTTAGGTATAGTTTGAAATGTAGTGGTTTTCTCTTTCCTCTTTGCGCATTCCAATGGTGTCATCCATAAATTTGTTCCTTTCGGTTCTACTGTTAAAAACCCAAATACAAATGGTTTCTCTACTGTGATAAATGGCTTTTAATTCATCATCAATTTGACAGATGTCTTCGGGGATATTTGTTTTTATACAAATCATCGTTAAAATATTTT
>JBMZTS010000019.1:0-16213 GCA_049623905.1 Flavobacteriaceae bacterium
GTCTATACGGGGCTGTTGACTCGCCAACAAGCCTTTGGAACTATCGTCGCAGCACTGCAGCAACTCACGGGAAGACGACCCATTCGTTTTTCTTTGGCGGGTAAAATGGCACCCGATATTGTTGCAGAAATCAAGGCGGCCCTCCCTCAAGTGGAGGTCATTGACCACGGATATCTCACTCATACCGATGCCGTTCAACTGATGAAAAGTGCTCACTTGTTATTGAATTTTATTTTTAAAGGCGCCCAAAAGCAAATGATTTCTGGCAAGCTACTAGAGTACCTCTCCACCGAAGTTCCCATCTTGTCTATTGGAGACCCCCTATCGGCGGCAGGGCAATTTCTTGCCCAAGGGAGCAATGCTAAAATGTTGGCAGAGGAAGATCATCAGGGCATTCTCACCTATGTTGAAAACCACTATAAGGGTTTTGGTCAAAAGAATATATTCCCACAGCTTGAGCAGTGGAGTCGTCTAGCCCTAACCAAGCGTTTAATTAAAGAAGTGCTCTATATAGATGGAGAGGACTATTTGTAGAAATTCATTTCATCGAGATACGCCCAGCTTTCGGGAGGCAATAGTGGGCGGATGTTTTTCCCTGCTTTAATCCATTGTCGAATATTGGAAGAGGCGACCTCAATTTCTGGGGCGTGAACGGTTTTAATTTTGGGATGATTTTGAAAGATCTCAGGCACGGCCTTATCGTCTTTGCGGGGATATACATAAAGGTGATATCGCTCTAAAATCACCTCATAGTTTTTCCATTTATGGAAAGTATGAAGGTTGTCTTTTCCCATTAATAAAACAAAGTCTTTTTGCGGGTACTTTTCCTCTAAGTGGGCCAGCGTGTCGGAAGTGTAATTGGGTGTAGGCAGCCCAAATTCGATATCAGAAGGCTTGAGCTTTGGATAATTGTAAGTGGCCCGATAAACCAATTCCAGACGGTGATGATTGGCCAGCATACTAATTTTTTGTTTAAAAGGATTTTGGGGTGTCACCACGAGCCAGACCTGATCCAAATCGGAATGTTCGGCAAAGTGGTTGGCCAAAATCATGTGCCCAACATGAATTGGGTTAAACGTTCCGAAAAAGAGGCCAATTTTTTGCATCGCGTCTAAATCGAGTTTAAGATTGATAAAATTGTTTGACCAAGCGCACGACTTCTTGTTTGGTTTTAACCAAATCGTCGTTGACTAAAATCACATCAAAGTTATGCGAATAGGTCAATTCGCTAGCCGATTTATCGAGGCGTTGCTGAATTTTATCTTCGGTTTCTGTTCCGCGTTCACGCAGGCGTTTTTCTAATTCATCTAAAGAAGGGGGCTGAACAAAAATGGCCAAGGTTTCTTCGGGATATTGAGCTTTGATGTTTAGTCCACCAATAACGTCAATGTCAAACAATACGTGTTTTCCTTCCTTCCATAGGCGTTCAATTTCGGTTTTTAAGGTGCCGTAAAACGCACCTTTATAAACTTCTTCATATTCAACAAAAGCGTCTTGCTCTATCTTTTCTTGGAATGCTTTTTCGGACAGAAAGTAGTAGTCTTTACCATCAATTTCGTTGTCTCTTGGCGAGCGAGAGGTAGCTGAGATCGAAAATCCCAAAGGCAGGTTTTGAGTTAACAAGTGCCGGACAAGGGTTGTTTTTCCACTGCCCGAAGGGGCTGAAAACACAAAAAGTTTTCCCTTTTTCATCTAAAGCACATTGAGCAATTGTTCTTTTATTTTTTCGAGTTCGTCTTTCATTTGAACCACAATTTTTTGCAGTCCAGCATGATTTGCTTTGGACCCAATGGTATTAATTTCTCGTCCCATTTCTTGAGCGATGAAACCTAGCTTTTTACCGTTTGGACGACTTTGCTGCATGATCTCTTCAAAATAGGCAATATGATTTGCCAAGCGCACTTTTTCTTCAGTGATGTCATATTTTTCGAGATAGTAGATTAATTCTTGTTCCAAGCGATTTTTATCGATTTCAATCTCTAATTGATCGAGTGCGTTTTGGAGTTTTTCCGAGATTTTTTCTTTCCGCTCAGGATCTACTTTGACAGCCTGATCGAGCAGTTTTTTTAATAGGTCAAGACGGGTGTAAAAATCTTTTTCAAGAGCGGCCCCTTCATTTTTTCGATGAAGAATCACCTTTTCTAAGGTTTGCTCAAAAAGCGTAAAAACACTTTCTTTTTCTTCTTTTTGTAAGGCTTCTTTTTCTGTTTTTAAGGCATCGGGTAAGCGGATGGCCATTTTGAGTAATTCTGTCGTATCGCCTGCATGAATGTCTTTAAGCTGTTCAAGATAAGCGCCAATTACCTCTTTGTTTAATACGGTTGCACTTTCTGCACCCGAGTTATCCACAAAGATAGAGACGTCAATTTTTCCGCGAAAGAGCTGATTATTGGCCTGTCCTCTGAGTTGTGGTTCGAGTTCGCGATAACTGTGCGGTGTTCGAAAATTTAAGTCGATGTTTTTGCTATTGAGTGTTCTAATTTCAACAACAATTTTTTTGTTGGAATATTGGGTTTCACTTTTTCCAAACCCCGTCATGCTTACAATCATACTGTAAAGTTACAACTTTTTGATTTTGATCTTGCGAAATGCAACTTTGTCGCCATGATCTTGAAGGCCAATTTTGCCTGATTTAAACTTTCCAAAGCCTTTCCACCCTTTAAATTTACTGTTTTTCACCTTTTTTCGCCACATTTTACCCTGCAATGGAAAACGTACTATTTCCGTCCCATTCAGCACTACATATCCACTATTATGGGCATGATCGATACTCAGGATAACATGATTCCATTCTCCTGCGGGCTTGCAGACCTCTGCAGTGGGTTGAACCAAGTCGTAAAGCGCACCAGCCTGATGAAATTTGGGATTGGACAAGGCGTCGGGATGACGGTCATTATCTAAAATCTGAATTTCGGGTCCCGTCATATAGGGTTCTCTGTATTTTTCGTCTTCTTTTACACCCCAAAAAATACCACTATTACCTGCTTCAGAGATTTTCCATTCAAGGGATAAGACAAAACTGGTAAAGTCTTGATCGGTTACGATGTCTTTGCCCCCATTGTCCCAGTTTCTTTTTTCTTTAGGAGAAAAGCTAAGGACACCTTGTGAAACCGACCATTCATCGCCAACAGCCCCACCGTTGTATTGATGCCAACCATTGAGTGTTTTACCATCAAAAAGTTCTATCCATTGGCCGGTGTTGGAAGATTCACCTTGTGCATGGCTCGTGAGCATGACGAGTGAAAATAGACCCATGACGTAAAGGAAGTGTGCATTCATTATTTTAGCTTTAGAGATTGAGGATGTTTCTTAACTGTTGTTGATCGCTTTTCCCTCCAGCAAAATCGTCGAAGGTCTTTTGGGTTGCTTCAATGATGTGTTTAGTGATAAAGGGGGCGCCTTCTCTAGCTCCTTGCTCAGGACTTTTGATACAACATTCCCATTCCATTACTGCCCAGACATCACAGCCGTATTCTGTTAACTTGGTGAAAATAGTTTTAAAGTCGATTTGCCCATCGCCGGGGGAGCGATAGCGTCCAGCCCGATGTCGCCAATCACCATAGCCACCAAAAGCCCCTTTTTTGCCATTGGGTTTGAATTCAGAGTCTTTCACATGGAAGGCTTTGATGAATTCGTGATAATGGTCAATATAGGTCAGGTAATCGAGTTGTTGAAGGACGAAGTGACTGGGGTCATAAAGGATATTGACGCGTTTATGATTCCCAGTAGCGGCTAAGAAGCGTTCAAAAGTCTCCCCGTCGTGGAGGTCTTCTCCAGGGTGAATTTCATAACAGGCATCTATGCCGTTTTCGTCGAAAACATTGAGAATAGGGAGCCAACGATCGGCGAGTTCTTTAAACCCAAGGTCAATGAGACCCTCAGGTTGCTGAGGCCATGGATGCCAATAGGGCCAAAGCAAGGAACCCGAAAACGTTGCATGTGCCTTTAGCCCCAATCGACGGCTAGCTTGAGCCGCTTTTTTGACTTGATCTATCGCCCAGTCGGTCCGGGCTTTTGGATTTTTCTTCACGGCCTCTGGGGCAAAGTTGTCAAACATGAGGTCGTAAGCAGGGTGCACCGCCACCAGTTGCCCCTGTAAATGCGTTGAAAGCTCGGTTATTTCTAAACCATAGGAATTAATTTTTCCTTTGAGTTCATCGCAATAGGTTTGACTTTCACTAGCGGTGTCTAAGTCGATCAACCATTTGTCGAGCGTGGGGATTTGAATGCCTTTATACCCTAGGTTAGCAGCCCATTGGCACAAGCCTTCAAGGCTATTGAAAGGGGCTTTCTGATCGATAAATTGTGCTAAAAATACGGCTGGTCCTTTAATTGTTTTCACGTCTTAATGATTTTATAGTTGTACCCAAATATTTCCTTTTTTATGAGATTCAATGACTTTTTCGATGAATTGCATGCCACGGACACCTTCGACAATATCGGGATAGGCCCCAGGAATAAAGTCTTCTCCTCGAACAGCCTTGGCCACCCCGTTATAGATGTTCCCCATGGCGTCGAAAATTCCTTCTGGATGCCCTGGGGGGAGTTTTGAAGCTTCTTTAGAAAAAGCCGATAAAAAAGCGTGTCCTGGTTTTAACACTTGCAGTGCTTTCCCTTCTTGCAGATAGGTGAGTTGGTTGGGATTTTCTTGTGCCCATTTGAATCCTCCTTTTTCACCATAAATTTGAACGGTAAAATTATTTTCTTCGGCAGTAGCGATTTGCGAGACCCGCAGTACGCCTTTGCAAAATGCATTAAAGCGAACTAAAATCGTTCCATCGACATCCATTTGATTATCGGGATAGCGGTAGTTCAAGTCGGCGAGAAGTTTTTTGACCCGTTGACCGGTAACATATTCTAACATATCAAAGGCATGTGTTCCTATGTCGCCGACACAGCAGCTCATACCGCCTTGTTGAGGATCCAATCGCCAAACCGTTTTACGCTGGTCGGGGTCGTGAATAATGGGATTGATCCACCCTTGGTAATACTGTAAGTCTACTTTTTGGATTTGCCCGATAACTCCCTGGGCAATCATGTCCTTCATTTGCCTAATCATGGGGTAACCTGTATAGGTATAGGTGACGGCAAAAACAACCTTTTTTTCACGTTGAAGGTTTAGGAGTTCTTCGGCTTCTTTGGCGGTGGTGGTTAAAGGTTTTTCACAAATGACATTAAACCCATTCTCAAGAAGTTTTTTTGCCATGGGAAAGTGCAAGAAGTTGGGCGTTAAAACGGAGACCACCTCCATGCGCTGTTCTTGGGGTAATTTCAATTCTTCTTCAATGAGAAGATCGAAACTATCGTACACCCTTTTTAGTGGAAGGGCAATGTGTTGCGCAAAACTTTGATTTTCTTTGGGATTGGGATTGAAACACCCCCCTACTATTTGATAGCGGTCAAACATAGATGACGCGATGCGATGGAGTCCTCCGATAAGTGAATTCCCTCCGCCACCTAAGATACCGAGTCGTATTTTATGATTCAATTTTTTCGTCTTTAAAGATTAACATGAATAAGAGCATTACCCCCAAGGCAAAGGCGGCTGGAAAGAGCCAAATCATTTCCCAATTGTGAGTCCCATCGGCCAAGAGATAGGCATCGGAAATTTTTCCTGCTACCCAAAAACCAATGAGCATGCCCACCCCATAGGTGGCTAGGGTAATGAGTCCTTGGGCGGCACTTTTTACTTTTTCGCCAGCTTTAAAATCAGTATAGATTTGACCAGAGACAAAAAAGAAGTCATAACAGATACCGTGAAGAAGAATACCAACGAGGAGCATCAGGCTTGCGTCGTTGGCATTGCCATAGGCAAACAAGACATAGCGAACAACCCAGGCGAGCATTCCGACTAAAATGGTTTTTTTAAACCCAAATTTTTTAAAGAAAAGAGGAAGGAGAAGCATAAAAAGAACTTCGCTGACTTGTCCTAGGGTCATTTTCCCCGTAGGATTTTCCATATTGACTTCAACCAAAAAGGGATTGGCTTGCTGGTAGTAGAAAGCCAATGGGATACAAATGAGCACAGAGGTGATAAAAAACATAAAGAAATTTCTATCCTTGAGAAGCTTTAAAGCGTCAAAACCCAAAGCCTCTTGAACAGAAAGGGCCTCTCCATTGCTGTTGGAAGGTGGGGTTTTCGGCAATGAAAAACTAAAGAGACCTAAAAGAAGTGACGCTAGGGCTACCATAGAAAAGGTGTTGGCCAATGCTCCTTTGGCAATTGCTTCTTGTGCATCCCAATGGAAGAGATAGCTGATAACAAGCCCTGCCACAATCCAACCGATGGTTCCGAATACGCGAATGATTGAAAATTCTTTGGCGGGATCTTCCATTTGGTAGAATGAGACTGAATTTACGAGTGCTAATGTGGGCATATATACTAACATGTAGCTGAAAACATAGGGATAGAATACGTCAAAGTCTCCAGCTTGCGACATGAGGTACATCAGTCCTGCCCCAATAAGGTGAAGGATACCCAATATTTTTTCGGCATTAAAAAAGCGATCGGCAATTAGACCAATAAAAAGTGGAGCGATGATGGCCCCCCATGACTGGGTCGAAAAAGCCATGGCGATTTCACCCCCACTGGCCCCGAGATTATTGCCTAAAAAAGTTCCCAATGTAACAAACCAGCCTCCCCAAATAAAGAATTGGAGAAACATCATAAAGGAGAGTTGAAATTTTGTCGTTGAATTCATTTGATAGTGTTTTAATTAAACGAGATGTTTTGCTTGTTTTAACAAGAGTTTTTTAGTCGCCAAAATTCCTTCCCTTTCGGAGAGTTGTTGACCTTCATATTCTACGCCAATAAAACCGGTGTAACCGGCGGCTTTTACCAGCTTTAGCATCCGTAAGTAATCGGTATTGATCTCATTTCCTTCAGCATCAAAGTCATGCGATTTGGCACTGACGGCAAAAGCACGGGGCATCATTTCTTGCACTCCTTGATAACGGTTGTATTCACGAATACACTTGGTATCCCAGCGTTCCCCATTTTCTCTTTCCAAGCAAAAATTGCCAAAATCGGGTAAGGTGCCACAGTTTGTCCGATTGACTTGGTTGAGCATCTCCATTACAAGGGCAGCATTGGAAGAGAGATAACCGTGATTTTCTACAAGGACATTGATGTCATAGGCCGCTGCATACTCTCCGAGTCGCATCATGCTTTCTGCAGCATAATCTTTCCATGAGGAGGGATCGGTTTCGCCAAATAAATTGAGACGAATGGCACTACAGTTCATTTCAGCGGCGGCTTCTACCCATATTTTATGGTTATTAATGGCTTTGCGTCGTTCTTTTTTCTTGGCCACAGCAAGATCTCCTTCGTTATCAATCATAATTAAAACGTTTTCAACGTCAAACTGCTTGGCTTTAGTATTGGAATTTTTGATGAATTGTTTGAGTGCAGCGGGTTTGTTTTTAGCGGCCATCACATCGGTATAAAGTTGATTGACATATTCAATACCGCTGAAGCCAAGCTTATTGGCTTGTTCTGCAAAATCGTAAGGACTGATTTTTTTGTTTTGTATGGTTCGGTGCAGTGACCATTGCGCCAATGACAATTTAAAAAAAGCAGCTTGGGGTGCCCCTTGTTTTGCTGGTGTAGATAAATGATTGTGTTTCATTGCGTATGCTCCAAGAGTGGTTATTCCGATTCCTGAGGTTAAGCTCTGCTGTAAAAATTTTCGGCGCTTCATAAGATTTTATTTTAAAATCAACAATTTAATGATTGTATAAGAAATCGTGATTTTCACCCTTTAAGGATTCTAATAATTCAAGCGAAAACGTTTTAAATTGAATATTTGCTAGAATTAATATTCTTTTATTAACGATACCAAAACTTCGTTATATTTGATAACATACTTAAATTTAATACTGTAATATGGGCTTTTCGAACACAAACACCAAATTTGACGCTATTGTCGTAGGAACAGGAATTAGCGGTGGATGGGCTGCAAAAGAACTGACCGAGAAAGGGTTGAAAACGCTTGTTCTTGAACGTGGGAGAATGGTGAATCATATTGAGGATTATCCTACAATGAATGCCGACCCATGGGATTACCCCAACGGAGAGGTCATTACAGAAGAAACACGAAAACGACAGCCAAAACAAAGCCGGACAGGCTATACAACTACCGAATCGCGAAAGCACTTTTTTGTAGATGATGTTAAGCATCCCTACAATGAAGACAAACGATTTGATTGGTGTAGAGGCTATCATGTTGGTGGACGATCGCTGATGTGGGGTCGTCAAAGCTACCGATGGAGTAATTTAGATTTTGAAGCCAATGCCCGAGACGGTTATGGCGTAGATTGGCCGATTCGTTATGAAGACATAGCGCCATGGTATACTTATGTAGAACAACACGTAGGGATTTCGGGTGAAGCATTAAACTTACCTCAATTGCCCGATAGTGAGTTTTTAAAACCAATGGAATTAACGTGTGTAGAAGATCATCTAAAAACAGCCATTGCCAAAAAATACAGCGATCGAATTTTAACGATTGGCCGTGTGGCGCACATCACAGAAGGAACTAAGCCAGGCGCTGGACGAATCAGTTGTCAATACCGCAATCGCTGTATGCGCGGTTGTCCCTTTGGCGGTTATTTCAGCAGTAACTCTTCTACACTCCCGATGGCGGAGGCGACGGGCCACATGACCTTACGACCAAATTCAATCGTTCATGAAGTAATTTATGATCCCACTACCAAAAAGGCTTCTGGTGTGAGAGTAATTGATGCCCTAACTAAAGAAACATTAGAATTTAGTGCACGGGTGATTTTCTTGTGTGCCTCTGCAGTTGCTTCTACAGCGATTTTAATGCAATCTAAATCATCTTATTTTCCCAACGGCATGGGGAATGCCTCTGGGGAACTAGGTCATAATATCATGGATCATCATTTCCAAGTAGGGGCCAATGGAGAATTTGATGGGTTTGAAGATAAATATTATAAAGGACGACGTCCCAACGGAATTTACATCCCTCGTTTTAGAAACCTCAGCGGGAAGACCCGAAGAAAAGATTATTTACGTGGCTATGGCTATCAAGGAGGAGGCTCGAGAGGCTCTTGGACACATAATGTAAAAGAAATGGCCTATGGGCCAGCCTTTAAAGAAGCAATGTTAACCCCAGGCGGATGGACGATGGGGCTAAATGGTTTTGGAGAGGTTTTACCCTATCACGACAACCGTATGTATCTTGACTACGACAAACCCGATGCATGGGGATTACCAACCGTTACCTTTGATGCCACGATAAGAGAAAATGAACGCACAATGCGAAAAGACATGCAACAACAAGCGATTGAAATGCTTGAAGGCGCAGGTTTTAAAAATGTTAAGGGCTATGATAACGATTATCATTTGGGTCTGGGCATTCACGAAATGGGGACTGCACGAATGGGACGTGACCCCAAAACTTCTGTTTTAAATGGGAACAATCAATTACACGAGGTCCCCAATGTTTTTGTAACCGATGGGGCTTGTATGACCTCGGGAGCCAATCAAAATCCGTCACTTACATATATGGCACTCACCGCACGTGCGGCCAATTTTGCCGTTGAAGAACTCAAAAAAAACAACCTTTAATTGTAGGAGCATGCAAAGAAGAACCGCTTTAAAAAAAATAGGACTTACGTTTGGGGCATTGACCCTAACGCCCACAGTAGCCAGTTTAATCCAAAGCTGTCAATCGACAGAAAAAGGATGGTCGCCTACATTCTTATCGTCTGAACAAGCCCCGTTTGTAGGCCAGATTCTTGAAGTGATGTTGCCATCAACCCCAGCAGTTCCTGGCGCTAAGGAGTTAAACTTAATACGCTTTATCGACAGTTTTCTAGCCACGACGACCAATGCAGAAAATCAGGAGATTTTTCAACTCGGACTCGATCTGTTTACTGGCATTACCCAAACCGCAGTTGGACAAACTATTTCGACAGAGATAACGTCAGAAGCTATTGACAGTCAACTGGCTTATTTTTTACGTGCTTCAGATGAAAAACAAGCCCAATGGCAGAGGGCTTTTACAGATTTCACCGCCGCTGCCCGAGAAGGTGTTTCAGAGACACCTCCATTAGAAGGGATCAGCCATCATTTTTTGGTTAATTTGAGAAATCTCGCCGTCAAGGCCTTTAAAACAAATGAAATCATCGCCAAAGAGCACCTCATTTACGCGCCCGTTCCAGGAGAACAATTAGGCTGTGTTGATCTGCAAGAGGCTACAGCAGGTAAAGCTTGGGCTTTATAGGGTTCGCAAGTATTCTACAATGGCTCTTGCCTCCTCCTGGGTGAGGTTTTGATTAATCATTAAAACATTATTGTATTCCTTAAGCAATGCAATTCCGATGGGGTCTTCTTTGACCATTTGTGTGGGATTGAGGAGCATATTCATTACCCAGGCAGGATGGCGACGTTCATAAATGGCTTCCATGGAAGGGCCAATCAATTTTCCTTTCACTTTGTGGCAGGCCGTACATTTTTGCTTAAACGCTGAGGCCCCTTCCGCCACCATTGTTTGATCGATCTTTGATTCAAAGCGCAGGTTTTTAATTGGTCCTATCCCTTTATTTTTTAAATCAACAGGAGTACTGTGTTTAACCTGCGCAGTCGTTGTTTCTTCTTTTTGGGTGCGGTTGTATTTGAACCCGTCTTTTTTCTTTTCTGATGGACTACCACAAGCCACCAATAGCGCAGTGCAAAGGAGGAAAAGTTTTACTTTCATGAGAATCAATAATGGTTTTATACACCAACAAATATACCTAAAGTCTATTTTAAAAAAGAGTGGGCAATCGACTTCTTTAATGTTAAAATTTATTCTTTTGCGCAAGGCTGCTTTTTTGTTTTTGTGTCACCATATAAACGCCGCCAAAAACTAAAATTGCAGCGGTGCTTTTTATCAGGTCCATCTGATCATTACCGGTAAAGGTGGCATATAAAATAGCAATTAGAGGTTGGAGATATGTAAAAACACCTATGGTGGTAGGACGTAATACCCTTAGGGCGTACATATTGAAAAGGTAGGCAAAAAACGTCGTGCCAATAACAACAAAGGCCATACGCCAGATGGCAGCCCAAGGGAGATTGCTCCAATCGACAGCCATAAATTCTGGCAGAGCGACAGGTAGATTTAAAAGCACTCCTAGTGGAAACATCCACTTCATTAAAGTCATCGTATGGTATTTTTCCGCTAGAGGTTTAACCATAACGAGATAGATCGCAAAACTAGTCGCATTGCCAAAAAGCATGGCATTACCCAAGGGAATATTGGGCGCGTTTAATGTAAAGGCGTTGCCGTAAAGAATAAGGGTAAGTGCTCCACCCAACCCTAAAGTGATCCCTATTATTTTCAAAGCGGTTATTTTCTCATTTAAAAATACCGCCGAAAGAAGCAGTACGATAATAGGTGTAAGGGTAACAATAACCGAGCTATTGATGGGGGTAGAAAGGCTTAACCCCTTGATAAACATAAGCATGTTGAGACACATACCAAAAAATGTTGCAGCTATTAGTCGTATTCTGTCTTGCCGGTCAATTTTTTCTGATGGGAAGAAGAAACTCAGCCCCCAAAACAAGAAACTCGCCCCTAAGACCCGTAGGAGAACCAAGCCATAAGCTCCAATGTAGTACGGCATGATAACTTTAGCGATCGTGTGATTTAAACCGTAGATACTGGTGGCGCCAAAAGCAGCAAGGAGCGCAAGTCCACGACTATTCATGGAGTGCCGCTTTGGCCGCTTCTACGGTCGATTTTGCATTTCCTGCGAACAATTGGTCCTTGAAAAGTAAAACAGGACGTTTTAAAAAGGTGTAATGCTCAAGTAAGAGGGCTTTGATTTTTTCTTCAGTCAGTGTCGTTTTATCTATGGCTTTTAATTTCTGAGCACGTTTATTTAACAAGGCTTCGTAAGATTGTGTATGTGCATATAAACGGGACAGATCTGTCTCAGACAAGGGATTTTTTTTAAGGTCAACGCGTCTGATGTTTTCTGGAAGGTCTAGGGTGTTGATGATGCGTTTACAGCTGTCGCAACTGCTCAAATAAAAGAATGTGTTCATAGATTTTTCTTTTTTAGCAAAGTAAATCAAATTTCATTAAAGCAAAGAGAAATCAGGGGAATCTCTTACCTTTGTAACCAACATTATAGAGATTGCATTATGCGAAAAAAACATCGTTTTAACACGGCGACAATTCATGGCGGACAATCACCCGATCCAGCCTATGGCGCAGTCATGCCACCGATCTATCAAACCTCTACCTATGCACAAACCACACCTGGTGGGCACAAGGGCTTCGAGTATAGTCGAACACATAACCCCACTCGTGAGGCTTTAGAAAAATCTTTAGCAAGTATAGAAAATGGCAAGCATGGGCTAGCATTTGCTTCGGGTTTAGCGGCTATGGATGCCGTTATGAAACTTTTACAGCCAGGCGATGAGGTGATTTCAACCAATGATCTTTATGGGGGCTCCTACCGTTTGTTTACCAAAATCTTTGAAAATTTTGGCTTAAAATTTCATTTTGTTGGGATGAATGATTTGAGTCATGTGGCCGCCGCAATGACTAACAAGACAAAATTAATTTGGGTAGAAACACCGACCAATCCTATGATGAATGTGGTTGATATGGCGGCTATTTCTGCGCTTGCCAAAAAACACAATCTTCTTCTGGCGGTAGATAATACGTTTGCTTCGCCCTATTTGCAGCAACCCTTAAATTTTGGTGCGGATATCGTCATGCACTCTGCAACAAAGTATTTAGCAGGCCATTCTGATGTGGTCTTGGGCGCGTTGATTGTTAATTCTGATGCTTTACACCAGCGCTTGGCATTTATTCAAAATGCCAGTGGTGCTGTTCCAGGTCCAATGGATAGTTTTTTGACCCTGCGCGGAATCAAAACACTTCATGTGCGTTTACAGCGTCATTGTGAAAATGGGCGAGCCGTTGCAGCCTATCTCGCGGCCCATCCAAAAATTGAAAAAGTCTACTGGCCAGGGTTTGAGACTCATCCGAATCATCACATCGCCGCAAAGCAAATGAATGATTTTGGGGGAATGCTTTCATTTATTCCAAAAGGAGCCGACTATAAAGCGGCAATAAAGATTGTTGAAAACCTTAAGCTTTTCACCCTCGCCGAGTCGCTTGGTGGGGTTGAGAGTTTGGCGGGACATCCCGCTTCTATGACACATGCCTCTATCCCTAAAATTGAGCGTGAAAAAAGCGGAGTCGTTGACGCCTTGATCCGATTAAGTGTAGGCATAGAAGACGCTCAAGATTTGATTGATGACTTGGCCGATGCCATTGGTTAGAAAGATGATATCTTTATACTAGAAACAGCAAATATGTCACTTCCAAAAGGAACTAAAGTCTATTTTGCCTCTGATAATCACCTCGGGGCGCCAAACGCCCAAGAGAGTGCTGGGAGGGAAAAGATTTTTGTACAGTGGTTAGATCACATTCAAAGCGACTGCAACACGCTATTTTTGTTAGGCGATTTGTTTGATTTCTGGTTTGAATATAAAACTGTTGTGCCCAAAGGCTTTGTCCGTGTATTGGGGAAACTTGCTGAAATGGCCGATGCGGGGATAACAATTCATTTTTTTACGGGCAATCATGACATGTGGATGTTGGACTATCTTGAAAAGGAAATAGGGATAGAAGTTCACGATATGCCACAAGACTTTAATTTTAACGATCAACGATTTTTTATAGCACATGGCGATGGTCTAGGTCCCCACGACAAAGGCTATAAACGCATGAAGAAAGTGTTCAAAAACCGCTTTTTCCAATGGTGCTTCAGGTGGTTACATCCAGATTTGGGCATGAGGCTAGGGCAGTACCTTTCTGTCAAAAATAAACTGATTTCTGGTGAGGAAGATGCCGTTTTTTTGGGGGAAGAAAAAGAATGGCTTGTGCAATATGCCAAGCGCAAATACGGTGAAAAGGCAAGAGATTTCTTTATTTTTGGCCACCGGCACATTCCGCTAGATATTCAGATAAATCCTCAGGCGCGTTATATCAATCTCGGCGATTGGATTACCCATTTCACCTATGCAGTTTACGATGGGAAGACCCTTGAACTTAAAGCGTGGGAGGCCGCATAATTCATGTTAGAAAAAAAAGTATTAACGGTTGAAAACACTGTCATTGTTGGGATTATCAACAAGCAACAAGATGAAGAGCAGTCTAAAGAATATCTTGATGAGTTGGCCTTTCTAGCCCACACTGCTGGGGGAAAAGTGATTAAGCGATACACCCAAAAAATAAATTTACCCAATCCAAAAACCTTTATTGGAAGTGGAAAATTGGCTGAAGTAGAGGCCTTTATCGAGGAAAATGACGTGTCAACAGTTATTTTTGATGACGAACTTTCCCCAGCACAGCAAAACAATATTGAACGAACACTGCGCTGTAAAATTTTAGATCGCACGGGTTTGATATTAGATATTTTTGCTCAGCGTGCACAAACCAGTTATGCTCGAACACAGGTTGAATTGGCCCAGTATCAGTATTTACTCCCTCGTCTAAAAGGGTTATGGACTCACCTTGAGCGTCAACGTGGAGGGATTGGAATGCGTGGTCCAGGAGAAACTGAAATTGAAACGGATCGCCGAATTGTCCGCGACAAAATAGCCCTTTTAAAGAAAAAGCTAGGTGTTATCGATAAACAAATGGCGACCCAACGCGGTAATCGTGGGGCTTTGGTTCGTGTGGCTCTGGTTGGATATACCAATGTGGGAAAATCAACGTTAATGAACGTTTTATCCAAAAGCAAAGTATTTGCTGAGAACAAACTCTTTGCAACACTCGATACGACGGTTAGAAAAGTGGTTATTGGGAACTTGCCTTTTTTATTGAGCGATACGGTTGGTTTTATACGTAAGCTACCCACTCAACTGGTCGAATCGTTTAAAAGCACATTAGACGAGGTGATTGAAGCCGATCTGCTACTGCATGTAGTCGATATTGCCCATCCCAATTTTGAAGAGCACATCGCCTCGGTGAATACCATTTTAGCGGAGATTTCAAGTTTAGATAAACCCACCATAATGGTGTTTAATAAAATTGATGCGTATCGTGCAGAAACCATTGCCGACGACGACTTGGTCACCGAAAAAACCAAAAAGCATTATACTCTTGAAGAATGGGAGGCGACATGGATGTCGAAAATGAATGGGAACGCCCTGTTTATTTCAGCTTTAAACAAATCAAATTTAGCCTACTTTAGGGAAAGAGTTTATGCCGCAATACGCGACATCCATGTGACGCGTTTTCCTTACAATCATTTTTTATACCCAGAAGGCTTGGAAGAATAAACCCTCATTTTATACCTTTAACGAAAAACCTACCATGAAAAAACTACTTGCTCTTGTATCGATCACTTTTGCTTTAGCCTGTTCAGAAGAAGATATTCTTGTCGATAAGGCTACAGAACTAACGTCCGTTTTTGGGGTTAGTCCCTCACCTTCACCTTTAGGAGGAGACACCCTTTTTTTTGAAAACATCGCCTACGGGACAGCCGAACGTCAACAGCTCGATATTCTCTTGCCACCTACGGGCTCGCCCAAAGGTGTTCTTATTTTTTTCCACGGTGGCGGTTTTACAGGTGGCGATAAAGGCGCCGTTTTTGATGACTATATAAAAGAGACCATGAACTTTCTTTTATCAGAAAAAATGGCAATCGTAAGTGCAAATTATACGCTTCTTACCACCGCAGGAAATCAGGGTGTCATTTCAGCTTTAGAAGATGGGACCGCAGTTATTAACTTTATTGAAGACCATAGAACAGAGCTAGATTTTCCGCTTAATAAAGTGGTGCTCGCCGGGGTTTCGGCAGGTGCTGGAATAGCTCAGTGGAATGGTTTTAAAGAGGAAATCAACACACAAGTTCAGGGCGTTGTGGCTCTGGCGGCTCAAAGCAGCTATAACCTTTATGAATGGGAAAAGGTGTTCCCTGGCTTTTCACTTGATGGCTTGCGGGTATCAAATCCATTTCTCGATTTACTGTTTACACAATTTTACGGAGGCGATCCGACCCCTTTAGAATTGGAGGCTTTAAATTATCGCGGTTTTATGGACACTAACGACCCGCCACTTTATGTGTTAAATACTGCTGGAGATGAGGTGATAAACGCTCAGGGGGAAATCGACTTTGATGTACTTTACCACAGTTTTCGTCATGCCGATTATCTTCGCGCTAAAGCCGTTGAAGT
>JBMZTS010000020.1:0-15927 GCA_049623905.1 Flavobacteriaceae bacterium
CCCCAATTTAGGGGCCAACAGAAGAATATCAAGTTTATATCATAACAAGAGGTCAAACCCAAAATCAATCTCATGGAATGGAATAATTTATCTTTCATTGTTTTGCTTTTCGTTATTTGCAGAGTAAACCCGTTAGCTGCACAAGAAACAGAGAACGATAGTATACCTCGTTGGAAACACGACAGGAAATTGAGTGTGTTAGTCAATCAATCCAACTATGACAATTGGCTAGCAGGAGGAACAAATAATTTTAGCGGAACACTAAATCTAGATTATAATTTAAACGTTACTGGGGAGAAGTGGAAATGGATAAGCACCTTGGATGTTGCCTTGGGATATGCCAAAACAGAAGACCAGGCTCTAACACAAAAAACAGAAGATCAGCTCGAGATCAACGCCATCGTTGAACGAAGAACTACGCGTTTGTGGAATTTTTCATTCTCCTTTAACCTCAAAACACAGAACACTCCGGGCTATTCCTTTGTTGAACAGAATGATATGATTATACGTCGCAAAACAACAAGTTTTTTTTCTCCCGCTTATATGAGACTAGGAATTGGGTTGTCCTACAGGAAGAACGATCGATTTGCCATTCAATACAATCCCTTAATCGCTCGATTAATTTTAGTAGACAGGGTTTTTACACAAAACCTTTCCCAAGGGGAGCAGTATTTTGGGGTCAATCCAGATAAAACAGCACGATGGGAAGCTGGAGCAGTGCTAGCTATACAAAGTAAAATGGAAATCGCTAAAAATATATTTTTCTACAACACGATGAGTTTAGTGACCAATTATCTAGAAGAAATGAAGAATTTAGATTTCGATTATACAGCAAAACTTGACATGAGGATCAACAAATCGTTAAGCACTATTTTTGAAATACAACTGCTTTACGACGACAATGCTCTTGCAGATCTTCAAGTCAGACAGGTTTTTGGGCTATCGATTGCTTTGCCTTTTTAACAATGTTTAATCAAACAAAGCAAAAAATTGGAATAAAGATCAAAAAATTAAACAAACATTGCACCAGTATTTAAAGTGGTTATAAACTGCAAAAATCCCGCTGAATTATTTCTTTCCCACTGGTTTATGGCTTAATTTTGTTTGTATAATTTCAATTAAATGAGTGCATTAATTAAATCGTCTTTGGCTAGAAAATATGCCATGGCGCTTTCCGGATTGTTTTTAGTTTTCTTTTTACTACAACATTTCACAATCAATCTCACCTCTGTTTTTAGCGAGCAAGTTTTCAATGAACTCTCTCATTTTATGGGAAATAATCCGATCGTTCAATTTGCCTTACAACCCGTTCTGATTATTGGAGTTATTTTCCATTTTGTCATGGGCTTTGTTTTAGACCTTCAAAACCGAGCAGCTAGAACGAACAAATACACGGCCAACAACGGTGCGGCCAATTCTTCTTGGATGTCGCGTAATATGATTATCTCTGGAGCGGTTGTTTTATCATTTTTGGGTTTACACTTCTACGACTTTTGGTTTCCTGAAATGAATTATAAATATTTTGAAGTACTCCCAGAAAACCCCAACCGTTATTTTGAGGAAATGGTGCATAAATTTGAAAACCCCATTCGCGTTGGCCTCTACGTCCTTTCTTTCGGTTTTCTCGCACTTCACCTAATGCATGGTTTCAGTTCGTCATTCCAGTCTCTTGGTGCTAACAACAAGTATACCCGTGCCTTAAAAGGCTTTACGACAGTTTTTGCACTAGGCATCCCTCTAGGCTTTGTTTTCATTGCTTTATTTCATCACTTAAACGCATTTTAATATGGCGACTTTAAATTCCAAAATACCCCATGGCCCTTTGGCCGATAAATGGACCAACCACAAGAGCCATATCAACTTGGTCAGTCCAGCCAACAAACGCCTAATCGATATTATTGTGGTAGGAACAGGCTTAGCTGGAGCCTCTGCTTCGGCCACACTAGCCGAATTGGGCTACAATGTCAAAACGTTTTGCTTTCAAGATTCGCCAAGACGAGCACATTCGATTGCCGCTCAAGGGGGGATCAATGCAGCAAAAAACTATCAAGGGGATGGCGATTCTACCTATCGACTCTTCTACGACACCATTAAAGGAGGCGATTACCGCTCGCGTGAAGCCAATGTTCATCGACTTGCAGAAGTCTCCACCAACATCATCGACCAATGTGTTGCACAAGGCGTTCCGTTTGCCCGCGATTATGGCGGATTGCTCGATAACCGTTCTTTTGGTGGGGTGCTGGTTTCACGAACATTTTATGCCAAAGGCCAAACTGGACAACAATTGTTGTTGGGGGCCTACTCGGCCATGAACCGACAAATTGGGCGCGGTAAAATCAAAATGTACAACCGCCACGAAATGATGGACTTGGTCGTGGTCAACGGGAAAGCTCGAGGAATTATTACGCGCAACTTGGTCAATGGAAAAGTAGAACGCCACGGCGCACACGCTGTCGTTATCGCCTCGGGCGGTTACGGAAATGTCTTTTTCCTTTCCACCAACGCCATGGGAAGTAATGTTTCTGCTGGGTGGAAAATTCACAAAAAGGGGGCACACTTTGCCAATCCGTGCTTTACACAAATTCACCCTACCTGTATCCCAGTTTCTGGCGATCACCAATCGAAGCTGACCCTAATGTCCGAATCCTTGCGAAACGATGGCCGCATCTGGGTGCCTAAAAATAGCGATGATGTAAAAGCCATTCGCCAAGGAAAGCTCAAACCGACCGATATAGCCGAAGAAAACCGCGACTATTATCTCGAGCGACGCTACCCCGCTTTTGGGAATCTCGTTCCACGCGATGTCGCTTCTCGTGCCGCTAAAGAACGCTGCGATGCCGGCTATGGCGTAAACAAAACAGGGGAAGCCGTTTATTTGGATTTTGCCTCCTCAATTATGCGCTATGGAAAAGAACAAGCCCACGTTAAAGGCTTGGACGAAAATGACCCTGCTTTGGTCAAAAAACTTGGGCAAGAGGTCGTCCGTGCCAAATATGGAAACCTTTTTCAGATGTATGAAAAAATTGTAGATCAAAACCCCTACGAAACCCCGATGATGATCTATCCAGCAGTCCATTACACCATGGGTGGTGTGTGGGTAGACTACAACCTAATGACCAGTATCCCCGGATGCTATGCCATTGGAGAAGCCAATTTCTCCGATCATGGTGCCAACCGCCTTGGTGCTTCGGCCTTGATGCAGGGCTTAGCCGATGGTTATTTTGTTTTGCCTTACACTATTGGAGATTATTTGGCCGACGATATCCGAACCGGTCCAATAGACACCAATACCCCAGAATTTGAAGCAGCAGAAAAGGCCGTTAATGACCAAATCGATGCCTTTATCTCAAATGGGGGTAAAAACTCGGTGGATTCTTATCACCGCAAATTGGGGAAAATCATGTGGGATAAATGCGGTATGTCGCGTAACGAAAAAGGCTTGAAAGAAGCCATTACTGAGATCAAAGCCCTACGCGAAGACTTTTATAAAAATGTCAACGTCCCTGGGAAAGCCGATGAATTTAACGAACAACTGGCCAAAGCTGGACGTGTGGCCGATTTTCTCGAACTCGGAGAGTTGTTTGCCAAAGATGCGCTTGAACGCACAGAGTCTTGTGGCGGCCATTTCCGTGAAGAATCGCAAACCCCAGAAGGAGAAGCCCTTCGCGACGACAAGAAATTTACCTTTGTTTCCGCTTGGGAATACAAAGGAGAACCTTCAAAAGCGCAATTGCATAAGGAGGATTTGAATTATGAAGAAATAGAAGTAAAAACACGTTCATACAAATAGACTTATGAATTTGACACTAAAAATATGGCGCCAAGCCAACGCTGACGCTACCGGAAGTATAGAGACCTATCCTATTGAAAATGTATCGCCCGATATGTCCTTTTTGGAAATGATGGATGTACTCAACGAAGAATTAATTGGAAAAGGGATTGATCCCGTGGCATTTGACCACGACTGTCGCGAAGGAATTTGTGGGATGTGCTCCATGTACATCAACGGAGAAGCCCACGGACCCGATCGACTGGTGACCACCTGTCAGCTCCATATGCGCAAGTTTAAAGATGGTGATACCATTACCATTGAACCTTTCCGCGCCAATGCTTTTCCTGTAGTGAAAGATTTAGCTGTCGATCGTTCTGCTTTTGATCGCATCCAACACGCAGGGGGGTTTGTGAGTGTCAATACCTCAGGAAACACCCAAGACGCCAACGCGATTCCCATTGACAAACACGATGCCGATAAGGCCTTTGACGCTGCGACCTGTATTGGTTGTGGAGCCTGTGTGGCCAGTTGTAAAAATGCTTCGGCCATGCTTTTTGTTTCGGCTAAAGTTTCGCAATATGCCCTCTTGCCCCAAGGGAAAGTAGAGGCCACAGACCGCGTCTTGAACATGGTTAAACAAATGGACGAAGAAGGTTTTGGAAACTGTACCAATACCGGCGCCTGTGAAGTCGAATGTCCAAAGGGAATTTCCCTAGAAAACATCGCTCGGATGAACCGCGAATATCTTTCGGCGAGTCTGAAAGGGTAAAGGCATTGTTTTTATAAAAGGAAATCCCTATGCCTATGGTGTAGAATTTCTTATTTCCATTATTTTCTGCATCTTTATTCCAAGAATCTTTTGAGATGAATAAACCATTGACCCTTACGGCTCTTCAATCCGATTTAGTTTGGGAAGACAAAACAAAAAACCTTGCGGCATTTGAGCGGGCATTAACCACCCTATTACCTACCGATTTGGTAATTCTTCCTGAAATGTTTACAACAGGATTTACCATGGCGGCTCAAAAATTTGCTGAGTCTATGGACGGAACGACCGTTCAATGGATGCAGCACTGGGCAAAGAAACTGGATGCTGCTGTTGCGGGGAGCACCATCATTACAGATAATGGGACAACCTATAATCGCTTTCTTTTTGTCTCTCCAGAGGGTAGTGTACAGTTTTACGACAAGCGCCATACTTTTACCTTGGCCGGAGAACACAAGGCCTATACCCAAGGGCAAAATGACGGATTGATTGTCTACAAAGGGTGGAAAATTTGCCTTCGGGTGTGTTATGATTTACGTTTTCCTGTTTGGGGTAGAAATACTTCGGATTACGATCTTTTGTTGTATACCGCCAATTGGCCCCACAAACGCATCAGTGCTTGGGACACCTTGCTCAAAGCCCGAGCCATTGAAAATATGAGTTATTGTGTGGGAGTCAATCGCATTGGAACCGATGGTTCGAACTTAGAGTATCCTGGTCACACTGCGGTCTACGATTTTATGGGAAAAACAATTGGACAAACAACACCCAACAAGGCTGGACATTGTCAAGTCATATTGACCAAAGAAGACCAAGAATTGGCGCGTAAAAAACTAAATTTTTTAAACGATCGCGATCACTTTACTATTCAATAATGAGGGTTTCGTTGAGGTCCCAATTGGCCCTTAAACTTAACGCCTCAGAAAGATAAATAACCTCTTCGGGTTGGCGCTTGTCTAAATAATTGCCCGTATCCCACTTTTGATTATTGTTAAGATCCTTGACATAGCGGATTTGGTAATTGTTTGGTAATAGATAGCCTAGGGTGTAGTAATCATCTTTGTTTTGGGTTATTTTACGCACTACTTTTCCCTGTTTATCAATCAATTCAAAGAAATAGGGAATAGTAGGATCTTTACGGTCAATTCGGAGATAAAGAGTACCATAATCTTCAATTTTCTTTGTTTTGACCTGATGGGTGAGGGTATCGTTGGTCGCTCCTAAAAAATCTGTAATCGCATTGGGGAGAAGTTGAATTTTATAATTGTCGTTGGGCACTTTTTCAAAGTTCAAATAAACAATGTCTTTGTTGTGGTCTATCTCGGCTGAAAAGTCGACTTCTAGAGTATCAATGTCAAAAACTGAGATATAATCTGTGTTGATTCGTTCGACGGGAAGAGAGGATTTTATTTTAAGGGTGTCCATAAAATGAAGTGGAGACTTGTTGGGTGGGGTAAAAGAGAAAGTCAACGAATCAGGGTCAATTATAAATGGTTTTAGCGTGAGCTGGCGAAGGCTGTCCTTTTCTTGAAAACTCACCTGAAGGGAATCGAGATTTTCTTGAGGCTGAAACCAATAATGAATGGTGTCCTTTATTCGGTCTTGAGTAAAGAAACCTTGTGCGTTGGCTTTAAAAACAGAATCAAAGATAGGGCGACGATCACCGATTTCTCCGTAATAACTAAATTCGAGATGATGATCATTGACAAAACGCGGACGACCCCAGCTAAAAGTAGTCATTTCTTTAAACAGCACAGGAAAAACAACAGAGTCTTGAGGAAGTCGAATGGGCTCTTTTAAAAAACCAATTTTATCACTGTTTTGATCAAACAAATAATTTTTTCCAACGTCTTCAATGGCTAAGAATTCATATTGCCCAGGGGCAAGATTTTTGAGTTTAAAGGCAATACTGTCTAGTGTATTTCCGACATAAAGCGGTTTTTGAAGAAAAATAGTCGAATCGGTATATGTTGAGTCGATAGGATAAAGGTAAATAGAAATTTGTTTTAGGGGCTCATTTTCAAAAGCGTCTTTAACTCTTCCGGAGAGACTTAAAGAGTCTAGATAACTTCCTGTGGAAAAGGTATAATTGAAAAAGGGCAGAGGATTTTTTTCATTAAAATCTTCAATGGCTGCCCCAAAATTAAAGGTGTAAGTAGTGTTTTTTCTCGGCGGAGTCTCAAAACGGATTTCTACTTTTTTACTGACGGTGCCTTCGGGAAGGATTTTATAATTTTTTTTGTCTATGGGGGGAGAGACGATGAGTTGATTATCTATATCCTTTAATTGGATGTATTCGTCAAAAACCAAGACCACACGTTCTTGGTTAAAATTAACGGTTTCAAGGGGCGGATTGGCATTGAGCAAAATGGGTGGAATACTGTCTTTTGACCCTCCAGTTGGGGTTCCTCTTTTAGCACAGTGAGAAGCAGAGATCACCCACAATATTGCCGCAATAAAACCAAGTGTTTTTCGCATATGCTGCAAAGTAACGTATAAATCTTTTAATTTCGATAGGCGACTGTCGCAATACTCAAGCGGATAGCTTTTTGCGTCAATAGCGTTTTACCACAGGCTTCAAGTGTGGCACCGCTTGTAAAAATGTCGTCTAGAAGTAGATAGTGACCAGGCAACAAACTCTCTGGCGCAGATAATTTAAAAGCCTTGTCGACAATTTGTTTTCGATCGCCTTTTCTTTTTGAAAGCGCAGGAGTGTTTTTAATGCGTCTTAAGAGCGATCCATGATAGGGAATTCCCAAGACTTTTTCTACACTTTGTCCAATGATGTCTACTTGGTTAAACCCCCTCTTTCTTTTTCGCTTGACATGGAGAGGGACGCCAATAATTCCGTCATAATGACACCCGCTTTTGGCAATAAGACTCGCCATTTTTCTTCCAAAAAACACACCAACCTGTCTATTTCCCATATACTTTAGGTGATAAAGTAACTTTTCTACAAGGTTGTTTTTTTCAAAGAAATAGAGGGAAAAAGCGTGCTTTAGAGGAATAGGCAACTCTAATGAATTCATGGCTTTACTGACGCCTAACCCATCTTCAAAGCTTTGCGGAAGACCAAGTTCACACGCAAAACACAAGCATTTATTGACCCCCTTCAATTCTTTGTGACAGCCCAAACAAAGCTTTGGGAAGAGAAGTGAAAACAGCTCAGAAAAAAAATTCACAAATGAATCATTCATTTCCGCAAGATTTGGCGAGGACAAAATACGAAAAAGGGTTATTTTTGTGCCATGACAGATTTTAAAAAAATCATTTCACACGCCAAGGAATATGGTTTTGTATTTCCTTCGAGTGAAATATACGATGGCCTCAGTGCAGTCTACGACTATGCTCAAAATGGAGTCGCTCTCAAAAAAAACATTCGCGATTATTGGTGGAAAGCCATGGTACAACTTCACAGCAATATCGTGGGCATCGATGCCGCTATTTTTATGCATCCCACCACTTGGAAAGCTTCAGGCCATGTCGATGCATTCAATGATCCCTTAATTGACAATAAAGACTCCAAAAAACGCTATCGTGCCGATGTTTTGGTTGAAGACTATTGTGCTAAAATTGAAAATAAAATCAGCAAAGAAGTCGCCAAAGCCGCCAAACGTTTTGGCGATAGTTTTGATAAAGCTCAATTTTTGGCAACCAACCCGCGGGTAGTCGCCTATCAAGAAAAAATCGATGGTTTACTCAAGCGCCTTGGTCAGTCACTTGAAAAGGAAGATTTGGCCGACGTAAAAGCACTTATTGAAGAACTGGAAATCGCCTGTCCAGAATCGGGATCACGCAACTGGACCGATGTAAAGCAATTTAACCTTATGTTTGGTACTAAACTAGGGGCTTCTGCCGATACCGCCATGGATTTGTATTTACGCCCTGAAACCGCTCAGGGAATTTTTGTGAACTTTCTCAATGTCCAAAAAACAGGACGGATGAAGATCCCCTTCGGAATTGCTCAAACAGGAAAAGCCTTTAGAAATGAAATAGTTGCCCGACAATTCATCTTCCGAATGCGTGAATTTGAACAGATGGAAATGCAATTTTTTGTTCCGCCAGGAACCCAAAAAGAATGGTACGAGCAATGGAAAGCGACCCGTTTAAAATGGCATCTCTCTCTCGGGATGGGAGAAGAAAACTATCGTTTTCACGACCATGAAAAACTGGCCCATTATGCCGATGCAGCGGCAGATATTGAATTTAAATTTCCCTTTGGCTTCAAAGAATTGGAAGGAATCCATTCCCGTACCGATTTCGATCTTTCGAGTCATGAAAAATACTCGGGTAAAAAGCTCCAGTATTTCGATTCTGAACGCAACGAAAACTATGTTCCTTATGTGGTGGAAACTTCTATTGGTCTCGACCGTATGTTTTTAGCCACCTTCTCATGGGCATTGAGAGATGAAACCCTTAGTGATGGTAGCACCAGAACGGTATTAAAATTGCCAGCGATTTTATCACCAACTAAGGTCGCAGTCTTGCCTCTGGTAAAAAAAGACGGCCTTCCAGACTTGGCGCATAAAATTGTAGAGACCCTCAAGTGGGATCACACCACTGCCTATGATGAGAAAGATGCGGTGGGACGTCGTTATCGCCGACAAGACGCCTTGGGGACACCCTATTGCATTACTGTAGACCACCAATCGCTAGAGGATCAAACCGTTACCCTACGCGATCGGGACACCATGGCACAAGAACGCATTGCCATTGCCGAGCTGCCGATTTTGCTAGATAACAAACTCAACATGAAGCATTGGTTGCAGAAAATTTGAGTTGTTGGTAAACCGTAATAATTTTTTTACAAGTTGAAAGGAAGATTGGTTATTTTCGTTTAAATGAAAATCATATCCTACAACGTAAACGGTATCCGCGCAGCACTAAAAAAAGACTTTGTAGCTTGGTTAAAGGCGGCCAATCCAGAGGTGGTTTGTTTGCAAGAAACCAAAGCCATGCAAGAACAAGTTGACATGGCTGAAGTAGAATCTTTAGGTTATCAACACTATTGGTTTTCGGCTCAAAAGAAAGGCTACAGTGGTGTCGCCATTTTATCTAAGAAAACCCCAAAGCATATTGAAATTGGAACGGGGATTGATCATATGGATTTTGAAGGGCGTGTTATTCGGGCCGATTTTGAACAATGTTCCGTTATGAGTCTCTACCTTCCGTCGGGGACCAACAGCGCTCGTTTGTCTTATAAATTCAAATTTATGGACGATTTTAAAGCCTATATTGATGAATTGAAAAAGAACTTCCCCAATTTGGTTATTTGTGGCGATTATAATATTTGTCATCAAGCCATTGATATTCACGATCCCGTTCGGAATAAAAACGTTTCCGGTTTTTTGCCCGAAGAACGCGCCTGGTTAGACCGTTTTATCAAGAGTGGTTTTGTAGACTCTTTTCGTGCACTCAATCCCGAACCGCATCACTACAGTTGGTGGAGTTATCGCGCCAATGCACGTGCCAACAATAAGGGTTGGCGAATAGACTATGCCCTAGTAAGCCATCCTCTTTTACAAAAGATACAACGGGCCTACATTTTACCCGATGCTCGTCATTCGGACCATTGCCCAGTTGTAGTCGAATTAAATTTAGACGTTTAAACATCATCAGATACCTTTTTTACCATGAAAAAAACGATTCTTTTACTCCTTCTTCCATTGATGAGCAGTTGTGTGTCATCAAAAATGTTTAATGAAATTGAAAACCGCTACGCCAATTTGAAGGGCGAACATGTGACCCTAGAAAAAGAGCAGGAGGCACTGATTAAAAATTATGATTCTTTACGCTATCATTATGGTGATTTAGTAGGACGCTATGAAAACCAGAGCCAACTCTTGGCCACGACCTCAGGAACACTTGCAACACTGCAGGAAGCCTACACGGCTTTGGAACAAAACAGCAACGAAGCCCTTCAGTCCAGTATTGAAAAAAACCGTGGGCTGCTGGAAGAAATTCAAATCAAAGAAAGTGAATTGTATGACAAGCGTGTACGGCTCGATTCCTTGACCCGAGAATTGTCTTCTCGAATCAGTCGTGTAGAAGAGTTGGAGATACTTGTAGCTGAAAAACAAGCCCTGATGAGAGCCTTAAAAACCGCCTTAACATTGGCTCTAGACAGCTTTGAGGGCAATGGTCTGTCGGTAGAACAGCGCGAGGGTAAAGTCTATGTGTCAATGGAAAACAAACTGCTCTTCGAGTCGGGAAGCTGGACGGTGGGCAGCACCGGAAAACAAGCGATAAAACAACTCGGAAATGTATTAGCTTCCAATCCTGAAATAGCCATTTTGATAGAAGGGCATACCGATACCGACCCCTATATTGGCAATGAGAATTTGAGCGGAAATTGGGACCTTTCTACTAAACGTGCAACCGAGATAGTTAAACTAATGCTCAAAAACAAGCAAATAAAACCCGAGAACCTTACTGCCGCAGGACGTGGAGAACACCAAGCCCTGGCTTCCAATCAAACAGCAGCAGGTAAGGCCAAAAACAGACGCATTGAAGTCATCTTAAGCCCCAAACTAGATAAAATTACACAATTATTAAAGCGCTTTGACTAACACAATTTATGAGATATACTTTTTTGCCCACTACTGATATAAAAGTCAGTAAGCTATGCCTGGGGACGATGACTTTTGGCAACCAGAATACCGAAGCCGAAGGCCATGCGCAAATGGATTTAGCAGTTGAGCGAGGGATCAATTTTTTCGATACGGCTGAACTTTACCCTGTTCCAGCCAATGCCACAACCTATGCTGAAACAGAGCGTATTTTGGGAAGTTGGTTTAAAAAAACAGGACGGCGAGATCACATTGTTCTGGCTTCTAAAATTGTTGGCCCCGGAGCCTACACGGCTCACATTCGAGATCACGACAATTTTAGCCCTAAACATTTAAGGCAAGCCCTAGAAAACAGCCTGTTGCGTTTACAAACGGATTATTTGGACTTGTATCAATTGCATTGGCCCGAGCGGAAAACCAATTTTTTTGGCGTACGTGGGTATAAAGGTCAGCCAGAAAACGATCCTTGGAAAGATAATTTTGAAGAAATTCTAGGGACTCTAGCCGACCTCATCGCTGAAGGGAAGATAAAACACATTGGTCTTTCTAATGAAACACCTTGGGGAATCATGCGCTACCAACAACTGGCTCATAAGGGTTTTCCCAAGATGATAACGGTACAAAATCCTTACAATTTACTCAATCGGCTTTTTGAAGTTGGGAATGCAGAAATTTGTCTGCGCGAAAACATGGGTCTATTGGCCTATTCGCCATTAGGTTTTGGGCGTTTGACTGGAAAATATCGCGAAGGAATGCCCGAAAATTCGCGGTTTAAATTATTTCCAAATTTGGCCCGTTTCAATGGCGAAAACAGCATTTTAGCGACGGAAGAATATTTTAAAATTGCGTCCGACTTTGGGATTTCTTTAACCCAAATGGCTCTTGCTTTTGTCACCGACCAGCCTTTTGTAACATCTAACATTATTGGCGCCACTAATTTGTCACAGTTAGAAGAAAATATCGCCTCAATAGATCTTGGTTTATCCAAAGAACTATTGAAAGCCATAGAAACAGTTCAAGAAAAAATACCCAATCCGGCGCCCTAATACTTAAAGGCCATTTGGAATAGCATCTAACAAGGCTTTTGTATAGGCCGTTTGCGGGTTTTGATAGAGTGCATCGGCTTCGTTTTCTTCAACAATTTCGCCTTGATTCATCACTAGAATACGATCAGCCATATGCTTGACGACAGCCAAGTCATGAGAGATGAATAAAAAAGAAAGCCGTAGTGTTTTTTTAAGATGGTTGAGTAAGTTAATCACCTGTGCTTGAACCGAAATGTCTAAAGCGGCGACAGATTCGTCGCAAAGGAGAACTCTAGGTTCAACGGCCAATGCTCTTGCAATAACCACCCGTTGCCGTTGTCCTCCCGACAACTCGTGTGGATAGCGTTGACTAAATTGCGCAGAGAGCCCGACCTGCAAGAGGAGCTCGTGCAGGCGCCTAGTCCGTTCGCATTTATCAAACGCAGTATGATTTTGCAAGACCTCATCGATGGCCTCACCAATGCGTTTAAGAGGGTGAAGTGCGGTATATGGGTCTTGAAAAATAAACTGAACGTCTTTGCGCAAACGCGCAATTTGAAAAGAATTTTGAGCGTCAATAGGCTGACCTTGCCACAGAATTTCCCCAGCAGAAGGTGGATCGAGAAAAACCATAGCTTTGGCCAAAGTGGATTTCCCACAACCCGATGCCCCAACGAGTCCTAAAGTTTCCCCTGGATAGAGATTAAAATTGATGCTCTTCAATGCCTGAACTTTTTCTTTTGAGCCAAAAAGAAATGAGGATCTGAGGTATGTTTTTTGGAGCCCTCTAACCGATAAAAGAGGTTTTTGGGCATAGAGTTTTTCGTGTTGGGTTTTGCGTTTTTCTTCAGAAAGGAGCTGAGGAGTAAAAGAGCCTTTCTGAAAATCAGCCAGTGTTGGGAGCTGACTCAGGCGTTTGTCGGTTTCAGGCCGAGCACCAATTAGGCCTTGCGTATAAGGGTGTTGTGGTGAAGAAAAGATGGTTTTTGTGGGATTCATTTCGACAATTCTCCCTTGTTGCATCACGGCAATACGATCAGCCAGATTTGCGACTAAAGACAAATCGTGAGAGATAAATAAAACGCTCATATTGTTTTGCCGTTGGAGGTCCTTGAGGAGTTTGATGATGTCTTTTTGGACCAAGACGTCGAGGGCAGTTGTCGGTTCATCAGCTATGAGCAGTTGGGGCTCACAGAGCAAGGCCATAGCAATCATAACCCTTTGTTTTTGTCCGCCACTAAGTTGATGCGGGTAGGCTTTGTAAATTCGCTCTGGATCGATTAAGTGCACTTCTTCAAAAGCACGAATAACCTTTGCTTTTATCTCCTGTGGAGTCAGCTTAGTCAAATGACGACGTCCCATTTCAGCGACCTGTTTACCACAACGCATGGTGGGGTTTAAAGAGGACTGAGGTTCTTGAAAGATCATCCCTATTTTGAGGCCTCTAATCTTATGCCACAAGGGTGAATTCTGCTTTGGTAGAGGGCGTTCATTAAATTCAATTGTTCCAGAATTGATTTGGGCTATTTTTGGGGGAAGTAGTCCCATTATAGCCTGTGCAGTCACCGATTTTCCACTCCCCGATTCTCCAACTAATGCAACAATCTCGTTGGGGAAAATGTTTAATTCAAGTCCTTCTAAAATCGATTGCTCTCCGAGTGAAAGTGAAAAGTCTGTAAGGCTTAATACCGGTTTTTTTATTGATTTAGCCATACGATTTGTTTTGTATTAAGCAAGGGTTTTTGAAGGAAGGAGAGAAAGACTTGGGCGAGCGTAAGTACATCTTTTTCACAATAGCGCACAATGCGATCAAGATTTTTTTCTTGGTAATAAACACGTGCTACATCACTCCCATCAATGTCATCTTTGGGTGTGGGGATTCCCAATACTTCCGCAAGAAGTTTTAAGGAAGTGTAGTGTTTATAATCGCCAAATTTCCACAGTTGAAGTGTGTCGAGATGAGGCACTTCCCATGGCTTTTTCCCAAATAAATTTAAAATTTTTGGCAGACCAATGCGGTGAATTATCATCCGCCTGGCGATGTAAGGGAAGTCAAATTCTTTCCCATTGTGTGCACAGAGCAAATGTGATTTTAAGTAAAAATGATTGCGACAAAGCGACTTGAATTGTTGCAAGATATGTTTTTCTTCACCAGAAAAACTTTTGATTCTAAAGCTGTCATTTTGCGGCTCACTCGTGTCAAAAAAGCCCACCGAAATACAAACAATTTTGCCAAATTCAGCCCATATTCCGGCTCGTTCGTAGAAGTCTTCTGGACTAATTTCGTCTTGCCGTTGATAAGCGGTTTTTTCTGCCCATAAGGCTTGTCGGTAAGTCGACAAAGTCGAGTAATCCGATTCTTCTGGAACGGTTTCAATATCGAGGAATAAAATTTTGGCTAGATCAAGGTTGTGCAACATTTTTTATCATTTCAAAGCCTTCTTTTAGGTAGGTATAGAATGGTTCTTTGCGTTCGGCATTGGTTGGTGTTTTTAAATGTCCTAAACGAACAACAATGAGGTCAGATTCTGGAAAAACAATGACGTATTGGCCAAGGTGACCCCGCATGGCATACCCCTTTTCCCCGTTGTATTGCGTCAACCACCATCCGTAGCCATATTCTGGGCTTTCTTCAAATCGCGGGCGGGTACTCAAGGCAATAAACGTAGAATCGAGAATTTGCTGGTCATTCCATTTCCCAAAATTTTTATATAATTTCCCAAAACGCGCAAAATCTTTGGCATTAGAGGCAAAGCAGCAGTAGGCCTTTTCCATTCCATTTTTTTGACTATCGATTTGCCAAAGAGCGTCTTCCACGGCTTCCATGGGTTGCCAAAAATTTTCTGAAAAATAGGTGCTCAAAGATTGCCCCACAGCTTTTTTAATGACCATTCCCAATAATTGGGTGTTTCCACTGAGGTAGATAAAGGCTTTCCCTGGAGGACTAATGATTTCTCTCGAAAGCATCAATTCTTCCAAATTTGGTGTAAAGTATGATTCAGTGGTAATGTTTATGGGCAAATAGTACTCTTCTTTCCAGTCGAGTCCAGTTGACATTGAGGACAGATCACCAACGGTCAAATCGGCGGCAAAACCCTCGCTGTATTGCGGGTAAAAGTCACTCATTTTTTGATCTAGACTTTTGATGTATCCCTGTTCAATTGCTTTGCCCAACATTGCAGAAACCATGCTCTTAGACATTGAAAAAGAATTGCTCTTTGACCGACTGTCGTAGCCCTTGTAGTAAGACTCGTGAAGTATACTGTCTTTGTAAATCACAAGATAGGCGACAGAGCCGTAGTTTTCATGTTCCTTTAAAATTGCCTCAGAAAGGGCAATGGAATTGTAGCTTGGGTGTTTTGGCCAATCAACTGCTTTGTCAGACGCTTTGACCAGATTGTTGTCAAAAACAGTATAATCGTCTAAGTAAGCGGTGGTATGTCCTGTTCCATAAATTTTTGCGAGTCCTGGGAGTAAATAACCGTAAGGACTGATGTATATGAGTAGGCATAGCAGAAAAAGTCCTCCAAAAAAATAGCGTAAAAATTTTTTCATAAAAAGAAACCGAAATAACGGCAAGAATTAAATTAAAGATGTTTGCACCGGATAACCTTCCAATTGCAAAAGTTTCTTTTTTCGATCCATCCCCCCCGCATAACCGACCAAGGTACCATCACTGCCGATAATGCGATGACATGGAATAGCCACTAATATAGGGTTTTTCCCAATAGCAGCAGCAATGGCTCTCACGGCTTTGGTATTCCCATAGAGACTGGCGAGTTTCAAGTAAGAAAG
>JBMZTS010000021.1:0-15826 GCA_049623905.1 Flavobacteriaceae bacterium
TTGTTTATTCCTTGTGACAATTCTTCTTTGTGCGAATCAAGGGTAGTGTTAATGGCGTTAAAAAACTGTGATAGCTCTACTGAAAGTTCAAATGCAGTGTCTTGTGATTTGTCAACAAGTTTATGCGTAAATTTTAAAAAACGGCGAAGGTAGTAGAGGGTAACCATCGACACACCATTACCTACAAGGGCATTGTTGGCGTCGTTCCACTCTGGGCGCTGGGTGTTCATCCAAATTCCACCTTCAGGAATTAGGTTGGCTATTTTAGCGAGAACTGTTGCTAAGATTTTTTCGATAAAATTGACTTTATGAATAAAGATGTTTTCATCGCGCAACAAGGCACCATCTACTCCAATTTCTTTGCGTTTCAATTGGATTTTTTCTTCATTCTCCCAATCAAAATCAATCGTATTCTTAGGATCTTTTAACATCGCCTCATAGCTTTTAATGCGGTAGGGTACGTTGGCGTAAACAAAAAGATCTTGATTGAAATACTGATCGAGTTTTCCTGGATAATGCGCTTCGCTAAATTCAAGAAACTTTAGCAAGTAGATGATTTGGTGATCACCCCAATAACCGATATAGGACCACGGATTGTCGGGTTCAATGGTTTCCCAATCAAAACCGTCTTTAGTGACTCGATAGGGGTTATAACCGTCAAAAGTTGTGGCGTTGAGAAATTTGTGAATCATTCCTTCAATAAACTCGGGATAGGAATGGGCGAGGGCTTCCCAATTTTGGAAAATATCGCGCCAGTTACCTTGATAATCGAGAACCTTCGATCCATCAATTTCATTTTGGGTATTAATTGAAAACTTATTCCACGGTCGGCTAGGGTCGCCATGGCGGCGGCTGAACTTTAGTGGAAGGTATTCGTAGCAGAGACGAATAAAGTTTTGATTGTCGTCTTTTTGTGCTATGGCCTTAAGATCACTCAATGTAAAGACCTCGGGAAGACCGTCCAGTTCGGCCGTTTTTATAACATAGACCTTGTGGTTAGCTTTGTAGATGTACTGAACAAAATCGGCCTTTTCGATGCGGTAATTATCATCAAAGATACCGCCTCGCATAATGTTGAACATGGTGTTGGCAAAGTGACGAATGTTACCAAGTCGATCGGCGGTTAGTTGGAGGCCATCTGCAGCTCCGACCAATTGGTTAAGGCGTTGCGATCCCAATTGAATGTCCTCGTCTATGAGTGTATTCATATCGTGTTTAAGAAGCTCTTCCTTTAGCCCAATAATGGCTGAAATTGTTTGATTGACGTTGGCAATCAAACGCCAGCTTTCCTTTGCTTTTGATTTTAATACAACACTTTTAGAGCGAAAGTAAGCGCCTTTTTCTGCCTTGATGTCAATTTCTTGCTCAATGGCTTGTCCTTGTCTAAAGGCTTCTAGTTGTCTTGAGCAAATCAAAGTTTTTGCGCCTTCTAGTCCCGTCGACCATACGATGTTGGCCTTGAGGGCTTCACTAGGCTCTGCCTTGTCAACGATGATGGCACTCAACGAATAGATACCGAGAGAGGTGTCGGTTTCTAGTTCACATTTTTTATAGGCATCCACCAAATTTGAGCTACTGTTCTGTAAGGCCTCTTCTACACCATAGGGCAAAAGATTTTGAACACCGTCTAAGAGGTTGACTTTAACCTCTGTTTCGTTTTGGTTTTCTAGGATAGACTCGCGAATAAAGCCATACTTATGTGAAGATTTCCAGCTATAGGTATAGCGTAAGGCAAGGTCGTGATTGATTTCTTCAAAAATAACCTTATTCCCGTAAGAATTTTTATAGAGATTGCGTGTAATTTGATATATACCGCTGTGGCGATCCGAAAAAGGTTCCCACAAATAGTCGTTATTGTCTTTAGATACGATAAAAATACTTTTGCTCCCCGTTGTTTCGTAAGATTCTGTGATCTTATCATCTGTATAATAAGGGAAAAGAGCGAAATTGCTGTTTTTTCGTCCTGCAGAAAGACTACCGAGGCTAGAGATGAACATCCAGTGATTGGAATCACTAACAATACTCATAAAGAAAGGCCTCATGGCATTTACATTTGTGATTTTATAATAGGTTTCTCCTTCAATTGTAACTTCACGACCAGAGACATTGGTCTGTGTGAAATTTGCCTCCTCACGGCCTAAGTAAATTTTCTTGTTCATTTGGTTTCAAGCTCGTAAACGAGCGTGGTGTTTATCAAATTGGTTTATAATTAATTTTTTAATCTAAAAGACAATAATCTTCCGAGTGATGTTCAATAAATCGGCGAATTATTGATAAAACCGAACATAATCGACTTCCATGGTGTCTTCATTAAAAGATTCGGGAATTCCGCCACCTAAATTACCCCCCATCGCAATGTTAAGAATTAAATAGTGAGGGTTATCAAAGGGGATATTGCTATTGTTTGATATCTGAGCTAGTATTTTACCATCTACATAAGCTTTAAGTCTTGACGGAGTCCAGACCAGTGAATAGAGGTGAAAATTTTCTGTTAGATCCGAAATGTTTAGCGTGGAGATAGATTTTTCTTCACCGTATGTTCCATATTCGGAGGTTTGCGTATCTGCCCAATGAAAATTAGCTTGGACATCTGTTTTGTTCCAGCCGTTTTGCTCCATAATATCAATTTCTCCACAGGCAGGCCATCCTACACTCCCAGCCGTATTACCATGAAAATTGCCTAGCTCGTCAACGTTGGTTCCTAAGGTCCAAATTGCAGGCCATGTTCCTCCACTAGAAGGCATTTTTGCTCGAACGTCTATGCGTCCATATTGCATGTCAAATTTTGAGTTTAATCGCGCAGAGGTGTATTCTTTTGTACTTCCATTATAGGTGTAGTTTTCACGTTTGGCAACGATTTTTAAAGTACCGTTACTGACGTATGCATTTTCGCGCCTACTGGTGTAGTGTTGTTCTTCATCATTGGCCCAGCTCCCGCCAAAAATCGGAATGTATTGTAGATGCCACTTGTACTGTGAAGGTGCGCCTTCATAGTTGAATTCGTCGTTCCAAACCAAAGAATAACCGCTATATTCTGTTGCAGTTTCACTGCTGTCGATATATTCGTCATTGGCTTGAACTACCGTATTTCCCTGGGCATTTGTTATTTCAACATCACGGGTCTGATAACTATAGCTGCTCATTTGGGCATCAAAAAAGGCCCAAACTCCAATGGTAAATGTTCCTTTGTTAGGATAGTTGTACTCTATTCGTCCTGTCGTATTGTTAAAGACGGCATTTTGACCAAATGAAAAGCGATAGCTTAATGCGCCGTCAGCTTGAGCAATGACCGTAACTAATCCGTTATCACCAAGTTGAACTTGAACATCTAGTTCAGAAGAGTCTCCTTTGGAACATGACAATAAAATGCCAGTACCGAGAGCGATAATATATGTTATTAAAGACTTGATATTGTTATGTTTTATGTGTTTTTAAAAGCTATCCCGCGAAGGCGGGATAGCTTAAAAACACGAATTAATGGATTAGATTATTCGAAAGAAGTTACAACAATATCTGTAAGGGTAACCTCAGCATCCTGTGTCACTAAATATAAAAGGTGAGAAGCGTAAGTGTTTGCCTCATCCTGATTTGTAAAATACAACGTGTATTGGGTAGCTTCTGTTCCAGAAACAGTGATGTTCTGAGTTGAGAAGCTAGGCTCTGTATCTGCAGCACCGTTTCCTTCAGCATTGAAGCCTAAACGCTCAAACTTGAAATTGAGGACAACATCAGTTCCTGCAGTAGCTCCATTAAAGGTAATTTTACCTCCCTTAGGGAAAGAAACCGTAGAAGGGCTTTCGTTGGCAAAACCAGCCCATGCTTGTGCTCCTGTAGGGAAATTAAATGTGCTTCCCGTTACTGTGGCATCTCCGAATCCGCCAGTGTAAGTTCCGGCATAGTTTGTTCCTGAAGGGACAGCATCAAACGAAGTGACCACGATATCTGTAAGAGTGACTTCTGCATCTTGTGTCACCAAATATAAAAGGTGAGAAGCGTAAGTGTTTGCAGCGTCTTGTGGACCGAAATACAAAGTGTATTGTTTTTCTTCTGTTCCAGAAACAGTGATGTTCTGAGTTGCGAAGTTAGGCTCTGTATCTGCAGCACCGTTTCCTTCAGCATTGAAGCCTAAACGCTCGAACTTGAAATTAAGATCTACATTAGTTCCTGCAGTAGCTCCAGTAAAGGTAATTTTACCACCGTAAGGGAAAGAAACCGTAGAAGGGCTTTCGTTGGCAAAGCCAGCCCATGCTTGTGCTCCTGTAGGGAAATTAAATGTGTTTCCAGTTACTGTGGCATCTCCGAATCCGCCAGTGTATGTCGCTGAGTAGTTTGTTCCAGATTGAGCACCACCTCCGTAAAAGAAAATGTTATCGAAATAGACATCTCCATTTCCTTCAACTTTCATTTGGAAAACCTCTGATAAATCGACTACATCAGCAAAATAGCTTAAATCAATATCAACACTATTCCATGTTCCAGGTGCGCTAGTAACATCAATGTCATATCCTATTTCTTGTGCAGCTTCATCATCGTCATCATTGTCAGGGCTAATTAAGAAGAATTTCAATGATGTCGCATTACCAGTAAAATAATCGATATGTAATTTCGATTTACCAGAAAGATCTAATGTTGGTGATACGGTTGTTCCTTGATAGTTAAGGCTAGCATATTTTAAAACGGTATTATCCGCGATAGTTTCAGTGGTAACCGCAGTTGATTGGCCCCAATTAGGGTTAAGGTTCAGGCCTTCAACAGAGGTAAAGGCATCACTAAAAATTGAGATGACTTCAGACTGAGAATAAGCTGGTGCGGCAGGTGCAGAGGTTGGATCTGCTGGGACAACAATTTCTGCTGGCTCAGCAAAATTAATGTTGTCAAAGTAATAAACAGTCTCCGTTTCGTTATTCTTACCATACCCCATGATAAATGTCATGGTATTATAGATTCCATCACGACCTTCTAATTCAGGGGTATTAACCACTAGGGTCTCCCATCCCGTTCCAGTTGTTACTGCAAATTGATCACCTGTCGATTTTTTCCCTTCAGTTTCATTTTGAAGTTCATCTTCGAGCTTAAGCATTACGGTATGGCCAGGCCCAGGAGAATAAAATTGGAATGAAATAGCTTCTTTGCCAGCAGGAAAAACCAATTTTTCTGAAAGCATAAAGTAAAATCCAGCCCAAGACTGAACACCAACAGGCTCAGTAACTTTAACGACTTTTGCCGATCCGTTCACATCGTCTACAGAGGGGTTGTCAGCATACTCTAATGATAAGAAAAGCTCGTTAGCTTCGTTACCTCCAAATCTACCCCAGTTTCCTTGAGATCTGTCTTCTGGTTGTTTGTTTTCCAAGGCAAAGCTTGGTCCAGTTTCTTCAAAAGTAATTTCCCCATCATTTAAGTTGGGATCAACTTCGATAAAAACATCTTCTGAAGGGTTCTGATCAATAATGATTGTTCCTCCTCCATCATCATCTTTGCCACACGATGCAACAAAGATCAAAGCCATAAAGGCTAAAATTGAATAATTTTTGGTTTTCATGATTAAAATAATTGATTAGTAATAGTGTTTATTAGTATTAATTTAAATAGCCCTCATTTTGAGGATAGCCAGAACCAAGCAAATCTAGGACCCCTTGTGGAATAGGTAAATTAACCATATGAGGTTCATAGACTTCCATGGGATTAACATGGTTTCTTTCGTAATATTCATTTAATAATGGCGCATTCATATGATCCATTAAGTAATCGTAGAGTAAGCCTTTACGTTTAAGGCTGTACCAGCGCTGTCCTTCGAAAGCAAGTTCTCTTGCTCTTTCCTCGAAGATGTTTTCAATGCTCGCCGATGCGGCAAGATCAATGCCTGCTCGTGAACGAACCGCATTTAAATAGGTTAAGGCTTGACCAGAATTACCCGATTCAAGATGCGCCTCTGCACCGATTAAATATGTTTCGGCCAAACGATAGACCATGATGTTTTTAAAATGCATGCGGTCGGTGGGCTCTACAGTTTTATCCAAAAACTTGAGGACACCTGGGCTTTGCCTTTTGAAGTACATAAAAAAGTCATCTTCTTCGGCAACATTTTGATAAAGATCTAAAGGATCTCCTAGAGATTTACCTGCAGGTAAGGCTTTAGAATCATTGTAGGTGTATTCGAAGATGTAATAGTTGCCTTTTCGTTTATCGCCCGGATTTTCATTGATCAGATCAACCGCATAGGGGTTAAGGGAAATAAAGCCAAAGCCATCGCCTCCGTTCTCAACGGATTGTTTTAACCCAGGAACAGCAGAATAGTGAGATACGGTTTGCCAGTTGATTTGGTGCCATGCACCACCGCCTACGGCGTTTTTCTCAAAATTGATGGCAAAAAGCGTTTCAGAATGGTTTAATTCTCCGGCAAACACCTGCTCAACATCGACAAGCGCATAGGGACCATTGTTGATGATGTCGTCGACAATAGTTGCTGCTGCCGAATAGTTGTTATCCCACATTTCGACTTTCGCTCTTAAATGATCAACAACCCCTTTGTTCCAGCGACCAAATTCTGTTGTTGTATAAGAGAGGTTGTTACTGGCAAAGGAAAGATCTTCTCGAATAAGAGCAAAAATGTCTTCCTTTGACGATTTGTCTTGTGGTCTCTCAAAGGCTGATTCTGGTGTTGTCGGATCGGTTTTAAGGTAAATATTCTTAAACAATCGGTATAAGGTGAAGTTAGCATGTGCTCTGAAAGTTCTTGCCTCTGCAAGGTCTTTCAATAAACTTTCACTTGTGTTCCCTCCATCAATTAACACTTGACCTCCTTGGATAATGGAGTTGGCAATGTCAATGATTTTATAATTGTGTCCCCACAAATACCCAAAGGCAGCTTCAGTTCCATAGTCGCCACCGAGGCCACAACCCCAGAAGCAGTTACTGAATAGGGAAATTTCACCATCGACTCCAGCAGAAATATCACTTTTTGCTTGGAGGATTAACGGGATGGCGCCATTGAACCAATCGCGTTGATAAGGTTCGCGATTTAAAGCGTAAAGTCCAACGACTGCATTGGAAATTCCGTCAGGGCTCGAATAAAGAAAGTCTACAGAATTATTAGAAAGTAGTTCATCCTTTAAAAAGTCGTCTTGGTAGCAAGAACTAAAAAGCACCAAGAAAAGGGTCATTAATATATTTCGAATTTTCATCATTGTTTAGCTTTTTAGAAGGTTAACTTTAGTCCAACAGTCATGTTAAGTGTTTCAGGAAAAACACCTGCTCTAAGGTCTTGTTCCGGAGAATAAGATAAAAAGTCGGTTAAGGTTAACAAATTTGTTCCTGTAAAGTAGAGTCGTCCAGACTTGGTTTTTAAATAATTGTTTATTCCATCGCTAAAATTGTAGCCAACGGTAACGGTTCTCAAGCGCAAATATGAAGCATCTTGGGCAGCAAATGAATTCAGGTGTTTTAACCAAGCGGCTGTTGCATTAGCTTTTGGCCATTTAGTTGAAGGTGCCTGATCAGTATAATAGGGGAGTACAGGGCCGTTAAAACTAGCCTTCCAAAATTCACCATTGGAGAGAACAGAGTTGATACGGGTTACTCCTTGGACGGCATACCAGTCCATAAATAAATCAAAGTTTTTATAGCGTAGGGTGGCATTGATCGACCCATACCAATCGGGGTCAGCATTGATAAAGACATTATCATCAATATCAATGACGCCGTTGTTGTCTTGATCTACGACTCGAATGTGTCCGGGTTTTGCACCAATTTCAGGAGTTATTGGACTACCTTCCAGAAAGTCGGCTTCTTGGTAAATACCGGCATACTCTGGGAGCCATAGGTTATTGATTGATTGGCCTATAGAAAGTCTTCTTCCATTACTTTCAGTAATATCGATAAAATATTCTTCGCCCGTATTGGGATCAACTTGTGTTTCGCCGGTCAAAGAGATAATTTCGTTACTGTTAGTTGACCAGACGACGCCCAAATCAAAAGAAAGGTTTTTAGTATTAATAACAGAGTTGTTTAAGGTCACTTCAAGCCCGGTGTTTTGCAATTCACCCACATTAAATCGCGTAACATTATATCCTGTAGAAGATGCTAATTGACGATCGAGTAAAAGATCTACAGTATTGGATTTGTAGTATTCAAGGGTTCCTCTGAACTTGTTTGAAAACAGCGCAAAGTCTACACCAGCGTTTAATGTTCTTGTAGATTCCCACTTTAAGTCAGGATTTCTTAAACGCGATGAGGCCGATGAACCACTGACTACAGTATTTCCAAAGATGTAGGGGTTATAATTGGCCACACCGAGTGATTCCGTTGGATCGACTCCCTGGTTTCCTGTTGTACCATAACTTAAACGCAACTTTAACTGATCGACATAATCGAGTTTGAGGTCTTTATCGAGTTTATAAGCGGCTGAAACAGCGGGAAAATATCCCCATTTTTTGTTTTCAGCAAAAACAGAAGCACCGTCGGCACGTGTGGTCAACTCGAAAAGATATTTATCTTGGAAAGAATAGCGTACTCTACCCATATAAGAAAGCACACGTCTTCTGGTTAACCCTCTGTTGTTGCTTAATAATTCTGAAGCCAAACCATTATAGCCAAGCGCATCGTTAACAAAATCGGACTTATCTAGTTGATTGTATTTAAAATTTTGTTCATCGTAGGCGTGAACACCCGTGAAGTCGAGCTTGTGGTCGTCGCCATCTAAAATATTGTAATTTAAGATGTGTTCGACCAAGATTTGCTTGAATTGAGTGTCGATTAACACGCCAATTCCATTGTTTCCTTCATCACCAGCCGAGTGTCTTGAAGAACGATAGGTGCCTTGGTCTGTATTACGGTTTCTGAAAAAGGTTTTTAAGGAATAAGTCAAGTTGGGCAAAATGTCGTAATTGAACCTTAAGCTGATGTCTGTAAGGTTTGTTTCAGTTTCATCTACCGATTCTCTCTGGTCCCAAAGGGGGTTAACTGCCCCCGCATTTTGTTCACCAAGAAAGTATTTAACCAAATTCCCTTCATCGTCATAAGGCTTAGCGATTGGACTTAAGCTGGCTAAAAAGAGGCCTCCTGTTTCGCGGTTCTGTTTTGCGTTTTGAACATTGAGAATCGCATCTAAACTTAATTTTTCAGTTAACTGATTACTGTAATTCAGTTTATATTGCAATCTGTCAAATCCAGAATTAGGAATGATCCCATCTTGGGTAAAATAATTCAAACTAGAGTAAATGCTCGACTTGTCTGTCGCTGAAGAGTAACTCATAGAATGACTGGTGAGTAGAGCATCGTTCAATGCTAAATCTTCCCAATTCACAAAATTTTGATTTTCGATCAGTTCAAGTTCAAACTCTTCCCATACAAACTTTACAGGAGGATTGTCGAGTCCTGTTCTGGCTCTCCATGCGTCCATTTTGTAATTAAAAAAGCCAGGCGCGTTGTATTGGTCGAAATTACGCGTCAATGTTTGTGTGGTCACATAGCCCGCATAATTAAACGTAGAATATCCGCTTCTAGCTCTTTTAGTGGTGACTAAAACAACACCATTGGAGGCGCGTGAGCCATAAATGGCGGTTGACGCAGCATCCTTAAGAATTTCTACACTAGAAATATCATCGGGAGAGATATCATTGAGGTTATCATAAGGTAAGCCATCCACAATAATTAGAGGGTTATTTCCGCCAGCAACGGAAACATTTCCACGAATGACAATATTTGAAAATCCTCCAGGACGTGCATCGCCAAGGTTAACCTGAACCCCAGCAGCGCGACCGCGTAATAATTCGGTAACATTGGTGGTTGGAATTTGCGCGGCTTTTTTCACGTCTACGGTGGCGACCGACCCTACAACGTTACTTCTTTTTTGAGTTCCATATCCCACAACAATCACTTCTTCGAGCTCGTTGTCTGAAGAGAGTGAAACGTTAATAACACTTTCTTGTCCAACGGTCTGTGATAGTTTTTGGAACCCGACATATTCAAAAGTCAAAACATCTCCTTGGGAGACATTTAATGAATACTTTCCATCAAAATCGGTTGTAGTTCCCTCTGAAGTACCATCAATTGAAATGGTTGCTCCAGGGAGAGGTTGTTGGTTTTCAGCGTCCAACACTATACCCGTTATGGTGTTCTCTTGGGCAAAACTATAAGCCCCAAAAAGCATCACCAATATAAGGTTGACATTTATTTTCATGTTTAATTTGTTTGATTTTGGCTCAATGATAGAGAAATTAAAGAGAATAACCTAAAAAAAAAACTATACAAAACTTCATCACCTCCCCTAAAGTTCACTTTTTGTTTACATTATTTTAATTTTGTTTAATCTTAGTTCAACAAACTTATTTGCAGTGATTTAAAACAAATAATGCACAATAAAAAATACAAAACGTATGGTTTTTTATAAGGATTTAAACCGACATAATATATTCTACAATGTTTTGTTTTCGGGTGAGTTCCATTTTCTTGCGCAAACGGTATCTTTTGATTTCGACGCTGTGTACAGAAATGTTTAATAGTGGTGCGATTTCTTTCGAGGACATGTTTAAGCGTAAATAGGCGCAGAGTTTGAGGTCATTATTGGTCAAAGAGGGATGGATGTTTTTAAGTTTTTTGAAAAAGCCTTGATCGGCATTGTCAAATGCTTTTTCAAAATATTCCCAATCGTCGTTGCTGTTTAACTTCGCGTTGATCGTTTTGATTAACTTTTTGACTTTGGGTTCTTTTTTTATGATTTCAAGTTCTTTCTTTAAGTCATTTAAAAACTCATTTCTTTTTAAGGTACTTAAAGTTGCAACCGCCAACTCTCTGTTTTTACTTTCAATATCATTTTGCAATTGTTCATTTTTTATTCTGATCAATTGTTTCTGGTTTTCTAAGTTTTGAACCTCTATGGCCTGTCTGTTTTTTTCGAGAAGTGCCTGTTCCTGACGCGTCATTTTAAGTTGATAGAACCTATTGTAAAAATAGAGAATTAGAAATAGAAGTAAGGCGTATAGAATGCCCGACCATGTAGATAAATACCAAGGCGGGGCTATTTTTATATTTTCAGAAACGACAACTTTAGAAAGGGTTTCTCCTTGTTTGGCCTGGACTTTAAAACGGTAGTCTCCATAGGGCAAGTTGGCATATTGGCGGGCTGTTTTTTCACTCCAATCGGACCAGTTTTTGTTGTACCCTTCCAGTTGCGTTTTAAATTTTGTCGTTTCGTATTTTTGATAAGCAAATGCCGTAAATTCAAAGTTGAGGTTGTTGAATTCATAACTTACCTTATGACTTGAGTTAAGGGGCAAAGATCGCACCTTATTCACATTACTGCTTTCAATCTTTTGAAGATATGCTTGTGGCGTTTTGGGTTTTATTCGATTGACATCTAGCGTAAAATATCCTTTGCTACCACCGATGAGAAAGGTCGAAGGAGAGAGGGCGGCAATGTTTTCAAAGCCCGATAAACTTTTCTTGTTTTTTTCATCGAAAGGAATCGACTGATGCTGCAGGGCGTTGTTAAAAACGTCTTTGGTAAAAAAATGAATCTGATCTTTTGAAAACAACCACAATCGTCCTTGCCTGTCGTTGACCATTTTTCCAGTCACATAATTTTGTCTTGTAAAATAAGCCGATAGGGTCTTATCACGATTAAAGCGATCCTGTTCTGAGTTAAAACGGAAAATCCCGTCTTGGGAATGATAATAAAGCTGTTGATCAAAGATACTCAAAGACGAATTATAACTTTTTTGGACTGAGGGCTCAATCGACCATTGGGTAACTTTTGTGAACGGATCATTAATGCTGACCCTAAAGACTCCTTTATATTCGTGATTGACAAAGATGGTGTTGCCATCTAGAAATTCAAAAAAGCGAGAGGAGATTTCAAAGCCGTTTAATTTGTTGCGATACCTCCATTGATTGTTTTGCTTTTCCAAAACATGAAGGCCATCATAATTACCCTGAACGATCAAATTGTTATTCTGTGGAGACAATCGAAAGGACCAGGCGCCATTGACATCAGTTATTTTTCTGATTCGATTGTTTTTAATGACAAAAGTCCCGCGATCATGTCCACAAAAAAGACGATTGTCGATTACGGTGAGATACCATACTTGTCCTTGGGTGTTTTCAATAAGTCTAAAAGGTGCTAGCGAGCTCTCCGATTTCACAAAAAGCCCTTGATTTGTGCCTAAGTAAAGGTGGTTTTCAAAGCGGGCAGAGCTGTAAACAGTTCCGAGCTCTCCGAAATTATCTTGATATTCCTTAAAAGGAGAAGTAGAGTTAATCAAATTGATGCCATTATCGAGGCCCAACCAAATGTTCTTTTCTTTATCTTCATAAAGTGAGAGTACAGTGTTGTTGGAAAGCCCATTGGTTTGTTGAACGACATTTTCGAGCTCTCCGTTTCCCTTGAGCATAATAAGTCCTTTGGCAATGGTTCCTAGGGCAAAGCCTTTGTTGCTCAATTCAATTGCCGAATAAAGAGTGTTGGCTGTAACCACGTTTTGGGCTGGAATGGACCAAGCTTGAGTCTTTTTTGGGCCAATGGTATAAAATCCACTTTGGTGGGTTAGGGCCAATAATTTTTCCTCTCGTTTAAACAGCCCAACAATGATTTCAGTTTTAAATTTAGGATGTTCGGTCAGAAGGACGGCCTCACCTTTTTCAATAAAATAAAGCCCCTTGCCTAGTTCTTGAAAATAGAGTTGTTCATCGACTTTAAACGACTTTAAAAGAGTGTTTTCACAGTTGATATAATCTACCTCCAGGGTGGCAGTGTTTACAAAAATGAGGCGATTTAGTGACTGAAAAACGATCCGTTCATCAAAATCGATAATTTTCCAAAACTGCTCATCTTCCAAAACTTCAATGTCGAGGAGTTCTATAAGAGAGGTATAAACGAGTTGGTCTGTTGTGGTTGATTTAGACCAATAGCCAAAATCCATATAGTTTCCACTATAGATGCGATCATCAATGGCTTTTACCGATCGCATGATCGAATTGTCTTGAGTGGGAAATTGTTCCCACTGCGCCCCATTAAATCGAATAAGACCATTGTTATTGGCAAAGTAAAGCGCTTGGTCGGCCCCTTGGGTAATTTGCCAATTCTGATTTCCAGCTGTGGTAACCTCGGCCGAAAAGGTTTGTATAGGAGAAATTTCTTGACTGTAGAGTTTGTAAAGACAAAGAAAGCAAGTAAAGACCAACAATAAAGCACTTAATCTTCTCGACATATTCAATGATATCAGGGTCTAAAAGTATATTAAGTTTTTTATTCCGAAAAATTCAAAATGTTAAAAATGTATAGTTTTTATTCTCTCATGAGTTCTATAATAACCTCGCGAGCCGTCATGAATTTAATTTTATGTACGGCATCTTTAACCTGATTATGTGCGATTTTTTCGTCAAGAATTTTTACAATTTCTTCAGCAGTGGTTTTTTTGTTCATAAGGACAATTAAACGGTTAAAGGAACATCAATAAGCAATATACGGCTTCCTTTTTTGGCGTGGACCGTAAATTTTTCGGTATTCCATATGCCCATGGCATCACGTTCATTCAACTGTTGGTGGTCTATTTTCGCTTCTCCTTTAATGACAAAAGCATAAACCCCATTTTTGGGTTGAGAGATCGGGTGAGTTAGAGTAGTTTCTTTTGTAAAATCACCTAAATACATCCATGCGTTTTGATAAATCCATGAACCTTGGTCGTTTTGAACAGGAGAAACGATAGTATAGAATTCGTTTTCTTTTTTAAGGGCTCTAATTGAAATTTGATCGTAGCGGGGGGTAACATCTTTTTGGTTGGGAAAAACCCACAGTTGGAGCAATTCTACAGCCTGATCCAATCGCTTGTTTTTTTCGCTGTGATAAATACCTGTGCCTGCACTGATGATTTGGATGTCGCCCTCACGGATCACGGCAGAATGCCCCATGCTATCGTGATGCTCTAAATCGCCAGAAAGGGGAATGCTAATGATTTCCATATTGTCATGTGGATGCGTGCTAAAACCCCTCCCGGGGGCGATATAGTCATCGTTGAGGACACGTAATGCTCCAAAATTCATCCTTTCGGGATTGTGCCAATTCGCAAAACTAAATGAGTGGTTGGCTCTTAACCATCCGTGATCTTGGTGGCCACGGCTAGCGGCCGAGTGAAAGACAGATTCCATAGTTTAAAAATTAACTGTTGTAGGTACAAATGTATAAAAATTTGATCTCGTTGTGCGCCTCTGTGCGGTTTTTATTGTTGCTGTTTCTTTTTTAAAGCTTTCTGAAGGCTGGCATTTTTTTCATCGATGGTCTTTTTCAGGGCTCTTATATACGCTTCATCGCGTTCTTGCTGTGCAATTTTTCGTCGGGCCTCGCGCGTCATCTTTCGATAGTCTTTAACCACATTTCCGATAATGGCCATGAGAATGGCTGCACCAGCAATTATAACGAGCATTTCTTCTGAATCGGAAAGAATCATTTTTTTCGTTTAAGGTGAATCAAGAGGAAAATAAAGAGCAGACCACTCCCAAGGTAGAGGTAAGGGTAATCGATAAAACTCAGCATGGCATATATGATGCACACTTCTACAAAGCAGAGTACAGCCAAGAGGAGGATAAGAAGTTTAAGATATTTCATGTATGGAAGTTACTCTTTTTAATCAAAACAAGGCCATTGTGAAATTTTGATATCTTTAACTCAAAATAAAATGATGCCATTACTATTACTGACTTTCCTTTTTTCTTTTTTCCAACCCACAACAGTTGAAGGGATCTGGGTAAACATTGACGATGAGACGGGGATTAAAAAATCAGAGATTGTCCTTTATATCGAGAAGGGGAAGCTTTACGGCCGTATTGAGCGGTTACTTTTGGAAGAGGATAAGGGAAAGCTGTGTACAAATTGTAAGGGGAAAGATAAAAATCGCCCCATCGAAGGATTGGTCATTATCAATGGCCTTATCCAAAAAGGAGACGTTTGGACAGGTGGAGAAATTATGGACCCAGCCAATGGAAAAGCGTATGACTGTACGATAAAGTTGGACGGTGAGAACACCTTAAATGTCCGAGGTTTTTTGGGGTTTTCTTTTTTAGGTCGAACACAGGTTTGGCAGCGGCGATAGGGCTGGTTACATTTCAACCTGACTCATGCCTTGCATAAAGGCATCGGCAAAGCTATCACGTTTTTGATCGAGGCCGATATAGCGTAAAAACGTTGTCTCTTGTGCATGCCCAGTCATATTCATTAGAATGGCTGTCGGAATTTTACCGTAAAAATTTGTTGCAAACGAACGCCGCAAGTCGTGGGAGGCGATAATGGCATATTTAGGGTAAATGCCCACTTCTTTACGTTTTATTTTTCCATTGTAGCGTTGTGCTTTTACCATTTGAGTCAAGCCGGCCAATTTTAAAATGTGTTTAATTTTTTTGTTAAAGGCACAGGGGTACATCTTTTGGGGGAAATCATGCAATAAAATTTTTATTGCCGTAGGATGGAGAACCCCCACGGTGACGCAGGTCCCTGTTTTCTGTTGCTTAATATCAACATATAAACCACCATTTTTCGCTTTTCTGATTTGGCTAGGTTTCAGCGTAAGTAAGTCAGAGACCCTTTGGCCAAGCCAGAAGCCGAGAATCAACCATTTTTTGGCTTTTTCTAAACTCTTGGGCACCTCGGTTTTTTCTACATTTTTCATTTCTTTAAAGGAAAGAGTATGGATGATTTTATCTTGACGCGGCAAGCTAAAACGATGAATAAAATTGACATAAGGATGTGTTTTATATTCATTTTTTTGGGCGTCTAGACCTATTGTTTTAAGCATGCTGAGAAGTTTGCCCGCATGATTGATAGAATAGCTGCACTCGT
>JBMZTS010000022.1:0-14929 GCA_049623905.1 Flavobacteriaceae bacterium
ATTTTTGGATCTAGATACTTATGAAGTGTTTTTTGATCGGATGCAACACTCCATAGATTGTGATCGGAGGGCTGAGAAAAGAGTTTAAATATTGATGCCGGATGAATGATATCTTTAGATAAACGTTTGGCAATGGTGGCGTAAAAGGGCAAAGAATACTGATGAAAATGATCCCCATGCCAGGTCATGTTGAATCTTTTGAGCACCGTAGGATTATAAATTCCTGCGGCGATGTGAGATGAGCCAGAAGATTGGGCGTCGATGACATGAAAACTGTTTTGGGCTTGAAACAAGGTTTCTGCATAGGCTAATCCTGCCAGACCAAAACCAACAATAAGCGTATCTACCTGTTTCATAAAACGGCTAAAACACAAAACGCTGCTCAATGAGCAGCGTTTAATGTCAATTATTATAAAAGTTTAATTGTTCCACATGTCCTGTTCAAAGTCTCTGATTACCGATTTGATGCGTTCAGATTCTAACAACTGCTGTAAGGCGTCTTCAAAGATATAATCTTTAACCTCGCGATCTTCATAAACATTTTCTTCTTTGTAAATCAAGGCATTAAAACGTCTCGAATTTAGCATATGATCGAAGGTAACTGGCTGCGATGAGTTTCTTGTATTAAAAACATAAGCCTCGTTGAGTACTTCTCTTGCATCTGGGAACCAAATCCAAAACAAAGGGTATAGCACATCTGGATCTATTCCAGGAGGCATTCCGTTTGGATTTTTTATTTCCTTATCGGGAGCGCAAGGTGCAATCCCTAAAAGACGGTATTTTAATTCCCCTTGGCGTTTGTTAAAATACCAAGTGCCTTTGATTCTATATTCGGTAACATCTAATGACTTAAGTGGAATACGTACACCGTATTCTTTTTGAAGCTCGTCTTCTGTTAAAACACCTTCATTCGCCGCTTGCTCATAGCCTGGCAAAAACCCAACATACGACAGGTTGTCAAGAACTTGTTGATAGGTCAGCTTGTTTTTAAAATAGCCCCCATCATCAGCATAAATTTCCTTAATTCTACCCTCCTCAATGCCCGTTAAAAGAACGTCGAAAAGAGATCTTCTTTCATCGCCCAGATTTTGCGGTTCACTTGGAAAATAATAGAGAAAATTGATTCTTTCGTCAAGGTCTATTTTCTCCCATATGGTCTTTGACCATAGAATATCTCTATCGTCTATATAACCATAAGCCAAGGGAGCTTCATCGTTAGATGCCATTTGCTGCTCATTGAGTTTTCCCACTTCTTGGGGAACTCTAGAATTGAGTAGGTTGGCCTGTCCAAACAACAAAGATGTGGATAAGAAAACTACTAAAAGTGAAACAACTAACGATGAATTTTTCATGAGGTCTTTATAAAATTTCTATGAGAACAGGAGCAACCCGCTTGAATTTATAATTCGGTTTGCTCGGATTCTGAATTTTAAGATCAAAAATACTGATCTCTTGTCCAGTCCGTACTCTACCTAAAGCTTGTAAAGCTTTCGCATTGAGCTTGGTTCCTCGACAGGTAATGGTCGGTGAACCAGGTATTTTAACTTTGAATTCAAGGGTTTTAAGCGTTAAATCAAAATCGAAATCCTCCATTATTGCGCCCACTTCAGCTCTTTGGATACTGGCTTTGGGTAGTCTGATCTTACCTGACTGACGGAAAAAAGTTGCGTTAGGTCGTGGCAGATCTTTTATTCTGAATTTAGTTTTTGTAGAGACCGATTGACCATCGGGCAATTTACCATTTGCCGTGATGGTGATTTCACGTCCTTTTCCAGGATTCATGATAAATTTACTGCCGCGCTTTCGTTTTAAACCTGGCGCAGAAGCTCTTATTTTATCATCTGGAATGCCAGGAATTGAAATCGTCATCGGGTTATCCACCCCGCGATAAACCACATTCATTTTATCGGCAGAGATAACGGCAGCATTAGGTTTTGAAATTACAGCAAATGACTGATTAACTGGAATACGCGATTCGACACCTGCATTTAAAAAGACCAAGTCTCCTTCTATACGGTGATCTCCTGGTCGACCAGCACTAACGTTTAATTTGATCCCTCCAGGAATTTTTTCGTATTCTTTGTCGGTCAATTTTCTGCCATCGATTTTAAGGTCAACACTATTGGGGTTTTGTGCACCACCTTTTCTTCCCAGCACCACACTACCGTCGAAAACTTCACCTTGATAATAGGCTCCTTTTTCGGTTTTTAGTAATGTAATGTAGTTGTCTTCGTTAACTTTACTCTCAACTTCCAGTTCTTTCCCCATTAATGCATTAAGAACATCACTTTCCGTAAGTCGGATGTCATTTTGCATCATGGTCAATTTTGCTAAAGAAGAGACCAATGGAAAACCTTCAAAATTCCATGACAACCAAGATTGCGGCTGACCGTCACTATTTTCAACATTTCCATCCATATCACCTGTAAAAAAGCGATCTTCTACAAGCCCAATGTATGCTGGAAATTTTGAGCCGAAAACTTGAATAACGTGCATTTTATAGGTATTGATCATGTCAATAAACGCTTGGCCTTCTTGCGAAAGACCATTGGCATCAAAAAAGATAAGATCTAGTTCCTCACCTTTGTCCATTCTTGAATACTCGTTAAGTTCAGGATCATCTATTCTTTGCTTTTCAGTGATTTGATCCTTTATCTCCTGAATTTTTAAATAAAATTCCTCTGATTCTTTTCGAATTTCCTTGGCGGTATTGTTATTACCGATCCATTTACCTTCTTTTTCTTCAGCATTGACTTCTAATTTGTTGTAGTAAATCGCATTTCCTTGATTGACACGTTCATTAGCATTTTGGATTTTTTTGAACATTTGTCCAAAACCGTCCAAAACTTCTTTACTAACATTCAATGCTAACATGGTGATAAACACCAAATACATCAACGCAATAAGTTTATTACGTGGGGTTTCTTTTGCTCCTGCCATGGCTTAACTAGTTTTTGTTCATTGCAGAAAGCATTCCGCCATAAACTTGGTTAAGTGATGCTAGGTTTTCCGACAATGATTCCATCTGGGCTTTCAATCGTTCTGCATTTTGTGCAACTTGATTGTTGTAGTCACCATGAGACCCTGCGTTTTGTACCTGAGCGGCATATAATTCGTTTAGTGATTCTAATTGAGTGGCGGCTTTGTTAAGCTGCTCGGCATAACTTTGTGAAGATGAAGCTGCTTCAGCTGCTGGCGACAAGGCTCTGGCAGAGGCTTCTAAATTTTGAATACTCTTGGTTAATCCTCCGACGAGGTTAACGTCTAATTTTGCTTCTTTTAAGATACCGTCAATTTTAGAAGATAAGCTCTCTTCACTGTCACCTCCAGAAGAATGACCACCACCAGCATGTTTAGTCACATATTCTTCTTGTTCCTCACGAACATCGTCTAGCATCAATCCACCAACGAGGAAGATGATGGCTTCTGTACCAAGTCCTAAACCTAATACAACACCACCAGTAATGGGTCCTATTTCTAAGTGAAGAATTTTAAATAATGCTCCAACAATTACAACAGCTCCCCCGATTTGGAAAAGCATGTGCATGATGATTTTTCTTCTTAAGCGTCCTTTGAGTTGTTTTGCGTCCATTTTTTTAAATAATTTAGTGTGGTCTAAAGATAAAATATTCTATTTAATTTTTACTTTTTCAGACCCTAAATAATCTTGTACCGTTCGAAAGCCAATATAACTTCTCGCCGTATCTTGATATTCATAATCACGTGAACTTACACGTAAAAAATAGGCTACATCTTTCCAAGATCCTCCACGAACTACTTTACGTTTTTCTTGGTTCAAAGACATATTAGGGTTTAAAGAGGATACATATTCATAGGCACCGGGATCGTAAGATGATTCGGTCCATTCTGAAACATTACCCGCCATATTGTACAAGTTATAATCGTTGGGTAAGTAGGATTTTGCTTCAACAGCATACATGGCTTGATCGGCAGAGTAATCTCCTCTCAAGGGTTTGAAGTTCGCTAGGAAACAACCTCTGTCATTAAGCAAATAGGGTGATCCCCATGGATATGTCCCTGAGGGAATCCCTCCTCTTGCCGCATATTCCCATTCAGCTTCTGTAGGCAAACGAAAATTATTGACCAATGGTTTATTTTTTTCCTTTTGGTAAGAATTTTTATAATGTGTTCTCCAATTACAAAACGCCACTGCTTGATTCCAAGAAATTCCAACCACGGGGTAGTCTTGATAGGCTGGGTGGGAAAAATAATCGTTATGCATGGGTTCATTATATGAATAATTAAAATCTTTTATCCACACTGTGGTATCTGGATAAATCTCAATTTCTTCTTTCTTGATAAAAGGGCGACGATCTCGTGAGGCAGGGTCTTTTTCTCGTGCTAAAGAGGCTGCTTCGGCATCGAACCATGAATAACGATAAACCAGCTTATTCACGTCGATTTTCATTTCACCGTTATACCAGACTTCTGGAGGGAGGTAGAGACTGTCCATAACCTCAACATAGGCTTGATCAACATAGCTGTTAGGATCCCATTCAACCTCTTGGTCCCAATTTAGTGGACGGCCTTGGTAAGGATCTTCCGACAGGTCGTAGTAATTGGCACGCATGTATTTTTGAAATTCAGAGAGGTCGGCTGTATCTGCATCTTTAAAAGCGAATTCTGCAATTCCTTCTCCGCTTCCAGCTCCATCTTCTCCCAAACTAAGTTCGTCGGCTTTTCTCGCTAGCTGTGCTAAAGCTATAGAATCGCGAACCCAATAAACAAATTGTTTGTATTCGCCATTGGTTATTTCCGTTTCATCCATGTAAAAGGAACGAACCGTTACTGTTTTAGCGGGTGCATTTTTAAGTTGAGCAACATCATCATCTTGCTTTCCCATGATAAATGCGCCGCCCTCAACAAGTGTCATTCCGTACGGTTTTTCCGGAAACCATTTTTTTTGTTTTACGCCAATGAGTTCACCTCTTTTGTTTCCACATCCGTAGAGCACAAAAGCCGTAAAAATGAAAACAATTATTTTCTTCATATAGTGTTTTAACGAGGGACTTTTAATAATATTTTATTTCAAATGATAATTTCCAAAAAAAAATGAAAAACAAAGGTAGGTAATTATCAGTTTCTTTTGGTTGCCCGCCACCATCGGTCAGGCAAAATATCATTGCAAGCGTCTAAATAATCTTGATGCGTGCATGATAATAACGTATTTGTTTTTGTTTTATTATCTAAATAGTTTTCTTTCTGTAACTCGATCCACCATCGCTGGCTTTTATTGCTTTTGTGAAAAACCAACTCGCGATCTGACATTTGAACGGTATAGCGAATAAACCCATGACTCGTGGCAACGGGATACTCGTCAAATCGGCATTGAACACCTTCTACAAAATACCATACCATTTGAGCCATTAATTTATGAAAAATTATGGTATTAGGTAAATCAAAGAAGCCAATCATTGAAATCCTGTCACTTATTCCAGCATAACGCGAAAGCGCACATATCGTTCTCCCATCAATGCCGTTGGGCATTCCCTGCGGAAAAGTACCACTCGCTACGGCATTCAATACTTTCATGTCGAAACTTGCGATATCAGCTTCGCGAAATACAGGCTCAGTGTTGGGCGCCCGATCGAGGACATCTCCCAAACGGAAGGCTTCAAAAAACAATTTATCCATCAAATCTAACTCTTCCTGAGCGATAAGGTAAGATTGATAACCCAGATTTGTAAAATTGTAAAGCTTACTTGGATTCTCCATGATTATTTTACTCATGTAAGATCGTCCTGAAATAAGTTCTTCTTCTTGAGAAAAATCAAAACGATTATCAACCGATACTATATTGACCCATTGCGAGGCTTTTTCATATGAGCGGTAGAGTGAAACAGTAAGATCTTGACTTCCCCCTATGATTACTGGCAAGACATTTATTTCTCGTAAATAGCTTACAATTTCCTTTAAGGCATAATAGGTGTCTTCTGGAGTATCTCCTGAGGGTAAATTCCCCAAATCAGCGATCTTAACCGACCAATTCCCTGGGAAAAGTTGATAAAATTCTCTCCGGAAGGCGTCAATATCATAGTCTGAAACAGGGTAATGACTATTTCGGCTTTCTTGCACACCGATAAGCGCAATGCGTATATTTTTTAAGTCTGGAAAACCTTGCTTTTCGGTATGAATCTGAATCGATTTTCCAATCACTTGCTTGGGCATAAGCGACGTAACACCTAAAACACTATCTTCAATAGGGGTTAGAAAATCGATGCTCATGACTATTTTTTAACTTTGCGTTTGGGTGTTGCCTTTTTCTTTTTTGGCTTTTTGGCTTCTATTAGTTTCTCAACCTCTTCTAGGGTCAACTTTGTGGCATCAACCTCTTTAGATAGCTCTATTTTTAATTTGCCTTGAATGATATTTGACCGACCCCAACGGGCTTTTTCCACACGAATTCCTTCGGTTTCCCAATTGTGAATTACTTTCTCTTTCTCTTTTTTTATCTTATCCTCAATTAAAGTATCAAGATCCTGATTTGTAAGATTGTCGAAATCGTATTTTTTATTCACATTGATAAACATTCCACTCCACTTGATATAAGGCCCAAAACGGCCTTTACCTTTTGTGACAGGTAAGTCGTTATAGATATATATAGGCGCGTCGGCTTTTTTCTTTTCTTCAATGAGTTCAATGGCAAAATCGCGATCTACAGCCATCGGGTTTTCCCCTTTTGGGAGAGAAACGAAGGTGCTTCCAAATTTAACATAAGGGCCAAAGCGACCGTTGTTAACGGTGATGGGTTCTCCTTCATATTCGCCAAGATCTTTGGGGAGTTGAAACAATTCTAATGCTTCATCAAAACTAATGGTGTCGAGTTGTTGGTCCTGGTTTAGACTTGCAAAAACCACGGCTTCTTCATCATCAGCATCACCTATCTGAGCAATAGGCCCAAACTTACCGAGTCTAACTTTTACGGTTCTTCCAGATTCGGGGTGTTGTCCTAAGACACGTTCTCCTGATTCGCGCTCGGCATGCTCTTTCACATGATTTACTGTTGATTGAAAATCTCCATAAAAGCCTTTGATCATCTTTACCCAATCTTCTTTTCCCTCTGCGATTTGATCAAAGTTTTGTTCAACTTGGGCGGTAAAGTTATAGTCTAAGATGTTTTCAAAATTATTAACCAAAAAATCATTGACAATCATTCCGATATCGGTTGGAACAAGTTTCCCTTTGTCTGAGCCGACCATTTCGGTTAAAAGGCTTGCTGCTATTTTACCTTCTTCTAGGACTATTTGCTTGTAGGAACGTTGTATACCTTCGACAGTTCCTTTTGCTATATATCCCCTGTTTTGAACTGTTGAAATTGTAGGGGCATAGGTCGATGGGCGTCCAATCCCTAGTTCTTCTAGCTTCTTGACCAATGAGGCTTCTGTAAAACGGTAAGGTGGTCGAGTAAATCGTTGGGTCGAGATTAAATTTTTCAACGAGAGCCTATCGCCTTCTGCTACGGGTGGAAGTATGCCTTGTGCCTCTTCCTCTTCTTCATCTACACCTTCAAGATAAACTTTTAAAAACCCTTCAAAAGTTAAAATTTCTCCACGAGCAGTGAATAATTCCTGATGGGCGTCAGCCGCAATTTTTAGAACGGTGCGCTCAAGTTTTGCTTCACTCATTTGAGAAGCGATGGTTCGTTTCCAAATCAGTTCATAAAGCCGCATTTGGTCATAATCAGCCGACACCTTATCACGGCTTAGATCAGTTGGGCGAATCGCTTCGTGAGCTTCTTGCGCCCCTTTGTTTTTATTGCGAAAATTACGTGGCTGAGCATAATCTTCACCATAGCGACTGATGATTTCTTTATTCGCAGCTTGTTGGGCCTCTTTGGAAAGATTGACACTGTCGGTTCGCATGTAGGTAATAAGTCCAGACTCGTACAGTCGTTGTGCAAGAGTCATGGTTTTACTTACCGAGAAAAACAGTTTTCGCGCGGCTTCTTGCTGCAATGTTGAGGTCGTAAAGGGTGCCGTTGGACTCTTTTTAGCGGGTTTGGTTTCTTTCGAGGCTACCGTAAATTGAGCTGAGGCATTTGCTACTAAGAATTTTTCAACATCCGCTGCTTGATCGAAAGTAGTATTCAAAGTGGCCTTAATGAGTTTGTTCTCCCCCGTTAAGAATTCGGCCTGAGTTTTAAACATTGAGACAGGAGTAAAAACTTTGATTTCTCTCTCACGTTCTACAATTAGACGAACAGAGACCGACTGAACTCTTCCTGCAGACAAGCCTCCTTTTACTTTTCGCCATAAGACTGGAGAAAGCTCATACCCCACCAAACGGTCTAAAACTCTTCTAGCCTGCTGGGCGTTAACCAAATTATAGTCAATTTCGCGAGGCGAGTCGATCGCTTTTAAAATCGCTGTCTTTGTGATTTCATGAAAAACAATTCGTTTGGTCTTGTCTGCTTTCAAATCTAAGGTTTTGGCCAAATGCCATGCAATGGCTTCTCCTTCTCGATCTTCATCGCTTGCTAACCATACGGTCTCAGCTTTTTTGGCCAGTGATTTTAATTCTGAAACAACTTTCTTTTTATCTGAAGACACTATGTACTTAGGAGAAAAGTCCCCATCGACATTAACTCCCAACTCCTTTGAAGGAAGGTCGGCTATATGTCCAAAACTCGAAGCGACTTTATAATCTTTCCCTAAAAATTTCTCAATTGTTTTTGCCTTTGCAGGTGACTCAACAATAACCAAATTTTTTGCCATAGCGCGTTTGTTATAGTCAACAAAAGTAGACGAATTTTTTAATGGCTCAAATTTAATCCCAAAATTCAATGTGCGCTAACAATTCCTAAAGCCTAGAATGAACCTCTTTTTTTAGCTTCAATTGTCTTTAAATAAAAACATGACAAAATGACGGTAATTCATTACTTTTGTAGTGTTTTTGAATGTGAATTAGAAAAATTATGCACAAAGAGTCTGGTCAAAGCAATAAAACCTTAGATAAAAAAATCAGTCCCCAAACTGACGGGGTGGTGATCAACCGCTCAACCGCCATTATCTCAGCTGAAAAATCGGTCTATATCGAATCTTACGGCTGTCAAATGAATTTTGCCGACAGTGAAGTAGTAGCCTCTATACTGTCGAAAGAGGGCTACGCCACTACCAATAAAATGGACACTGCCGATTTAATCCTTGTTAACACCTGCTCCATACGAGAGAAGGCAGAGTTGACTGTTCGCAAACGGCTTGAAAAATTTAATGCAATCAAAAAAACAAATCCCAAAATGAAAGTGGGCGTGTTAGGGTGTATGGCAGAACGTTTAAAACACAAGTTTTTAGAGGAGGAAAAAATTGTTGATATGGTCGTAGGACCCGATGCCTACAAAGACCTCCCTAATCTTCTTGCCGAAATCAACGACGGACGTGAAGCCGTAAATGTTATTTTATCTAAAGAAGAAACCTATGGCGACATCACACCCATTCGAATCGATTCCAACGGCGTAAGTGCTTTTGTCTCCATCACTCGGGGATGTGATAATATGTGCACTTTTTGTGTTGTCCCCTTTACGCGAGGAAGAGAACGAAGTCGCGATCCTAAAAGCATTTTGATGGAGGTGCGTGATTTGACCCAACGCGGGTTTAAAGAAATTACTCTCTTGGGTCAAAATGTAGACAGTTATCTTTGGTATGGCGGTGGTTTGAAAAAAGACTTTACTAAGGCAACGCCTTTACAACAAAAAACTGCCGTCGACTTTTCATCTCTTTTAGCCATGGTAGCTCAAGCCCATCCTAGGGTACGCTTTCGCTTTTCAACATCAAACCCTCAAGACATGAGTCTTGAAGTCCTGCACACCATGGCAAAATATGATAACATTTGTAAATACATTCATCTCCCAGTTCAATCTGGAAGCGATCGCATTTTAAAAAAAATGAACCGATTGCATACGCGTGAAGAATATTTTACACTCATAGACAACATCAGACGAATCCTTCCCGATTGCGCCATTTCACAAGATATGATTGCAGGCTTCCCTACCGAGACAGAACAAGATCATCAGGACACTTTGAGTTTGATGGATTACGTCAAATACGATTTTGGATTTATGTTTGCCTACTCGGAACGGCCGGGAACACTCGCTGAACGTAAAATGGACGACGATATTCCTCTTGAGATAAAAAAAAGAAGGCTGTCTGAAATTATTGATAAACAACAAGAGCACAGCCGTTTGCGAACAGAAGCATTTTTAAACAAAACCGTCTGTGTACTGATTGAAAAAGAATCCAAACGTTCGACCACCCACTGGAGCGGACGAACAACTCAAAACACAGTAGTGGTTTTTCCAAAAGAACAATACAAAGTAGGTGAGTTTGTCGACGTTTCTATTGAAAACTGCACCTCAGCGACCTTACTGGGAAAAGCCACCGGAATTTCAGAAAAAATTTAATTCACACCTATGGAAAATCTACAATCCATCAAACAAAGATTTGGAATCATTGGGATGAGCGAAAGCTTGAACCGTGCTTTGAAAAAAGCCCTTCGTGTTGCGAGTACAGATATTTCTGTTCTAGTAACTGGAGAAAGTGGTGTTGGAAAAGAAAACATCCCCAAGATCATTCATCAAAACTCACATCGTAAACATGCCAAATATATTGCCGTTAACTGTGGCGCTATTCCTGAAGGCACAATAGACAGTGAATTATTTGGTCATGAAAAGGGGGCTTTTACCGGAGCCACGAGTACGCGAAGCGGGTATTTTGAAGTGGCCGATGGCGGAACTATTTTTTTAGATGAAGTCGGAGAGTTACCTCTATCGACTCAAGTTCGTTTGCTCCGTGTTTTAGAAACAGGCGAGTTTATTAAAGTGGGATCGTCTAAAGTACAAAAAACAAACGTTCGCATCGTGGCAGCTACTAATGTCAACATGCGCGAGGCTATTCAGAAAAATAAATTTAGAGAAGACCTTTATTATCGTTTGAGTACGGTTGAAATATACCTCCCTCCCCTAAGAGAACGCAAAGAAGACATTCCATTACTTTTCAGGAAGTTTGCTTCCGACTTTGCGCTAAAATACCGAATGCCTACTATTCGATTAAATGAAAATGCGCAAGAACTTCTCGCACAATATCATTGGAATGGTAATATTCGTCAGTTGCGAAATGTCGCTGAACAATTGTCGGTACTGGAGCATGACCGTTTACTAACAGCCTCGGCGCTTCGGCCCTATCTGCCTGATATGGGCTCGCAACTACCCGCCCCAATCGAAGGAAACAAGAACAACAGCGATTTTTCTTCTGAAAGAGAAATTCTTTACAAAGTCCTTTTTGATATGAAAAATGATTTGAATGATCTGAAAAAGCTTACATTAGAATTGATGAATCAAGACATCAGTAGTGAGGAAAAAGAAGGACTTATTCAGAAAATTTATGGTCAGGACAATCTCTCAGCTCTCAAAGAGTCGCCAAGAGTAACGGTCATGAACCCTAGCGAAGAACCGGTGCAAAACCCTCCTTCAACTCCTATGGAATCATCGGGAAGTTACGATTTTGCCGAAACCATTGAAGCAGAAGAGCCCCTGTCTTTACTCGACAAAGAAATTGAAATGATAAAAAAGGCCTTGGAAAGAAGCCGAGGCAAACGCAAAGTAGCGGCGGAAGAATTAGGGATATCTGAACGCACCCTATATCGAAAAATAAAACAATATGACCTCAATGAGGACTAAATTTAAATATCATTACGTACTCTATGTCATTGGGATAAGCTTAAGCCTAATGCAATGTGGTATTTATTCGTTTACTGGTGCTTCAATTCCAGCAGGGACAGAAACTTTTCAAGTCAATTACTTTAACAATACTGCTGGGAATCGACCAGGGTCGACAACAGAGCCTGGACTAGATCAAGAATTCACAATTGCCCTTCAAGATTTATTGCTCAACCAAACCAATTTGAACTTGGTGTCTAGTGGTGGTGATCTTGTTTATGAAGGCGAAATTACACAGTACAGCATTTCTCCTACTACTTCAACAGCCAACAATACGGCAGCACAGAACAGACTCACCATGAGTGTAAATGTCCGCTACATCAATTCAAAAAAGGAAGAAGATTCATTCGAACAAAGGTTTTCATTTTTCTATGATTTTGATGCCAATCAGCAGTTATTTGACATTAAATCTCAGGCCAACAAAGAACTCTTTGAACGAATTACACAGGATATTTTTAATGCTTCACTCGCAAAATGGTAACTCTATGACAGCACGCGATTATACCGATTTACTTCTCAATTATGACCCAAATAGTGAACAACAGCGTAAGGCATTTGAAAAAATCACTTATCGCTTTCCCTACTTTCAATCTGCTTATGCGCATTATCTCAAAGGGTTAAAGGAACAGGAACAGTATAATTTCAATTTAATCTTGCGCAAAACAGCGGTGTTGAGCCCTTCTAGAGAAAATCTTCAGCAATGGTTAGACGATGTGCAAGGTAAAAATGAGTCTAGTGCAGTCAAAAAACAACTATCAAGATCGACAGAAAAGCAAGCAGCTAAAACAGAAAAAAGAATAGACAACCCCAAATCTACCCCAAGCCCTCCTGAAAAAAAGAAAGTGGCGAAAGCAAAAAAAACAAGTCCAAAACCCAAAGTTGAGGTACCTTTGGCCATGACCTATACCGATTGGGTGATCTATTCTTCTAAGGGAAAGCTTTCAAAAACACAAGCCCCTGTCAGCTTAGACGATAAAATAGCATTGATTGATAAATTTTTAGAAAACCAACCCAAAATACCTCCCGTACGAGACGACCAGCCAAAAGTTGATCTTTCTTCAGCCAATGCATTCAATAAAGAAGAGCTAATGACCGAAACTTTGGCGAAGGTTTATCTACAACAAAAAAAATATAAAAAAGCACTCTATGCCTACAAGATATTAAGTTTGAAATATCCAGAAAAAAATAGTTTCTTTGCAGACCAAATTAAGACGATTAAACAATTACAACAAAACAACTAAGTCATGAGCACTTTTTCTATATTCATCACGCTAATTCTCATCGTATGTTTCCTCCTTATCCTAGTGGTTATGGTTCAAAACCCTAAAGGTGGGGGTTTATCCTCTTCCTTCGGAGGTGGTGGTCAACAATTGGGTGGCGTCCAAAAAACAACTGACTTTCTCGACAGAAGCACTTGGCTACTTGCTACTCTATTATTGGTCCTCATCTTATTATCAAACTTTGGCTTGAATTCAGGAAACACGACAACCAATAACGAATCTAAACTTATAGAGGCGGGCGTTGAGCAGACTATACCCGAGGCTTTGCCCGAGGAGATACCAGAAATTCCGTCACAGCCTTCCGACAACCAATAACAATAGAATATTCGTATTCAATGCCAGCTCTCTGACAAGCTGGCATTTTTAATTATAAAAACCTGTCATTTGCCGCCTTGGCATAGTTTCTGACTTGAAAACAAAAACTAAAAAAACTTATGAGCAATCTAAACATTAAACCCTTAGCAGATCGTGTTTTAGTTGAACCGGCTGCAGCAGAGACAAAAACTTCTTCGGGTATAATTATTCCCGATACAGCTAAAGAAAAGCCTCAGCGCGGAACCGTCGTTGCTATAGGCTCAGGTACTAAAGATAATCCGATGAGTGTTGCTGTAGGCGACACAGTTCTGTATGGTAAATATGCAGGAACGGAATTGAGTCATGAAGGAGAAGACTATCTCATCATGAAAGAATCTGATATTTTGGCAATCGTATAACTATTTAAAGATAATATCATGGCAAAAAAAATAGAATTTGATATCAATGCTAGAGATGGCATAAAAAGAGGTGTAGATGCTTTAGCCAACGCCGTAAAAGTCACTTTAGGACCCAAAGGACGTAATGTCATTATTGGAAAAGCATTTGGCGCTCCACATGTCACTAAAGATGGAGTAACCGTTGCAAAAGAAATAGAGCTAGAAGATGCTCTTGAAAACATGGGCGCTCAGATGGTTAAAGAAGTGGCCTCCAAAACAAACGATCTCGCTGGTGATGGCACCACAACGGCCACCATTTTAGCTCAAGCCGTAGTGAAAGAAGGACTAAAAAATGTCGCCGCGGGGGCTAATCCACTTGATTTAAAACGGGGGATCGACAAAGCCGTAGAGGCCATTGTTGCCGAACTGGAAAAACAATCGGTAGAGGTGGGCGATTCTTCTGAAAAGATCAAGCAAGTGGCCAGTATTTCTGCAAACAACGATGAGACTATCGGAAGCTTAATCACTCAAGCCTTTGAAAAAGTAGGAAAAGAAGGTGTGATTACAGTTGAAGAAGCCAAAGGGACAGACACCTATGTCGACGTTGTTGAAGGGATGCAATTCGACCGTGGATACTTATCGCCTTACTTTGTAACGGATTCTGAAAAAATGGAAGCAGACCTTGAGACTCCTTATATTTTATTGTATGATAAGAAAATTTCATCAATGAAAGACTTATTGCCTGTTCTTGAACCTGTTGCCCAGACGGGTAAGCCATTGTTAATTATTGCTGAAGACGTTGATGGAGAAGCCTTGGCAACACTTGTTGTAAATAAACTTAGAGGCGCACTGAAGATTGCTGCAGTAAAAGCCCCTGGTTTTGGCGACCGAAGAAAAGCGATGTTAGAAGACATTGCAATTCTAACTGGAGGGACTGTCATTTCTGAGGAACGTGGATTCACATTAGAAAACACCACCATTGAAATGTTAGGAACGACAGAAAAGGTTACCATTGACAAAGACAACACCACAGTGGTAAATGGCTCAGGAGCTTCCGATGCTATCGAGGCTAGAGTAAACCAAATTAAAGCACAAATTGAAAATTCAACTTCAGATTACGATAAGGAAAAACTTCAAGAACGCTTAGCCAAACTTTCTGGCGGAGTGGCCGTACTCTATGTTGGAGCCCCTTCTGAAGTCGAAATGAAAGAAAAGAAAGATCGTGT
>JBMZTS010000023.1:0-14734 GCA_049623905.1 Flavobacteriaceae bacterium
AAACAAAAAAGGTCTTGATCCAAAAAAAACTTTTAAATTCTCATAATGATCATGGCACAGAAAGATATTACAGCACTGCTAAGAAAAGTAATCTAGGCTTTTATCTTAAGGAAAATATCATTCATCTTCCGCTTTAAACCAACTGGAGTAAAACAGATAGTTTTGAGCAATACGTTCAATTTCTCCTTTTTGAAGCGCCGCATCTACAGTCTTAATTTTACGCGCGGGAATACCGGCATAGATAGCGCCCGATTCTACCACAGTGTTTTGTGTCACAACACTCCCTGCGGCAATGATACTATTGGAATGGATCTGACAATTATCCATAACTATGCTCCCCATGCCAATTAACACCTTATCGTGAAGAGTGCAGCCATGAACAATAGCATTATGCCCTATTGAAACATCATTGCCTATGGTTGTGGCTGCTTTTTCAAAAGTTGCGTGAATTACAGCGCCATCTTGGATGTTTACCCGATCGCCGATGCGAATGCTGTGCACGTCACCGCGAACAACAGCCTGATACCATACCGAGCATTGATCGCCCATGACCACATTTCCTATCAAGCTTGCATTTTCGGCGATAAAGCAATCTTTACCCCACTTGGGTTGAAATCCTCGGACTGATTTTATAAGCATGACTTTTTTTATGTAAGGTAAAAAATGATTCGCATTTTGAACGCCACGACAATTGAGTTTTATGTAATTTTGTAAAAAAAAGTATGAGCCATTTTCTTGTCAAACCCTCCATTAAAGAGGATAATCGTTACGCCTTTTTTGCCATAAATGTTGCCTTAGGGATTTCTGAAGACAAAACCTATCGGTCGGTAGAAGAAGCAAAAGAAGCCCCACTTGTTCAGCAAATGTTTTACCTGCCCTTTGTAAAATCGGTTACCCTCAAAGACACAGGCATCGAAATTGAACGCTTTGATATACTTGCATGGCAAGACGTTATTAATGAAGTGGCTCAAGAAATTCAAACCTTTTTAAATGATGGAGGACAAATAAGTCGCCAAGCTGAAATCAAGAAAATTCCTGCTACAGTATATGCTGAAAGTACGCCCAATCCTAATGTAATGAAGTTTGTTGCCAATAAAATGCTGGTGGACAACATCTTTGAATTTAAGTGCTTAGAAGACGCTTCAAACGCGCCTTTAGCCCAAGCCTTATTTCAGTTTCCTTTTGTAAATGAAGTGTTTATTGACGCCAACTATATTTCAATCAATAAAAAAGATACTGTGAGTTGGGATGAGGTTGTGATGGAGGTCAGAGAATTTATTCGAACCTATATCGAAGCAGGTAAAACAATTGTCTCAAGCAATCAGTCAACGACCAACAGCACCTCAGTAGTAATAGACCTCGATGCACTAGATGAAACTTCACGGGAAATCGTCAAAATAATAGACGATTATATTAAACCTGCTGTAGCCTCAGATGGCGGCAACATTCTCTTTGAGGCTTATAATCCTGAAGACAAGAGTGTTCAGGTCATATTGCAGGGGGCCTGCAGTGGTTGTCCTTCCTCTACATTTACCCTAAAAAATGGCATTGAAAACATGCTTAAAGAAATGCTTCCGGGAAAAATCAGTTCTGTAACCGCAGTGAATGGCTAGGCCTTCTGAAGAACATAAAAACCTTCTTGCACAGGAGCAAAGTCCCTACTTACGCCAACACGCAGGAAACCCTGTTTTTTGGGTTCCCTGGGGCGACGAACACCTCCAAAAAGCCAAAGAGAACAATCGCTTGATCTTGATTAGTATTGGCTACGCCGCTTGCCATTGGTGTCATGTCATGGAACGAGAGTCGTTTGAAGACGATGCCGTGGCCCAGCTCATGAATTCACATTTTATCAATATAAAAGTGGATCGAGAAGAGCGCCCCGATATTGACCATGTTTATATGCAGGCACTTCAAATCTTAACTGGTCAAGGCGGGTGGCCCTTAAACATTGTCGCGCTTCCCGATGGGCGTCCGCTTTGGGGAGGAACCTATTTTCCCAAAGAACAATGGATGGCCTATTTGACTCAAATCGTAACTCTCCATGAGAAGAATCCCTCTAAACTACGCCGTTATGCCTCAGACTTAGAAAAAGGGATGCTGGCCCTTGAATTGGAAAAAAATAAAGGTCAAAAAACATTGGAGTTGCATGAAATAAGAGCGGCTATTTCAAGCTTTGAAAACAAAATTGATCGAACTAATGGAGGGCTAAACGGGGCGCCAAAATTTATGATGCCAACACTCTTAAATCTTTTTTTTCGAACAAAAGAACTCACTACTCATGCCCATTTGACCCTAGAAAAAATGGCGTTAGGAGGGCTTTTCGACCTCCTTGGCGGAGGGTTTTCTCGCTACTCGGTTGACGAGCGATGGCATGTGCCCCATTTTGAAAAAATGGGCTATGACAATGGACAACTATTGGACGTGTATTGTTCTGCTTATCAAAAAACAAAAAGCCCCTTATATCGGGAGGTTATTGAAAAAACTCTTCGCTTTTTAAACGATGAACTTTCAAACCAAAAAGGCGGTTTTTATGCCTCTCTAGACGCCGATAGTCTTTCGCCAAATGGAACTCTAGAAGAAGGTGCCTTCTATGTGTGGTCAAAGAGTGAGTTAGAGGTATTAGGGTTATTAAACACCCCTTATTTTACCGATTATTTTGGTATTAATTCACAAGGCTATTGGGAGAATGATCGTTATGTTTTCTTTCGGCCTTCTTCAATTGATACTTTCTTAAAAGAAAAAGGCTTAGACAGCACGTTCTCCATAACCATTGCTGATTGGGAGTCTACACTTTTCAAGGCACGCCAACAACGCCCAGCTCCAAGACGCGATGATAAAATCATCTGCGCATGGAACGCCCTAATAGGCAAAGGATTGCTTCACGCTTTCCGTGTCTTTCAAACGGAGTCATATCGTGATTTTGCCCAAATGAATTTGACGTTTATTGGACAAACTTTTCAGCGAAAGGGCAAAGGCTTATATCGTTTAAATAAGGCTGAAGCAACACCCATTAATGGATTCCTCGAGGACTACAGCTGCCTAATCAGCTATTACCTCGATGCCTATGAAACCTTTTTCGAGGCTTCCCTGCTCAAGTGTGTCGAAAAATTAATTGAGTACTGTTTTGAAAATTTCACTCAAACCAACTCTTCTCTTTTTTACTTTTCTGAAGAAGAAAATTTAGTGATTCAAAATCAAGAAATCAACGACAATGTCATTCCCTCATCGAACGCCATGATGGCAGAAAATTTATATCGGGCGAGTATTCATTTGGATAAAACCGAGTGGGCATATCGCGCTAAAACAATGATTGAAACAGTGGCCAACGATTGTACTCAATTTCCGAGAGCACATAGCTATTGGCTTCGATTAGCATTGAACTTATCCCTATCCCAAAGAGAAATTGTTATTCTTGGCCCTCAGGCAATAGAATGGATTAGAGTGCTTCAGCAATATGATTTTGAAAATGTCCATTGGGCCGCCAGTACCACAGAATCGCCTCTACCTCTTCTTAAGCATCGCTTTAAAAACAATAATACCCTGATCTACATTTGTGAAAACAAACAGTGTGGCCGGCCCTTAGAGTCTTTGGATGCTGCTAAAAAAATACTGTCTATTACTTAGCCTTCGGGGCAGTTGTGTAAAAATCTTTCAGATAAAAAGGCTCAAAATAAGCAACATCTTCAAAGACTTTATTTTTAAATTTTTCATTGACCAATGAGATCATATTTTTGGCAGAAGGAACAGGACTGACCTCTGGATATGAAAACGAAGCATCATTTAAAAATGTTTGACATTTTTCAGCCCCAGATCCGAAGAGAAGTTTTTGCCCTTTTGGGAATTCTGCCCCTGTCTCTTGCGTAATTATTTTCACTGTCGTGGGTTCGATAACGTGATACTGTGCATCGAGATGCATGGTGAAAACTTCCATCCGACGAGCATCAAGCATAGGGATCAAAATCTGTCCCGCTTTAGGTTGAATATTGCGGGCTAGGACTTCAAGTGTATTGACGGCGATTAAAGGCACCTCATTCGCATAACAGAGCCCTTTAGCCGTCGAAACACCTATTCTCAATCCAGTATATGATCCAGGGCCCATACTCACCGCTACAGCCGATAATTGAGCATATGAGATTCCCGCGTGTTGAAGAACATTGTCGATAAAAAGATGGAGATGGTCACTATGCCTAAATTTAGGGGCGTTGGCCTCTTTTAAGGCGACCAATTTATCGTCATGTGAAAGGGCAACCGAACAGTTGGTCGTGGCGGTTTCTAGATGTAAGAAAAAATGTCCCATACATTTGATCGTCAGTGGTGGTCAATTTTGAAATGGGAAATTACAAAAATGATTGACGTCCGCAAGGTGAACATTACATTAAAACTCTAGGGGAATTCCGAAATAAAATTCTAAGACCTTCAACTTGAAAATATAGTCATACTTAGCGCGAACTTGCTCAGATACTGCGGTTTCATAGCGCTGCTTAATCTGTGAATAATCGAACGAATTGACAACACCAGCTTCAAATCTTTTCTGGGCATTTTTATAGGCATCTAAACGGGCTTGTGTTGTTTTTTGTGCCGCCTCATAAAAAGTGTAAGTGCCTTTGGCGTCGTTAAATGCCTGGTTAACGGTACTTTCCAAGTCTAATTTTTGTTGTTCCATTACATTTTTGGTTCGCTCCAAGTTGATTCTACTTTTCTTTACATTGTTTTTGGCCAAGAGACCATTAAAAATGGGAATGTTTAATTGGAGTCCAAAATTGTGACCATCGTTTAAACCAAGTTGATCGGCGAGCGGCAATGGTCCCACGACCTTTTGTTGCTCGATACCGCGAATGACTTGTTGGCCTGTCCCCTGAACCGTTCCAATCTGGATGTTTTCGAAAACCCCAGTCCCAATTAAGCGATCGCTATAAGACAAACGTGTACTGTAGCCATAAAATGCCTGAAGAGACGGTTGTAAATTCCCTTTGGCTAATTTGAGATCCGTTTCAGCAATTTCAACATTTGTTACCGCCAATTTAATATCGCTTCGGTTGGTGAGTGCTTGCTCAAAAATTTGCTTTGGGCTTTCCTCCATTATTTGAGAAAAGGGAATGTCTAAATTCACAAATTCGATGTCAAAATTTTCATAGTCTGTAATTAACAATAATTGCGCTAAATTAATTTTTGACAAGCGTAAGTTGTTTTCAGATTGAATCACCACTTGCTTTTGTGTTGCAATATTGGCTTCTAATTCGAACATATCGCTAGCCACTAATACTCCTGCTTCAATTAAGACTTGCGTCCGTTTTTTTTCTTCTAAAGAAACCACCAACTGACCCCTCTGAACTCCTAAAATTTCACGATTAAACATGATTTGCAAAAAGCTGTTAGCGACCAAAAGGGCGATGTTATCACTAATATCTTCCAATTGATATTGCTGAGCAAGAATTGCCAGATTAGCACGGTGTAATTGGTTAAAGTTTTGTTTTCCTTTATAAAGATCAACCCCTAGGTTGGCCCCAGCAGAAGAGAATTGTGTTGTCACATTTTCAAATAAACCTGTAGTGATATTCTGGTTTAGGCCTATATTCCACGAATGACTTGAGCTGACATTTATTCTAGGAAAAAAATTGGCCATGGCCGATTGCTTGTCAAGTTCAGCACTGGCATAATTGAGTTGATTTTGCTTGATGGTAATGTTTTTTTCCAGAGCTAGATCGATACATTCTTGTAACGACCATTGTTTAACTTGACCAAAGGTCAAGCCGCTTAGCAAGAGCATGGGAAGAAAAAATGGGATAATTCTAATATTCATAGTGCGTTTATTCATTGTTGGACGAGTCATCATCATCACCTTTCTTTTTCGCCTCGGTTTTATTCCAAACTTTAATTTTATCTTCTAGGGTGATTCCTGAAATTATTTCGACATTAATCCCGTCCGAGATACCGATTTCAACGTCTTTCCGTTCAAATTTTTGCTCATCAACTTGGATCTCTACATAGGCTTGTTCGGTTTCTTTATCAAATTGAAGCAAGGCTTCAGATAGCGCTAGAATGCTGTCCTTTCTTTCTAAAACCAAAGAAGCGTTTGCACTATATCCTGCGCGAACAAAAAAGTTATCATCCAAAGTGACATCTCCTTCTATTTTAAATTGTACTGCCCCTTGTTCCTCATTTCCTTTAGGTGCAATAAATTTAAGACGGGCGAGAAATTCTTTGTCCTGAATGGCGCCTAAACTTACTGATAAAGGCATCCCAATAACTAGTTTTCCAACTTCGGCTTCGTCTACTTTTCCTTCAAAAATCATTTTTTTCAAATCGGCAATAATGGCAATGGTCGTTCCTGCGTTGAAAGAATTACTCTCAATCACTTGGTCGCCTTCTTTAACTGGTAGTTCTAAAATTGTTCCAGCTACAGTGGCACGAACATTTGTGTTGGCTGAAGCTGAACCGCCTGTCGATCCCAACTTAATGATTTCGTAATCGCTTTGAGCATTGCTCAGATCTTGTTTTGCACGATTGTAATTGAGCTCTGAAGACTGAAATTCTTGTAGTGCAATAATGCCTTTGTCTAATAAGGATTTATTTCTTTTATAATCAATTTCTGCATTTTTTAAAACTAGTCTTGCGTTGGCAAGACGTCCTTTGGCACTGTTCAATTGGCCTTCGTCAGCCACGACTTTTATCTTAGCCAATAAGTCTCCTTCCTTGACCTTATCGCCTTCTTCTACATAGAGTGCTTGAAGAATTCCTTGAACTTGAGGTTTGACCTCAACTTCATCTTCGGGAATGACTTTACCTGTAGCGACTGTTTTCTTTTCAATGTTTGTAATCAGGGCGGTTTTGGTTTCGTACTCTAGGGTGGCTTTGCTGTTTGATTTAATAAAGTAAGCAGCGGCAAAAAGCACGCTAAACACCACAATTCCAATTAATAAGTAACGGACAATTTTATTCATAATACTATTCTGTTTTTTATTCTTCTCTTAAGGCATCTATAGGTTTAATACTAACGGCACGCTGAGCTGGTATAAGGCCGATGAGCGTGCCCAAGGTCACCATAATGGCCAATGCCCCGAGGACAAAGGATATGGGTACGGTTGGATTGGTGTAGGGGAAATCTTCTAGATTAGCCGTTCCTGCGTTAATTCCTGCCAAAACAAAGGCGCCTAAAACGATTCCAAAAACGCCAGCAACCACGGTTAGAAATACCGATTCTAAAATAATTTGCATCCGCACTTCAGAAGGGGTTGCACCCAACGCTCTTCGGATGCCTAACTCTTTGGTGCGTTCTTTGACCGATATCAGGAGGATATTTCCAATTCCTATGACTCCCGCTATAATGGTCGCTATTCCAACAACTAATGACAGAAAGGTCATACCGCGAGCAAATCCCATGATGCGATTGAAAACTTCTCCTAAATTGAATGAACCAAAAGCGCGTTCGTCTTTCGGATTAACCCGATGAATCCGCTTTAAGGTTTGTTTTACATCTTTTTCAACTTGAACGACATCAGCATCATCGAAAGCTGCTATGGTAAACCAAGAAACATTTTCCCCAGTATTGTAGAGTTTTTTGAAAGTAGCAAATGGGATAAAGACATCTCCATCACTTTCAAAACCCCCGCCTTGTATGTATTTATGCACGCCAATAACTTGAAAATAAATGTTATCTATACGAACGAATTTACCAATGACGTCTTCCCCTTTCTCAAATAACTCTTTTTGTGTTCTTTCTCCAATAACACAAACTTTTCGAGCGTTATCAATATCGGATTGATTGATGAATCGTCCGCCGCGGTAGATCTTTTTGGTCGCAATCTTGGTGTATTCCGGGAAATCACCATAAATATTGTAGGTGCCAGACTTCGAGCCTCGAACAATTTGAGAACCAGAGGTGCCATCGAAAACCCCACGAGCATTGCGTGGTGCTATGAATTGAATTTCTGGAATGTTATTTCTAAGGGTTTGCGCATCTTTTAGTTTGAGTTGAGGATTGCGTCCCGTTTTAAAGCCTTCATAGGGGAGGCTTGTGCTTTGGGCCCATACAAACATAGAGTTCATTGCGATGTTCTCAAATTCACGTTCAAAACCGTTATCCAATCCGTTGGCTGAGCCTGAAAGGGTAATGTAAATGAAAATCCCCCACAAGACCCCAATCACGGTGATGATGGTTCGAACCTTATTTTTTTGAATGGAACCAAAAATTTCTTGCCAAGTATCTCTATCAAATATGATTTTTAAACTATTCATCTCTTAACGCAACAATGGGTTTAATGCTCGCCGCACGTTTGGCAGGGATATAGCCTGCAATTCCACCGAAAATCACCAGTATTAAGGTGGCAAAAAGTGCCGTGTACAAATCAATAAAAGGGTTTTTTATAAAATAATCTTCGAGTGTTTCGCCAATATTATTGAGGATGAAAATACCAAGGCCCATTCCAATATATCCTGAAATAGTTGTAATGAATATTGACTCTTGTAAAATCATTTGAATGACGGATTTTGGTGTTGCGCCAAGGGCTTTGCGAATTCCTAATTCTTTGGTGCGTTCTTTGACTACAAAAACCATGATGTTTGAAATACCTATAATGCCCGCAATTAAGGTTCCCAGTCCTACAAAAGTGACAATAAGTTGTAATACATTGGCAAATTGTTGATTTTGCTTTAATTGATCAGCAACATTTCTGATATAAAGACCGTTGGGATCATTTGGCGCAATAGATTTTTTATCCTTTAGAAATCGGCGAAGCGATTTTTCAAAACCCAAAGCACCTGCATGTCCCAATTCAGGGCGAAAAGCAACAATAATTTGGTCGATCTTATCGTTCCCCTTTTCTAGCATTTGTCGGGTTGTGTAGGGAATATAAATAAACCGTTCTTCATTATCTCCGCCGTCGTCTTGAAACACTCCAACAATCTTAAAAACACTATTACCAACATCGATGAATTTTCCTACCGGATTTTCTTGCTTAAATAAATCGCGTGCAACTAGTCGTCCAATGACAGCGTGCTTACTTTTGTTTTTAATGTCTGATTGATTGAGATATCGCCCCTTCATCAAAATGGTCTTTTCAGCAAATTGATGATCAGGACCTACGGCACGTGTGGTGTAATTGTCAAATTCATTTTTGTATCTAACGCTGGCTCTTCGCGAAATACGGGGTGTGATATATTCTAAAAAATAAGCGAAATTGGTTTTGATATCTTCTAAATCGTCATTTTTGAATTCTATCCGTCGATTTGCTTTAAAACCCTTGAAGGGCTTTGAAGTTTTTCCAGCAAAAAGGAAAAGCGTATTGGTTGCATCATCGAGAAAAAATTCTTTGAAGGTGTTTTTTAAACCGTTACCGAAACCAAATAAAATAATAAAAATCAGTATCCCTAAAGCGACCGTAAAACCAGACAGAAAAGTACGTAACTTATTCTTGCGAATCGTTTCAAATATTTCTTGCCAACGATCTTGATTAAACATATTGAGCCGCTAAAACTTGATTCACTTTTTTATCTTCAACGATAACACCGTCTTTTAAACGAACGATACGTTTACACATCTGCGCAATATCTTCTTCATGTGTTACCACTAAAATGGTCTTACCTTCTTCGTTAATTTTTTGAATAAGGTCCATGACCTCATAAGAGGTTGTTGTATCCAATGCTCCAGTGGGTTCATCTGCCAATAATAATTTGGGTTGAGAGGCCATGGCACGAGCAATGGCAACACGTTGCTTTTGTCCTCCAGAGAGTTCACTGGGCAAATGTGTCGCCCATTCGGCTAATCCAACACTGGCCAGGTATTTCAATGCTTCTTCTTGACGCTCTTTTCGCCCCATTCCCTGATAATATAGCGGGAGAGAAACATTCTCCAAAGCTGTTTTATAATTAATCAAATTAAAGGACTGAAATACAAAACCTAAAAATCTGTTTCTGTATTTTGCTGCTTTTGTTTCGTCTAGGTCTTTGATTAGAACATCGTCCAATTGGTAGCTTCCTTCGTCTAAAACGTCGAGCATTCCTATGATATTTAGTAAGGTCGATTTCCCCGAGCCAGAAGAGCCCATGATGGCAACGAGTTCGCCGTTTTCAACATTTAGATTAATTCCCTTCAAAACATGAAGTGCGGAATTACCCATTTGATAGGACTTATGTAGGTCTTTAATCTGAATCATAGCAGGACAAACTTTTTTCTACTGTATATAGATAAGACGTCGCTATGACAAAAATGTTACACCTGAAACAAAATTATTTATACATCATTCGATATACAACATACCCAACACCTGCAACCAAGATGTAGGGCATAGCCATCAAATAGACAATGCCATCGTTGATACCCTTGGCCGTTGTTTGCCCTTCCTCGGAAGCTAAAACTGCTCGACACATCGAGCACTGGGCCTCGAGGGTTTCAGGAAAGAGGCAAAGCCCTGTTAAAAGAACACATAAAAGAAAACCTTGTTTTTTCATTTTAGTTGTAGTAAGGCGAAATCATGAGATAAATTATCACACCTGTTACAGCAATGTAAAGCCATATTGGAAAGGTGACCCTTGCTATTTTTCTGTGCAAGGTAAACTGCTGGGAAATCGCTCTAACATAGGAAATTAAGACCAAAGGTATGATGGTAATGGACAATAAAATATGAGAAATTAATATAAAATAATACACATTTTTTATCCATCCTTCGCCCCCGTAAGGGGTCGGGTCTGTCGTCAAATGATATGCCACATACATTACTAAAAAAGCAAGGGACATCCCAATAGCGGTTTTCATAAGCTGTTCGTGTAAGGTTATTTTTCTGTTCTTTATGGCCCAAAGGGCTATACATAAAATAACAGCCGTATAACCATTTATCGCGGCATAAATAGGTGGTAAAAAGCTTAGGGGTTGTAGGCTTTCTAAACGTATTCTAAACAAAATCGCAACGACAACGGGGATCAATACCGATACGGTAATAATTGCGCTTTTATATCTGAGTTGATTTGCCTTTGTGCTCTTTTTTTCCATGATTACTTTTCGTTTAATAATTTTTCAATATCTACCTCTAATTGATCTACACCTTGTTCTTCTATATCTTGATCTAGCCCCATATAATAGACTATTGGATTGCCATAATTATCTTGACGAGATCGAATATAGCCCTTTTTATCAATCAAAGCGAAATAGCCCTGATGTTCAAAACCACCCGCTACTGCTGGATTGATTGAGGCAAAAATATTAAAGCCTGTGTTGGCCAATTCATAGGTGGTGGCTTTATCTCCGGTCAGGAAATTCCAGCTCGGTGATTTGTCAACATAGCCTTGGGCATATTTTTTAAGGGTTGAAGGGGTGTCGTGTTCTGGATCTATGGTAAAAGATGCTATCCCAAAATCATCCCGTTCACCAAAACGATCATACAGAATTTTCATGTTTTTATTCATGATGGGACAGATGGATGGACAACGACTAAAAAAGAATTCTACAACATAGACCTTTCCCAAATAATCTTCATTTGAAATGTAAAGACTGTCTTGGTTGAGAAATAGAAATTCAGGAACTTTTTTGGCCTCTCCATTGAGCCGGATAAAATCTAAAGCGGTATATCCTGGTTTGACAGAACGATTACTCGAAACCGTTTGATCGGTCGCGATACGCTCAACTATTTTAGGGATAAATAAATAGCCAAAAATGACTAAAATAGCAATTAAGCCAATGGATCTGTTCTTTTTCATAAGACAAAAATAATGAATTTAGAAAAATGAAAAAAGCCGTGCTTATTTAACGCGATTGCTGTTGTTTTTTTTAAGTGCTAAGCGGTATTCGGCAAGGATGACTTTAACATCATCTGTCATTTTTTTATTTAATTCAGCCACCGAACTTGTATTATATCCATAGAGAGTCCCAACTTCTTCGTCATCGTCTCTCCCACGCAGTTTTTTTGCTCGATCAATAATAAATACGGTTGAAGTACTGTTGTTTTGATTAAGTATCACATCGGTTTGGAAACTCTTAAACAAGTATTGTATTTCGGCAGGTGTTCCAAAAATAAATTTCCACTTTCCCATATCTGTTGCAGCACCAGATTGAAGTTCTTCGATGATTTGAACGATCACTTTTTCTTGTCCGTTTTCAACGGCCATGATGAATTGGAAATCGTCAAATTGGTAAAAGCGCTTGTAAATTTTTTGATTCAAATTGAATGCATCCGCTTTTCGTAATTCTAAATCGCTCCCCCAAAATCCCATAATTGTTATTTTTCCCTCAAATTGATGGGAGTCTCCACGTAAGGTTGACCATGAACTGATTTCGTCTACGGCTTCTGTTAGGATGGGCAAACGCGCAAAGTTATTGATTCCTGAAGCAAAAAAAAGATATATGACCAAGGGAAAAACAAAAAGAATCCCGAGAACTAAAAACTTTTTTACCGCTTCTTTGTCCATCGAAAGAGGGTTAGAAATTCCAGCTTACAAATCCTGCATTCATCACTTCGAAAATATAGTCGGCCTCGACTAATAAAATGAACGCCAAATAAGGGATTAAGATTATTAAAGGAAGGACAATAGACCCGCTAAATGAAGCTTTTTCATCTCTAATGTGCATGAAGTCCCATGCAATATAATAGGCTTTTACGATAGTGAGGATAATGAAAATCCAGTTTAAGAGTTTCATTCCAAAAAACATTTCCATCAAACTTTCAGGCTTAACAATCCCCAAAGCCACTTCTATGGTCGTGACGATAGAGAGAAAAATTAAAACTCCCCATATTTTCTGGACGTTGGATTTAAATTTTAAAAGGCCTCTAAAAATGGCTAATTTTTGATTTTCGTGTGCCATGTGCTGTGCTTTAATAGTTTGTTAAACGAGATAGAAGAAAGTAAAAACGAAGACCCAGACCAAGTCGACAAAGTGCCAATAAAGTCCTACTTTTTCAACCATTTCATAATGCCCTCTTCGTTCATAGGTACCCACAATGACATTAAAGAAAATAATACAGTTGATCACAACTCCAGAGAAAACGTGAAACCCGTGAAAACCTGTAATAAAGAAAAAGAAATCTGCAAATAAACGGTTTCCGTATTCGTTATGGATTAGGTTGGCCCCTTCAACAACACCAACAGCGTCGTTTATTTTTGATAAGGAAGCCTCGCGAGATAATACAATTTTTTTTCCTTTTTCATCGATTTTTTCACCCCTAATCACAAGATTAGTGTTGGCTGCAAATCCAGCTTTTATTTCATCGACAGTATAGGTTGGTAAAGACGATTCACCTACGAACCATATTCCGTTACTGCTTTGATGCGTTGTTCTTTCTGTAGCAATGTTTGCAGCAAAAGTTTCTAAGGCAACTCGTTTTCCGGTTGTGCTGTCAACAAATTGAAGAATTTGCCCTCCTCTCGTTTCGAGAGCGCCATATTCCCCTTTGATAAAATTTTTCCATTCCCAGGCTTGAGAGCCGACAAAAATTGCTCCACCAATAATGGTCAGAAGCATGTAAAAAGTCACTTTTGCTTTATTCATATGGTGTCCTGCATCTACTGCCAATACCATGGTAACAGAGGAGAAAATTAGAATAAATGTCATCAGGGCTACATAATACATGGGTGCATCGACACCGTGTAAAAATGGAAAGTGGGTAAATACCTCATCGGCAATGGGCCAAGAGTCTATGTTTTTAAATCTAGAAAAACCGTAGGCTACAAGAAAGCCTGAAAAGGTCAAGGCATCGGAGACAATGAAAAACCACATCATCATCTTGCCATAGCTTGCGTTTAGGGGTTTGTTACCTCCACCCCAAACGTTGGTTTCTTCATTAGGGTTGGTTGCTGTTGCTTCCATAAAAAATTGTCAAATTTAATGGTACAAATTTAATTGATTCCTATTAATAAATCGTTACAAAGAGATATAAATATAGCCACAGAAAGTCTAGAAAATGCCAAAACAATTCTGCCAATTCAACACCAAGCGTTTTCTCAGCCGAATAGCTATTGCGGTAAGTGTTAAACAAAACCACTCCCAAGACAATTAGACCTGCCACAACATGTGCCAAATGCAAGAGAACCAATACGTAGAGAAAAGAAGTGGTGATAGAACTCTCTGCGCCCGTAAAATAATACCCAGAGGCGATGATTTGTGCAAAACCTTGAAACTGCAAATTGACAAATGTCAAGGTTAAACCCAAGGTTGCCCAAAGGAAAAGTTTAAATCTTAAGAGCTTGTTTTGTTTAAGGTTCCTTTTTGCAAAGTAAAATGTTGCGCTACTTAAAAGTATAATCAGAGTGCTAAAGGTGAAAACTTCTGGCAAAATAAAATTTTCAAGCCAATCTGCCCGTGTACTACTGACCACATAAGCACTTGTGAGGCCTGCAAAAGTCATGGCCATACTTATCATCCCAAACCACAGCATCATTTTTTTGGTTCGGCTGTTTTTTTGCATTTCACTAATTTCCATAAATCAAAAATTTATCAATGATATATATAATTTGTACTGCACTAATATAAAACACACTGCTAATCATTAGTCGCTGCGCTGCTTTATTGTTTTTCTTTAACATTAAATCTGTTGCGAAATAAAGCATTATCACACCCACCACAACAACGGCAATTGCACCGTAAATACTCAAACTCAACTCTCCGGTATAATGGGTAAAGGGAAGTAGAGAGATCAAAAGCATCCAAAGGGTGTATACGATAATCTGAAATGCTGTGCCTTGGTCTTTTTCCCCTGTGGGAAGCATTTTGAATCCGGCCTTTTTATAGTCTTCATCTAACATCCACGCG
>JBMZTS010000024.1:0-14496 GCA_049623905.1 Flavobacteriaceae bacterium
GCCTTTTGAATATCATCATTAATGCCGAGAAATTGGGCTAAAGCATATACCTCTGATTTCATCAAATCTGCAATTGGACTTAAATCGACACCGCCATCACCATATTTGGTATAGAAACCGACACCAAAATCTTCAACTTTATTTCCCGTTCCAGCAACGAGATAGCGATTTAAGGCTGCAAAATAATAGAGCGTTGACATGCGAAACCGAGCGCGCGTGTTGGCAAGGCTAAGGAATTGTTGATCGGTATCTTGGGTAGACGGCAAACTGGTTTTGAAAGTATCGAACACTTTAGTAAGCGAAATAGAATGATGCGAAACATTGTCAAATTTTTTTTCTAACCAGTGGATATGCTGTTTTGCACGTGAGACCTGGCTGTCTGCTTGGTGGATTTCCATCTCTAGGCAGAGGACAGGAAGTCCTGTTTTAGCACAGAGTGTTGAGGTTAGAGCCGAATCAATTCCACCAGAAACCCCCACTACAAACCCGTTCATTTTTGACTCATCAGCATACGCTTTTAGCCATGCCACAATATGTTCAATTACTTTTTCTGGACTTTTCATCGCTACTCTCTTTTTTTGCTTGTAACTTTGTGTAAAAATAGAAAACTTCTTTCTTGACAAGAAATAAAGTTGAACAATGAAGCAACACAGTAAATCATTTTTATCAATTTTCCTTTTTTTAGCGCTTCTGGTTACATATTTTTCATGTTCTCCGACCGATAAGCGAGAAGAAGAAATTGCTAAAATTGACGTAGCAGTCAATTTTGATCGTTTTGACATTAAATTCTTTAATGCTTCCCCAGAAGAGTTCTTCGCTTTAAAGAAAAACTATTCGTATTTATTTCCCGATCAATACCCCGACAGTATTTGGTTAAAGCGGCAGCGCGATAGTTTACAAGTCCTCCTGCAAAAAGAGATCAATACTGTTTTTCCAAATCTATTTCCATTTGAGAAAGAAATCAGACCCTTGTTTCAGCATATTCAATATTACTTTCCAAGAGATCAAGAGCCTAAGATTGTTTTTTTGACCAATAATGTCGACTATCAAAACAAAACGATTTACACGGATTCTTTAGTTTTAATCTCGCTCGATACTTATTTGGGGGCAGAGAACAAACTTTATGAAGGAATCCCACAGTATATCGTCAGAGACATGGATGTGGCCTATTTTGGCGCTCATTTAGCCGACGAATTCGCCTTGACCATAGTACCCCCTCCTTCAGACAGAACCCTTTTAGGACAGATGGTTTATTACGGGAAAAGATTGTATTTAAAAGATCTTTTAGTTCCCCATCTTACCGATGCGGTTAAAATCAGTTTTACTGCGAAAGAAATCGAATGGGCACAAGAGAATGAGCGTTTTATATGGCAATATTTCATTGAAAATGAGTTGCTTTACAAAACACAATCGAGCTATGTCCAGCGTTTTATTGAACCGGCGCCTTTTTCCAAATTTTATTTGGAAATTGATAATGAGAGCCCAGGTAAAATAGGGCAATGGCTGGGCTGGCAAATTGTACGTGCCTATGCGGAAAAAAACAGTGGCAAAACGATAAAACAGATCATAAACACACCAGCCATGGAGCTCTTTAATGCTTCAAACTATAAACCTAAAAATAAATGAGTAAAGGTAAAGACACTCACATCAAAATTGATGTCCAGCTAGATGAAAATAAAATTCCTGAAAAAATTGTGTGGTCAGCGCCAGATGGGGGAGTCAATGAAGAAGAGGCCCAAGCGCTTTTAATGTCACTATGGGATGGGAAAAACCAAGAAACCTTGCGGATGGATTTATGGGTAAAAGAAATGCCAATAGACCAAATGAATGTTTTTTTTCATCAATCTCTGGTGACCATGGCACAAACGTTTTATCGGGCCACTCAAAACGAAAAAATGACGGCCACGATGAATGATTTTTGCGAGTACTTTGCAACACACCTCAATATTGATCGTAAGGGGAAGGCTTAAGAAGACGCCTTAAACGCAATATTGAGCTGATTGATGTGTTTTAGAACCTCTTCCACTCCTGTCTTGTGTAAAGATGAGGTAACAAAATAAGGGGGTGTTTCTTCCCACCGTTCTTCTTTCATTGTGTTTAAATAAGCGATGATATTGCGCTCTTGAGCCTGTGGCTTAAGTTTGTCTGCTTTAGTGAAAATGATGGCGAAGGGAATGAAATTTTCGCCCAACCATGTCATAAAATCTAGATCGATGTTTTGTGCTTCGTGACGAATATCGATAAGTACAAAAGCAGAAATCAGTTGCTTGCGTTTCTCAAAATAGCGGGTTATTAACTGTTGAAAAGCCTTTTTTGTTGCTTTAGAGGTCTTGGCATAACCATAGCCAGGAAGATCTACTAGGAACCATTGTTTATTGATTTTAAAATGATTAATCAATTGTGTCTTTCCTGGTTTCCCTGATGTTTTAGCAAGGTTTTTGCGTGCACAGAGTGTATTGATTAGCGATGATTTACCAACATTTGAACGTCCGATAAAGGCATACTCAGCCAAAGGCTCATTGGGACACTTGGCCACATCGGTATTACTAATGACAAATTCGGAATGGACAACGCGCATGGCGATTTTTTAGAATTGCTTTTGGGTCAACCAGCGGTGAAGAATTTGATTAAATTCTTTGGGGTGTTCCATCATAGGTGCATGACCACATTTGTCAATCCAAAACAGATTTACGTCGGGAAGAAGTGTGTTAAATTCTTCCGCCACTTCGGGTGGGGTGACATGATCATTTTTTCCCCAGATCAGACAGGTGGGAGTAGACATGTTCGGCAGATCGTCAGCCATATTATGGCGAATAGCACTTTTGGCAATCGCCAATGTTTTGATAAGCTTGTTGCGGTCGTTTACCGTTTCAAATACTTCGTCAACAATTTCTTTAGTGGCAACATTTGGATCAAAAAACACTTCTTCACTTTTGTTTTTGATGTACTCATAATTACCGCGCTTAGGGTAACTTTCCCCCATGCTGTTTTCGTATAAACCAGAGCTTCCAGTCAATACCAATCCTTTAATAAGCTCAGGATAGGTCTTTGAAAAAACTAAAGCGATATGCCCTCCAAGGGAATTCCCAAGAAGAATTGCATCTCGGAGTTTCATATGGGTTAAAAAATCGTGAAGGTATTCGGCAAACGCTTTGACGGTGGTTTTTTTCAAGGGGAGATCGTAGATTGGCAATTCAGGGATGATCACGCGATATCCTTGTGAGGGGAAATAATCTAAAACGCCCGAAAAGTTACTCAACCCTCCCATTAATCCGTGAAGAATAACTATTGGCTGTCCTTGACCTTGATCTAAATATTTAAAGTTCGCTTCTTGAGTTAAGATTTTTTCCATGCCTTTTGGCTCTTCCCTTGAGCCGTCAAAGATAAGGATTAAAAAGGATTCCTACCATTTAATTTTTCCTCATTTAAAAATCAATTGAAGTCGTTGTAAGATAGAAAGTTATTAACAAAGTGGTATTAAGTGGAAAAAAGTGGGATTTATCAATTATATTTGATAAAATCAATTCAATTAATTGGGTGCAACATTTTATAGGGACATATGAGTGTAAGGTTGACGTCAAGGGGCGTATAATGCTCCCTGTGGCACTTAAAAAACAACTCTCTGAAAATCTCCGAGATGGTTTTGTGCTCAAGCGCGCTGTATTTAACGCCTGCCTAGAGCTTTACCCGATCAAGCAGTGGGAGTCTCTTATGGATAAGGTAAATCAATTGAATCGGTTCAATAAAAAGAACAATGATTTTATTCGTCGCTTTACTGCAGGAGTTCGTCTAGTTGAAATTGATGCTACTGGCCGTTTACTTATCCCGAAAGATCTTATACAGCATGCGGGAATTCTCAAAGAATCGGTGATTTCATCGGCGGTAAATATTCTCGAAATATGGGACAAAACCCGATACGAGGAAGCAATTAGTGAGGCTACACTTGACTTTGGCGCACTGGCAGAAGAAGTAATGGGTGATAAAAATGAGCAAGACTAACTACCATGATCCAGTATTACTTCAGCCGTCTGTAGCGGCCCTTATTACTGACCCCAACGGTGTCTATATCGATGCCACTTTTGGTAGTGGGGGTCATTCTCAAGCCATTCTAAAAGCATTGTCTACTCAAGGAAGACTTTTTGCTTTTGATCAGGATCAAGATGCTGTGGAGAACAGTATTGACGATGATCGTTTTATGCTAATAGAGGCTAATTTTCGCGATTTAAAGCGCTATTTAAAACTGTATGCTGTTAATGAAGTCCACGGTATTCTGGCAGACTTTGGAGTTTCATCCCATCAATTTGATGCCCAACAAAGGGGATTTTCTATACGTTTCGATGGGCCCCTAGATATGCGTATGGATCAAAAGTCAGAAGTAGATGCCAAAAAGATAGTGAATACCTATGATCAAAATGCCTTGGCAGAACTTTTAAAGCTCTATGGAGAGGTAAAAGGTGCCTATAGAATTGCAGAGCACATAGTTGCGCAGCGAGAGCTGGCTCCCCTTCTAACCACTCAAGCATTGATAGAGGTCATTCGTCCTTTAGTTCCCGAACGATTTTTGAATAAGACCTTGGCACAAGTCTTTCAAGCCATACGGATTGAGGTTAACCAGGAGCTCACGGTTATTAAAGCCTTTTTAAAACAAAGCGTAGAAATTCTAGTCCCACAAGGGCGTTTGGTTTGCATCTCTTATCATTCCCTAGAAGATCGCTTGGTTAAACGGTTTATTCGGGAAGGGAAGTTTGTGGGGGAAGCAGAACAAGACTTCTTTGGAAATAGAAGCTGTCCGTTGAAAAAAGTGGGAAAACTCATCGTGCCTGATACCGAAGAAATTCAACAAAACAGCAGAGCAAGGAGTGCTAAACTTAGAATAGCTGAAAAAACATGAAACAGTTATTGGCCTTTTTAAATATTGAATTCTTAATAAAAGACGATGCCCTGAAAAATTGGCGGATGCTTTTGTTTCTCTCTTTTTTGGCTTTGGTGGTCATTGCTAGCGGTCATAGTGCCGATAAAAAGATTTACGATATCGCTCAACTCAATAGTGAGATTAAGGAGATTAAAAGTGAGTTCGTAGAGACTCGCGCCAACCTAATGCGACTTAAAATGGAGACGCGAATTGTGGAAAGGCTCGCTGAAAAGGGAATAGGGCAAGCCACAGCACCACCCATTAAACTTAAAGTGAAACAGACGGATGGACAATAATAATGCGATAATGAACCGCTTCTACCTCTTTGTATTGGGGTTGTTTCTCTTTGCGTTCATTTTAGTGGGAAAATTATTTTTTATTCAGACACAGCAGGGCGACTACTACCGTCAACTTGCGCAAAAGCGAACGGTTAAAAATTTTGAATTGGCACCAAGTCGAGGGAATATCTATGCCGATGACGAAAGCCTATTAGCCACTTCGGTTCCCCGTTACGAAATCAGATGGGATGCACAAGTGGTTTCAACGGCGCTCTTTGAAAAAAACAAAACCGAACTCGCACAAGGTCTTTCTCAATTGTTGGGTAAACCCGCAAAAAAGTATCTATCGTTGTTAACCAATGCCAAATTCAAGGGCAACCGCTATGCCCTCATAGCGCGAAACCTAACCTATTCTGAATACAAGAAGGTTAAAGCACTTCCTCTTTTTTCATTACCCGCGTTGCGCGGAGGTTTGATTGTCGAGTCAAATCTCGTACGGGAACATCCCATTGGGAAAATTGCAGAACGCACTATAGGATATGAGAAATACGACCCTGCGGGTAACTTTTTAAGGGTCGGTTTAGAAGGAGCTTTTAGTCAATATTTAAAAGGAGAAAAAGGGCGCCGTCTCAAGCAAAAAATAGCCAATGGACAGTGGAAACCAATAAGTGACAACAATGAAAAAGAGCCCACCGAAGGCTTTGATGTCATCACCACGCTCAATGTGAATATTCAAGACATTGCGCATCATGCATTGTTACGGCAATTGGAAGATTTTGAAGCCGATCATGGATGTGTTGTAGTGATGGAAACAAAGACAGGTGCCATTAAAGCCATTTCAAATTTAGGGCGCACCTCGAAAGGGAAATATTTTGAGAAATTAAACTATGCCGTAGGGACGACTTATGAACCAGGATCAACCTTTAAGCTAATGGCCATGATTGCCGCTTTAGAGGATAAGGTGTTTAAAACGCACGATTTGGTTGACACTAAAAAGGGCATACTAACTTTTTACAATCAATTCAAGGTTCGTGATTCTAGAAAAGGAGGCTACGGAATCATCCCCTTTTCGAAGGCTTTCGAAGTGTCTTCAAACACTGGGATTGTTCAATTGATCTATGATAATTACAAAACACAACCCCGAAAGTTTATCGATCGACTCTATAACATGGGCTTAAATGAAAAACTCGGTATGCCAATTGCAGGGGAGGGGCAACCCATTATTCCCTATCCTACCGATAAAAGCTGGAATGGAATTACACTTCCTTGGATGGCCTATGGTTATGGCGTTGAATTAACACCCTTGCAAATTTTGACCTTTTACAATGCCATTGCCAATAATGGTGAAATGGTGAAGCCGCGTTTTATCAGCCGTATCAGTAATGCGGGGAATCAAAATGTAAAATATTTTGAAAAAGAAATTCTTAATCCCTCAATCTGCTCTCAAGAAACATTGAAAAAAGTGCAACAAATGATGTTTAATGTTGTAGATAAAAAGTGGGGAACAGCTTACGAAATCAAAGATGATGCTTTTACAATGGCAGGTAAAACAGGGACTTGTCAAGTAGATTATTCAAGCGACAATGTGCAATATATTTCAAGTTTTGTAGGCTATTTTCCAGCTGAAAAGCCAGAATATTCTTGTATCGTTTTGGTTTATAAGCCCAATAAAAAGAAAGGCTATTATGGGGCAACTGTGGCGGCACCTGTATTTAAGGAGATTGCGCGTAAAATGTATTATTCTACGCCTAAAGAAGTGGTGGTAGATGTTGATTCACTTCTTTTGAAAACCTCTCGCGATCGGTTTGTCGAACCGATAGAGACGACTGATAAATTACCCAATCTCATGGGAATGCCAGCCATGCAAGCCATTGCGCTCTTAGAACAAATGGGAATGATCGTAACCCTAAAAGGAAAAGGAAAGGTTGTGCGCCAATCCATACGTTCAGGAACCAAGGTTAAACCCAATACGAACATAACATTGGAGTTGTCATGAAAGTATTAAAAGATATTTTATATGGCGTACAAATTGAGTCTATTCAAGGGAGTACTCAAACAAGCATAGCTCACATTGCTCTTGATTCTCGAGAGCTAAAAGACCACAGCTTATTTATTGCTATAAGAGGGAGCCAAGCCGATGGTCACAACTATATTTCAACGGCAATTGCTCACGGGGCTGTGGCGATTATTTGCGAAGAAAAACCAGAGAAAACGCCACAAGACATAATTTGGATTACCACTTCCGACAGTCGTGAAGCTTTAGCTATTGTTGCCTCAAATTTCTACGACCGCCCTTCTGCTCAATTAAAACTCATTGGAATTACAGGAACAAACGGTAAAACTACGGTAGCCTCATTATTGTACCGTTTGTTTGAAAAAGCCGGCTATGCAACAGGTTTGCTGTCGACAATAGTCACTAAATATGGCGCTGTTGAATTCCCTTCAACCCATACCACCCCCGATTCTATACAGATCAATCAAAAGTTGCGTGCCATGGTCGAGGCAGGGGTTGACTATTGCTTTATGGAAGTTTCTTCACATGGAATTGATCAACAAAGGATAAAAGGCTTGGTCTACTATGGAGGCGTGTTTACCAATCTCTCTCACGATCACCTTGATTATCACAAAACTTTTGCGGCTTATCGAGATGTCAAAAAACAATTTTTTGATTTTCTGCCAAAATCGGCTTTTGCTCTGATTAATGCAGACGATAAAAACGGTGGATTTATGCTCCAAAATTCATCTGCGATAAAACGCAGCTATGGCCTACACAATTATGCCGACTATCAGGCCAAGATTTTAGAGATTCAATTCTCAGGCATGCTTCTCAACATACAAGGGCAAGAGGTCTGGACGTCCTTGGTGGGCAAATTCAATGCAGCTAATCTATTAGCGGTATATGCTGTAGCCAGAGAACTCTCTTTGCCTCAAATGGACACTCTTTCATTCTTAAGTGAATTGAGAAGTGTGGCTGGCCGTTTTCAAACATTGACGACTCCCAACAAGGCTACAGTTATTGTAGACTATGCTCATACGCCAGACGCCCTAGAAAATGTTCTGTTGACTATTGATCATATTCGAACAAAAAACGAAACGTTGACAACGCTGGTGGGCTGTGGTGGTAATCGAGATGAGGCAAAGCGTCCTCTTATGGCAAAGGTAGCCGCTAGGCTCAGTGATAAAGTGATTTTCACTGCAGATAACCCACGTGATGAAAACCCAGAAGATATCATTGATCAAATGGAAAAAGGGGTTAATCCAGAAGACTACAAAAAAACACTGCGGATTTCTGATCGGAAGCAAGCCATTAAGGCGGGCTGTATGACCCTGAAGGCAGGAGATGTCTTCTTGATAGCAGGAAAGGGACACGAGGCTTATCAGGAGATCAAAGGCGTAAAGACTCCATTTGATGATTATTTAATTGTAAAAGAAATCTGCAAACAATTGTTTTAGTATGTTATATTATTTATTTGACTATTTAGAAGCACAATATCAGTTCCCCGGAGCGAGTCTTTTTCAATTTTTGTCTTTTCGTGCCGCAATTGCCGCACTAATATCACTTACTTTATCCACCATCTATGGGCGTAAGATCATAGATTTTCTTGGACGTAAACAAATCGGTGAAAGTGTTCGCGATTTAGGCTTAACAGGGCAAAACGAAAAAGCTGGAACCCCAACGATGGGGGGAATCATGATTATTTTAAGTACGATTATCCCAGTGATCTTGGTTGCACGATTGGATAATATTTACATTCTTTTATTGCTCTTCACCACCCTTTGGATGGGCAGTATTGGCTTTGTTGACGATTATATTAAAATCTTTAAAAAAGACAAGGAGGGGCTCAAAGGGAGATTTAAAGTGCTGGGTCAAATAATTTTAGGAATAGTGGTCGGTGCAACGCTCTACTTTCATCCAGAAGTCACGGTTCGTCAAGAAATCCCTGTTAAAATTGAATTGGGAAGCAATCAAGCCTCTGCCTTTTATGCCCAAGAAAAGTCGACCATAACCACAATCCCGATGTTCAAAAACAATGAGTTTGATTATGCTGATCTTATTCGTTGGATTCCAAACGCTGCATCATGGGCATGGCTGATATTTATCCCAGTAGTTATCTTCATTGTTACGGCTATTTCGAATGGGGCAAACTTGACCGATGGGATTGATGGTCTTGCCGCTGGAAGCTCCGCTATAATGGTGTTTACTCTAGGTATTTTTGCTTGGGTTTCGGGGAATGTTATTTTCTCAGACTATCTCAATATTATGTATATCCCCAATGCGGGAGAGATCACCATTTTTGTAGCCGCCTTTCTTGGGGCCTTAATCGGCTTTCTATGGTACAATACTTTTCCAGCTCAAGTTTTTATGGGGGATACGGGAAGCCTGACCATTGGAGCCATTATTTCTGTCATTGCCATCATGATCCGTAAGGAATTGCTTTTACCCTTGCTGTGTGGGATTTTCCTGCTTGAGAATCTATCGGTGGTTCTACAGGTGAGTTATTTTAAATACACACGAAAGAAAACCGGCGTGGGCAAACGCATTTTTTTAATGTCACCCATTCATCATCACTATCAAAAAAAGGGTTATCACGAAAGTAAGATTGTTGCACGTTTTTGGATTGTTGGCATCCTCTTGAGTATACTAACCATTGTCACCTTAAAATTGCGCTAATGAAAAAACTAGTGGTTTTAGGAGCAGGTGAAAGCGGAAAGGGAACAGCAATCCTTGCCCAAAAACAGGGCTTTGATGTTTTTGTTTCTGATGCAGGATCAATTGCGCCAAAAACAAAATCACTTTTGACAACATTAGGCATTGCCTGGGAAGAAAACACCCATTCTTATGCGCGTATTTTGTCAGCAGATGTGGTAATGAAAAGTCCAGGTATTCCAGAAAACCTCCCGCTAATGGTCGCTCTACGGACTAAGGGGATAGAGGTTCAATCTGAGATAGAATTTGCTAGCCAGTTTACCAGATCAAAACTTATTGGGATCACAGGAAGCAATGGGAAAACCACAACCACGTTGTTGGTTCACCACATTTTAAAACAAGCCGGACTCAATGTTGGTCTGGCGGGGAATATTGGGCATAGTTTTGCTCAACAAGTTGCCGAGCAAGAGCACGACTTCTACGTGCTAGAAATTAGCAGTTTTCAGTTAGATGATATTAAAACATTTGCCCCTGAAATTGGGGTGATTACCAATATTACCCCCGATCATTTGGATCGCTATAACGATGATTTTTCTCAGTACATCAAAGCCAAGCTAAAACTCACGGCACATCAAGATAAGCATCAGGTTTTATTGTTCAACTCGGATGATCCTATTTTGACAAAAGCGCTAGAGTCAACCCCGACGAAGGCTCGTAAAATCCCCTTTGGTTTTACTTGCCAAGCGGGAGAAGGCACCACGTTTAACAACAAAGAAATTATAATTAACAATACTAAAACAACCACTATGATAACTACAACTCAGTTTCCTCTTCAGGGACGACACAACTTGCTCAATGCCATGGCTGCAGTTTCGGTCGCACGCCTTCTAGAGGTTAGTAAGGATTCAATTCGAGAAAGTTTATTGAGCTTTACCGCAGTTGCCCATCGTTTGGAGCACGTGCTTAAAATTCAGAATAGAACGTATATTAATGATTCAAAAGCAACCAATGTCAACGCCGCTTTCTACGCCCTAGAAAGCATGGAGGGTCAAACCGTATGGATCGTTGGCGGAGCAGATAAAGGCAATGATTATTCGATGTTACTCCCTCTGGTTCGTGAGAAGGTAAAGGCCATAGTTTGTTTAGGACTTGACAACGACAAAATCATTGAGTCTTTTTCCCCTGTTGTCGATCTGTTGGTAGAAACCCAATCGATGCGCGAGGCGGTTCGAATGGCCCATAAACTTGCAGATAAAAAAGAATACATTTTACTCTCACCCGCCTGTGCTAGTTTTGATCTTTTCGAAAACTATGAGGATCGTGGAAATCAATTTAAAGCAGCCGTTCGCGAATTGTAATGTCAGATAAAAACAAACTCATACAAGGCGATTTAGTGCTTTGGGGGATTTTAGCCCTCTTGGCCTTATTTTCGTTTTTTCCTGTGTTTAGTGCGAGTTCCAATTTAAGTTACGTGGTTGGTAATGGAACACCATGGCAGCACTTATTTAAACACATGTTTATTCTAGTTATGGGTTTTGTCTTTATGATTGGTATTCATCGCATTCCGTTTCATTATTTTAAAGGAATTTCCATTCTCTTACTTCCCGTTGTGGTCTTATTGTTACTCTACACTGTTTCTCAAGGGACGATGATTGGTGGGGCCAATGCGAGTCGCTGGATTCAAATTCCGTTTGTGGGGATTAGTTTTCAAACATCCACTTTAGCGTCATTGGTGCTGATGATGTACGTTGCATATTACCTAGACAAAACCAAGGAAGAGAATCTTAGGTTTTCACAAACACTTATCCCTTTATGGTTACCTGTAGGGATTATTCTCGCCCTAATTCTTCCCGCAAATTTATCGACGGCAGTCATTGTTTTTACAATGGTTTCCCTTTTGGTCTTTTTTGGGGGCTACCCGATCAAATACTTGTTTTTGATTTTTGGAATTGGACTAGTGGCCCTGACCTTATTTATTCTCACGGCAAAAGCATTTCCCGATGTCATGCCCAATCGGATTGATACTTGGATGAGTCGTATAGAAAATTTTAGAACACCTAGGGCGGGTACTTCAGGAAACTATCAGGTTGAACGTGCAAAAATTGCCATCGCTACAGGTGGAATTACCGGTCTTGGTGTAGGGAAAAGTGTGATGAAGAACTTTTTGCCTCAAAGCAGCTCAGATTTTATCTATGCAATTATAGTTGAAGAATTTGGTTTGGTTGGGGGGATGATTATCATAGTGCTTTATCTGCTGATTTTGTTTCGTATCACAGTTATTGCCCATCGCGCCAAAACAGTCTATGGAAAGCTTTTGGTGATGGCTGTAGGTTTACCTGTGATTGTCCAAGCCTTTATCAATATGGGTGTGGCCTTAAATGTTTTTCCTGTAACCGGACAGACTTTGCCTATGGTGAGTAGTGGTGGAACAGCCGCTTGGATGACATGCATCGCTTTCGGTGTTATTTTAAGCATTAGTGTTGCACAAGACAGGCCGCAAGAGGATTTAAAGAAAGCGAAGAACGAAGATAACCCTTTAGCGATTTTAAGTGAAACGATCTAAATACATTATTTCAGGCGGAGGAACAGGAGGACATATCTATCCTGCCATTGCGATTGCCAATGCCTTAAAAAAGGCCGATCCCAATGCGTTAATTGTTTTTGTGGGGGCAAGGGGTAAAATGGAAATGGAAAAAGTCCCTCAAGCTGGATATAAAATTCATGGGTTATGGATTTCAGGAATTCAAAGGAAACAACCTTGGCGAAATCTTTTGTTTCCCTTAAAATTAATCATTAGTTGTATTCAAGCCTTTGTTATCTGGTGGCGTTATCGTCCTGATATTTTAGTGGGTACTGGAGGCTTTGCGAGCGGCCCCATGCTATTTATCGGCAATCTTTTGGGAAGTAAAACATTCTTACAAGAACAAAATTCTTATGCGGGTTTGACAAACAAGCTCCTTTCAAAAAAAGCCAATGGCATTGCCGTAGCCTATGATAAAATGGAACGTTATTTCCCTAAAGATAAAATTCATTTTACAGGAAACCCTGTTCGTTCTTCACTTCTCAGGGTAGATCAACACAAGGCATCAGCAGTAGAGCATTTTGGTTTAGATCCCGCAAAAAAAACAGTGGTTGTTTTAGGAGGAAGTTTAGGGGCAAAGACAATTAATGAGCTCATTGCCAGCAGACTATCTTATTTTCAAAAGTATGATTTGCAGCTGCTATGGCAAACGGGCCGACTGTATTACACCCAATACCAATCCCTTCAATCAAAGGCTGTAGTGATTTATCCTTTCATTAAAGAAATGGAATACCTTTATAGTGTTGCAAACTTTATCATTTCAAGAGCAGGGGCTGCCAGCATATCTGAGCTTTGTGTGGTAGGAAAACCCGTCATTTTAATTCCTTCTCCCAATGTAGCTGAGAATCATCAATACCACAATGCTAGAGCATTGGAAGAAAAACAGGCTGCGCTTGTCATTGAAGAAAAAAATATACAGGCAGATTTTGACACACAGTTTTCGACACTGATTTCTTCGTCTTCTTTACAACAAAATTTAGTAGATAACATAAAAAAATTGGCTCAACCAAATGCGACCAAGGCTATTGTCACATCTATCCATTCTCTAAACAGGCAACATGAAAACTAACACCTATTATTTTATCGGAATTGGTGGAATAGGCATGTCGTCCATTGCCCGATTTTTACTTCAACAAGGCAATCGTGTTGGTGGATATGATCGCACACCCTCTACACTGACACAGGCACTTCAACAACAAGGCGCTACAATCACCTACTCTGATTTGCAAAGCGCCATACCAGAGGCGTTTAGAGGTAAAGAAACCTGCGTTATTTTTACGCCAGCGGTACCCAATGATCATCCACAAAAGCACTATTTCAAGGCCCAAGGGAACAAGTTGCTTAAACGCGCTGTATTTTTAGGGGAACTGACTCAAAACCGCGCGACTCTTGCTGTGGCTGGAACACACGGTAAAACCACAACCACGTCGATACTAGCCCATGTATTATTGTCTTTAGAAGTTCCGTTTACTGCTTTTATTGGAGGGGTGACGAATGCCCAAAAATCTAATTTAATCTCAACAGGAACAGATTTAATTTTAGTAGAAGCCGACGAATTTGACCGGTCATTCTTACAATTGTCACCTTCAATTGCGTGCATCACATCAACAGATGCCGATCACTTAGACATTTATGGCACAAAAGAGGAGGTAACAGCTTCCTATCGCGCCTTTGCTGATAAAGTCCAAGAAAAAATTATTGTAGCTAAGGGAATTGCAATAGAGGGTTTGACCTTCAGCATCGAAGAGGAGGCCGACTATTTTGTGTCTGATATTCATTTAGAAGGCTTCGGTTATCGCTTTAATTTACATTCACTTAAAGGGGTGTATGAAGCGGTTTATTTTAGTCAACTCGGACTTCATAATTTATCTAATGCCCTCGCCGCTTTTGCCGTTGCGAGCCAATATGGGATAGATGAAGTAGCAATGGTAAAGACCCTTGCCAACTTCAAAGGAGTCGAGCGGCGACTCCAATTGGTTTTTCAAAATGAGGAGCATGTTTTAATCGACGATTACGCTCACCACCCTACCGAGATAGAAGCAGTTTTTCACACCCTCGAAAATGCCTACCCTGAAGA
>JBMZTS010000025.1:0-14265 GCA_049623905.1 Flavobacteriaceae bacterium
GGAACCGATAATTTAGTTAATGGCGTTAACAATAATGGAGCGACAGATGGCGTAGTCAATTGGAGTCCTACGACTGCAGGAACATACTATTACCAGTGTTCACTTCATAATGGGATGTATGGCGTGATTACGGTGCAATAAGGAAAAGCAGTTACATATTCTATTCATTCAAAAAGTAGTACTTTCGTGTATAATCATAAATCAATTTATAATGAAACAACTATTTTTATTTTGCTCGGTGGTACTGTGTTTTGCCTTTTCTCAAGCGCAAGTGTCCAACAATGGTAAGGTGTACGATAAACATCCCGCCATAAACTATGCCAATGCGTTTACGCAAGCCTATGTCTCGGGGGATACGACTAAAATGAGAAGTATGGTCACCAAAAACTTTAAGGTTTACAATATGATGAATACGAATCCTAAATATAAAGGGGGTACGATTGAGAATATGATTGGACAGTCGGTTTATTTAAGCACCAATATGTTGAATCTTTCAATAAAAAATAGAGGATCGGCCTACCCAGATGCAATAGATTTTAAGCGGAGTGGGCTTTATGTTTACACCTATGAAATGATGACTGGCTTTGACAAAAACAATGGGTTTAAAATCAAATCTCCGAGAAATAGCACGTTTATTTTCAATAAAAAGGGAGATAAGATTGCGCGTTTACTTATCTCAGATAACACGGCCCATTTTCAAAAATACAGTGAATCATTTAGTACAGAAGAAAATGGTGTAATATATAAGAATCATCCTGATATTGGAAAAATTCGTTTAGTCATGGCGCACATCGAAATGGGCGACGTGGCCAGTAGTCGTGTTGATTTTTCAGAAAATGCACGTTTTTTTGATCAAAACATTCCTTTTGGTGAATCCTTGTCTTTGGCAGAAAACAAAGCAGCGGTTCAAAGTATTTTTGACAATTTTGAATTGTTGGAAATTAACGAAAGTGGTTACCCCGATTTAATGGACTATGAGGGGAGTGGAAGTGTTGTCTTTTCTTGGTGGGACATGCATTTTAAAAATAAAAAAACTAAAAAGACCTTTTGGGTCGATCTACATCTCCAACACTGGCTCAACGATGAAGGAAAAATCGTAAGAGAAGATGCTTACTACAACGGATCTTTATTTAATTAAGATCGTTTGCACGAGACTAAAAGCCCTCTTTAAAAAAGTGGGCTTTTTTTATGGGTGACTTATTAAAATGAGACGCCAAAACCAAAGTTCCCAATCAGTACTCCATTGGTTCCTACTCCGGGAATAGGCGGAAAATCTTCAGTCCCTGTTCCTGTTCCAGAGCGGGTATTTCCGTTTTGGTCGGTATAGTCAAAGCTGCCTTTTATTTCAATTGCGGTGGGAATATTTCCAAAACCGTAGCCCAATTCTAGTCTAAAGTAAATGGTGCCTTCAGTTTTAATTCCGAGCTTCACATTGGTTGTATTGATTTTCTGATTTGTTTTAACGGTCCCAGTTCCTCGGTTTCCATTACGATCAGTCAAGTCAATATTTGTAAAGGTCAAATCTGTCGAAAGTTGTCCTATCCCTATTCCAGCATAGAGACCTGTTGCTTCTTTACCGAGATAAAAATTTGATCCAAATTCATTGTATTTTGTCACGATTTCAATTTCTTCAAGTTTGAGGGGAAAGCTACTGAAGTCAAAAAAGGGCGCTACCCTGTTGTTGAACAACGGTGTAATAGCTTCAACCGAAAACCCAGCAATATTAGGAATACCAATTTTTATGCCCAAAGCAATTCGTTTTTGTACCGGGTAAAGACTATCGACGGCCTCCACGTTGTCCTCAATTTCTTGGCCAAAGGACAATGTGCTGAGACAGACAAGAAATAGAAGTAGTAATTTTTTCATACCGCGAGAGTGTTCGGTTAAAAACAGATCAATTTACGGCCTTATCGACGATGATTCTGTCTTTGCGGTTGGCGACTTCCCATGTGGTATAAAAAACAAGACGTGTGCGTTCTTCCAACAAATCAAAGCGAATTTTTTCTACAGTATCGGAAGGTTGATGATAATCGGCGTGAGTTCCATTAAAATAAAAAATGACAGGGATATTGTTTTTGGCGAAGTTAAAATGGTCACTTCTTTCATAGAAACGATTAGGATCATCAATCGCGTTAAAGGTATAATCGAGTTCAATCTTAGTTGTTGCCTTATTTGCTGCTTCTGATATCTCATGCAGTTCAGTACTTAGTCGATCGCTTCCAATTAAATAAACGTAGTGGGCGTTGTCACTTTCTCGTTTAGGGTCAGTCCGTCCTACCATGTCAATATTGAGATTAGCCACCGTATTGGCCAGTGGATACAAGGGATTGTCTGTGTAGTATTTTGACCCGAGCAGTCCTTTTTCTTCTCCTGTCACATGAAGGAAGACGATTGAGCGTTGCGGTCTTTTTCCAGCCTCAACGGCTTTTTGAAATGCCTCAGCGATTTCTAAAAGGGCAACGGAACCAGATCCATCATCGTCAGCACCGTTGTAAATGAGCCCGTTTTTAATGCCCTCGTGGTCTAAATGAGAAGAGAGGATAATATACTCATCAGGTTTTGTACTTCCTTCAATGATAGCGACGACATTTTCGGTCGCTACATTTTCCCCTTTAATGTTGAGTGTCATACTTTGAAAGTAATCATTGGTTCCTTGAGCGGCACTAATGCCTCTTGATGCGTAGAAATCACGTAAAAATTCAACGGCTCTTTTTTGCCCTATTGTTCCTGTTTCTCTTCCTTGGAAAAAATCAGAAGCATAAACATACAGAAGTTCTTTAAGATCCTGTTGTTCAATCGAGTCTCCAAAGGGTTTGGCTGTATCAAATTGTGCACAACCATAGGCAGAGATAAAAATGAGGGTAAGGGTAAATATTTTATTCATCGGAATTAAAATTAAATTGTTACAGGAGAAGTAAGTGTTGATAAGATACCGTCCCAAAGGTTAATGCGCATTTGTAATGCTTTTTTTGCTGCTTCCGTGGCTTCTCTAATTTTGACTGTATCTCCCTGACACAATTCATCTATCATTTTCAAAGCCATTGGGCCGTGCTCATCACCGTCTACTTCTATATGTCTGTCAAGATAGTAAATTAGATGATTTAAAGAAACCCCTTCATTGCGGAGGTTTTTGACCATTGCTATAAACATGTCTGGAATCAAATCTTCACGCCCAAAAGTAAACACAGCAGCGATCACATGCAGTTTATTTTCTTGTATGATAGAGAAAGTGAAGTCTAAAAATTGCTTGATGTGTTCAGCCAATTCGAGGTGTTTAATCCGCTCAACTTCATCGTTTAAACTTCCTAAACCAGCGAGAAAATTATACATAGGGAGGGTGTTGGCTCCCGCTTCTTCCATTGCTTGTAGATACATTTCAAAGTGGCTCATTGTTTCGCCTTCTCTATTGAGATCGGTTTCTTCTCCCCAGACTATTTCATTGATTAATCGCCCGGCCACTGGATAGGCCGAGGGCTTCCAAGGAAGAGTCGTGCAGGTCAGCTCTAATTGTAATTTTTTGACCAATGACATAAAATCCCAAACCGCAAAAACATGTTGCTCCATAAACAAGCGAATATCCTCAATGGTTTTAATTTGAGTGTACAGAGGGTGAGAAATTAGTTTGTTTTTTAGTGGGGCGAGTTCTTTTTCAATTTCGTGCATAGTCTTCTTCATTTTTGGGTACAAATATAGGGTGAAAGCTGCAGGCGAAAAAATAAATGACTTATATTCACACCACCATGGAAGTGCTTTTATCCTTTTTATTTGCAAGTGTTGTTTTAACGCTCTCACCAGGCCCAGATCTACTCATGGTAATTAGTCAGAGTTTGGACAAAGGATTTCAACTGGCCGTTCAATTTATCATGGGTTTGGTTTCTGGTATTTTCTTGCATACCCTTGTATTGGTTTTTGGCTGGGGAAAATGGATTGGTGATAGCCCCGTGTTTGTCAATGTAATGAAAGGTATAGGATGTGTCTATTTTATTTTTTTAGGGTTGAGTGCTATTAGAAATTCTTCTTCTCAGCAGAAGAGCAGAGAGTCTATTAAATTTTCGCATACAACACCTTATTTTCGCGGTCTTATCATGAATGTCATTAACCCTAAAGTCAGTTTGTTTTTTTGGCTTTTTTTTCCTGGTTTTTTGTTCAGTTCAAGTTTGTCGCTAGCCCAGCAATATGCCTTTCTAGGGGCAGTATTTCTTTTGCAAGCCTTTTGCGTGTTTACCACAGTTGCCTATTTCTGTAGGTTTTTCAAACGTTATACGGGTCAGATAAAAACAGGGCTCTACAATGGTATCCTTTGGATCGCACTAGGGTTTTATTTGCTAATAAGTTAAAGGACGTATCTTTAGAGCATGCAACAGCTAGAAATCATAGAATGTCCACGTGATGCGATGCAGGGATTTAAACAATGGATCCCTACAGCCAAAAAGATAAGCTATGCTCAGGCTTTGCTCAAGGTGGGTTTTGATGTTCTCGACATCGGAAGTTTTGTCTCTCCTAAAGCCATTCCTCAAATGCGTGACACCGAAGAGGTCCTCAATGCGCTAGATCGCTCTAAAAGTGCCACACAATTACTAACAATTGTTGCCAATAAGCGAGGGGCCACTGCTGCCTGCGCTCATGCTGAGGTTGATTGGATAGGCTATCCGTTCTCTATTTCAGAAAATTTCCAAATGCGAAACACCCATAAAACCATTGCAGAATCTGAACTCTTGTTGGATGATATTGTTGACATGACCATTAAAAAGAATAAAAAACTGGTGGTTTATCTCTCCATGGGATTTGGTAACCCGTATGGTGATCCGTGGTCACCCGATATAGTAGGGGAGTGGCTTGAAACAATGTGTAGAAAGGGAGTAACTACTATTTCCTTATCCGATACCATTGGTATTGCTAGCTCCACCAGTATTACGGAATTGTTTTCTGTTTTACTTCCTGCTTTTCCTTCATTGCGTTTGGGCGCTCACCTTCACACCACTAGTGCGGAAGCCCTCGATAAACTTCACAGTGCCTACGATGCAGGTTGCCGTCGTTTTGATGGTGCCATAAGAGGATTTGGTGGATGTCCTATGGCTAAAGACGAACTCGTTGGGAATATGCCCACTGAAAAAATCCTGACGTACTTATCCCAGCACAAAATTTCACACCAACTCAACCCCCTTCACTTTGAAGTTGCTTATAATGAATGCTTAAACACGCTTATTTAAAGTTGTTCTAAATAAGCTTGCCCATTCGATTTTTACAAATTATATTTGTGCCATATTTATAATTAATCTAAATAGAAATTAATGAAAATCAAATTGATCTTTTTCGGTTTTTTACTTGGTCTTAATCTTCTCCATGCCCAACAAACCATTGGTAATACTCCTGCCATGGATTCGCTTCAAGCGATTCAACAAATCAATGGATATCAAAGAATTTTAAATAATTTAAATGGAATCCCTCAAGGGGTTACCATTGGTGGTTATGGCGAAGTGCTTTACAATCAACCGGAAAAGCTAAATGGCGAAATAGATGTTCAACGTTTGGTGATGTTGTTCGGATACAAATTTGACGATCGCGTTCAGTTTGTTACTGAAATAGAGTTTGAACATGTCAAAGAAGTCTATGTAGAACAGGCGTTTGTGAATTATGCTGTCTCTAGTGGTTTGAACTTACGGGCAGGTCTTATGCTTATCCCTATGGGAATCGTCAATGAATTTCACGAACCTACAACATTTAACGGTGTTGAACGCCCGAGTATGGATAATAAAATCATCCCCACCACATGGCGTGAAATCGGAATCGGGGTTTCAGGAAGAGTAGATAATTTAGGGTTGCGTTATCAGGCTTACCTTTTTAATGGCTTTATTTCACACGACGGAAGTCAAGGAAAATTAAAAGGAAGTAACGGATTGCGCGGAGGTCGTCAAAAAGGAGCCGAGTCTGTGGTAGATCAATTCAACTTTGCAGCAAAATTAGACTATTATGGAATCCCCAATTTGCGTCTAGGTCTTTCGGGCTATTTTGGACGTACCCAAGCTGTCGATGGACAGAATGATATTTTTGGAAGTGATATCGGCGTGGCGATGCTCGGAACAGACGCACGTTTTAAATGGCGAAAATTTTCTGCACGCGGTCAATACATACACACCAATCTGACAGACACAGATGCCTACAATGCACTTACAGGCAGGGACCTTGGAAGTGAATTAGGTGGGTTTTATTTAGAGACGGCCTATAATGTCCTCCCGATCACAAACCGCCAGCGTCTTGATGCTTTTGTGCGCTATGAATCGTATGATACCCACAAAGCGGTAGAAGGGAATTTGACCAAAAACCTGAACTATGACAGAGAAGAATGGACCATTGGAGTGAGTTACCATCTCTCACCAGGTTCTGTCTTTAAAGTCGATTACCAATCGAAAAAAACAGCTCTTGAGGGGTCACAATACGGCCAATTTAATATGGGTGTAGGGGTTTGGTTTTAATTAATTTAAAATTAATCTAAATAAACTTGGACTTTACACAACTGCTCAATATATTTGTATCCAATATCAATTGAATGCGACGTTTTAGAAACATCTTATTGCTTCTGCTAGGATTAAATTTCCTTTCTTCAGGACTCGGTTTTAACTCTTCCACTCTTGCGAAGCGCATTCAAAAACGTATGAATAAAGAGATTACATCTGTATTTTCAGTTGAAAACTTCACATTGGAATCTTCTACTATTAAAATCAAGCAGACCCCTTTTCTAATCAATTACTCTTTACAAGAAATAAAAGTGGATAACCAGTTACAAGGCTATGCTTTCCTTGGAACGGCGCCAAGTAAAACAGATACTTTTGAATATTTGGTTTTGTTTGACCCCACTTTTATTATCAAAAAAGCTTCTGTTTTAGTCTATCGCGAAGATTATGGCGGTGAGATAGCGAGTAAACGTTGGCTGTCTCAGTTTGTCAACAAACAAGACAAATCGACTTTTGTTTATGGCGATAATATCAGTGCGATTTCTGGGGCAACCATTTCAGTTCAATCAATGACAACCTCAATGAATCACGTGTTTTCTTCATTAAAGCAGGTGACTGCAGGTGAAGGTAAATAATGATTTCACAATTGTCTTTACGCGATTTGCCACGTCCATATAAAGGGTTCGTTTTTGCTTTTCTATTCGTATTATCTGTAGGGTACTTTACAGGCTTGACCTTTGTTGCCCAAACCGACAGCACTCGTGTAGAGGGAATGATAGAAAACTACAATGGAAATGAAAGTGAAGAGGAGGTTAAAGTGATGAAATTTAAAAAGAGTAAGCGCGAAATGCTAACCATCATTCATACGCATGTGCTTTCAATTGGATTTATTTTTGCTTTTCTCGGGTTTTTGGTGTGGAGCACTGCTATACCTTCTCGATGGAAAGCCTTCTTAACCATTGAGCCTTTTTGCTCTGTTATTGTCACCTTTGGTGGCATTTATTTGATATGGCTTGGCTATACTTTTATGGCCTATATTGTGATGATTTCGGGACTTTTGATGACTTTGAGTTTTGTACTGGGGGTCTTGGTCGTGGGCAATGAATTAATAAAAAAGCCAAATCAACCTTAATAATGGTTGAAATGTTGTAAATTTGCCTGCAACTAATTCTTAAGTAGTTGCCATGAAAAACCCGTCAGATAAATTTATAGAACAAGGCTTAACATATGATGATGTTCTCCTTGTCCCTGCTTTTTCGGAAATATTGCCGCGAGAGGTGACCATCACGTCTAAATTTTCGCGAAATATCAGCCTAAATATTCCCATTAGTTCTGCAGCGATGGATACAGTAACGGAGAGTAAAATGGCCATTGCCATGGCTCGTGAGGGCGGTATCGGAGTGCTTCATAAAAACATGACCATAGCCGAACAAGCCAATAAAGTCAGAATGGTCAAACGGGCTGAATCAGGCATGATTTTAGATCCTGTAACACTCACAAAGGATGCTACAATTGCCGATGCGCAAGAGAATATGGCGACTTATAAAATTGGTGGAATTCCAATTATCGACGGCGCAGGAAAACTCAAAGGTATTGTTACCAACAGAGATTTGCGTTTTGAGCGCGATCTTGAGCGTCCAGTCACTGAGGTGATGACTTCCGAAAATTTGATCACTGTTAAAAAGGGTATTTCTCTTACCGATGCAGAAGAAATTTTACAAAAACACAAAATTGAAAAACTTCCTGTCATCGATGATGATAATACTTTGGTGGGTCTAATTACTTTTCGTGACATTACCAAGCACACCACAAAACCAATCGCGAATAAAGACACCTATGGGCGCCTACGAGTAGCTGCTGCTATTGGAGTGACACCAGATGCGGTGGAAAGAACACAAGCTTTGGTCAATGCTAGTGTTGATGCGATTGTGATTGACACTGCTCATGGTCATACAAAAGGCGTTGTAAAGGTTTTAAAAGAAATAAAAAAGAATTTTACCGACCTAGATGTTGTCGTGGGAAATATAGCTACAGCCGCTGCTGCAAAATATCTTGTTGACAATGGTGCTGATGCTGTTAAAGTGGGTATTGGCCCAGGGTCTATCTGTACCACACGGATTATCGCAGGTGTGGGCTATCCGCAGTTGTCCGCAATTTTGGCTGTTTCAAACGCCATTAAGGGCAGTGGTGTTCCCGTCATTGCAGACGGAGGTATCCGCTACACGGGTGATATTCCAAAGGCTATTGCTGCTGGAGCCGATTGCGTTATGCTTGGATCACTTTTGGCTGGAACCAAAGAATCACCGGGAGAAACCATCATTTACGAAGGACGTAAATTTAAATCTTACCGTGGTATGGGGTCGGTGGAAGCCATGAAAAAAGGAAGTAAAGACCGCTACTTTCAAGATGTTGAAGATGACATTAAAAAACTGGTGCCTGAAGGCATTGTGGGTAGAGTTCCTTATAAAGGTGAACTTTTTGAAAGCATACATCAATTTATTGGTGGTTTAAGAGCAGGGATGGGCTATTGTGGTTCAGCATCTATAGCCTCTTTAAAAGAATCGGGTCAATTTGTTCGGATTACTGCCGCAGGCATACGCGAGAGTCACCCTCACAACATACAGATCACAAAAGAAGCGCCCAATTATAGCCGTTAAATGAGCTTAACGGGCGACAATTTTAAATAATTTGGTTTCCCCAGAAGTTTCGATGCGGACAATGTACAGCGTTCTTAATTCCAATGAGATATGACGTTTAAAGTCGTAAAGATCAACATTGTAAAAGGCGGCAACTTCATTACCAATGATGCTGTAAATTTTAACGTTACCAGTGCCTGTTAGCCCTTTAATGATGAAAACACCATCTTTATAAATAACGTTGACGATCTTATTGTATTCTGCTGAGATGGATGAGACAATAGGGGAGGGAGAAGAAGCGTTTCCGAAGGTGTGGCTTGGAACGCTAAAGCAAAAAAGCAATACTATCAGAAGCAATGGTTGTTTCATCTTCAAATATATGATAGCAATTTAGGATTTTAATTGTTAATAACAAAAATAATTATAAACATTTAATCTACTGAAAAACAGTGAATTATTAATTTTATTAAAAGTAACGCTATTATTTTTGTTAATAACACACAATATTTTTACTTTTTTACGTTAAAAATTAACAATTCATTTCACCATCTTTAACCCAATCCTGAAAATTTATGTTTATTCGTTTCCTCTTTGTTTGTCTTTTATCCTTCATGCAATTTTCTTGCCTCAGTTGGCCAAAGGGTGAACAAGACCAAATCATTGCCCGTGTAGGAAGTCGCTACCTGTATTCCTCAGATCTTGAAAAGCAGATTCTTCCAAACATGTCCTCATCTGACAGTACTTTAATTGTACAGAACATAATTAACACATGGGCAAAACGCCACCTGCTCTATGACCAGGCAATTTTAAATTTAGATCCCACCGAACAAGATGCTTTAGATCAATTGATCGAAGACTATCGTTTAGAACTTTGGGCGCGTTCTTACAAGGAGAAAGTGGTTGAATCACGAATTCCCACCGATGTATCGAGGGAAAAAGTTGTGGCTTATTATGAGAAAACTAAAGATAATTTTAAACTCAAAGAGGACATTATTCAGATTCGTTACCTTGTGGTTTCTCAAGATATTCAAGACTTAGAAATGATCGAAGAAAACTTTATATCTGAAAGCGAAGAAAGTCGTGCTTTCTTAGATTCTCTCGATTATCAATTTAAGGCGCATATGTTGGAAGATTCTATATGGTTTAACAAGCGTGATTTTTTAAAGTTGTTTCCTGTAATTCCAGCAAAAGACTTCAAAAAATATTTAAAAAAATCACAATTTTTTACCTTCAAAGATTCATTAGAAGTATATTTGCTCATGGTCACAGATTTCAGACTTCGCAACGATGTTGTGCCTTTCCCAATGGTGGAGAAGACCATAAAAAAAATAGTCTTTAACAGAACCAAATTAGAATATATTAAACAATTTGACCAAGAAATTTTACAAGATGCCATACAGACCAATACGTTTGAAATCTATCCTTAGTTATTTTACCCTCTTTTTTACCTCTTTAGTACTTGCCCAGGCCAGTCAATCAAATCAAAGCACTAAAATAAAATTGGATGGTGTGGTTTCGGTTGTTGGCGACTATGTTATCTTAGACTCTGATATTGACAAAACAATTGCGGAAATGGAATCACAAGGTATTCCAACTAAAAACGTTACCCGCTGTGAGTTATTGGGAAAACTGATGGAAGACAAGCTTTATGCCCACCATGCCATTCAAGACAGTTTAGAGGTGTCCGATGCTGAAATTTACTCCTATGTCGATCAGAGTATTGAGTATTTCACAGAACAATTGGGCAGTATTGAGAAGGTCCTAGAGTTTTACAATAAATCAGATGAATTATCCTTTCGTGATGACCTTTATCAGCTAAATAAAACACAAAAATTAGGGCAATTGATGCAGGCCGATATTATCGAGCAAGTTGAAATTACGCCAGAGGAGGTTAGAGAGTTTTATGAATCGATCCCTGATTATGACTTGCCTATTTTTGGTACTGAGATTGAGATTGCACAAATCGTCATTGAGCCACGAGTAAAAGAAGAGGAACAACAACGGGTAATCGAACAGCTCAGAACCTTTAAAAATGATGTTGAAGAAAAGGGCTTGAGTTTTGCCTCCAAAGCGATTTTATACTCACAAGATCCTGGATCACGTGCCAATGGAGGTAAATATACACTGCACAGAAAGCGTCCGCGCATGGCTAAAGAATTTAGAGACATGGCCTTTAGCTTAGAAGAGGGAGAAATATCCCCACCATTTAAAACCGATTTTGGTTGGCACATCTTAACTGTTGATGACATTCGTGGGCAAGAAGTAAACATCAGACATATTTTATTAATGCCTGAAGTTGATAACCAAACGCTTCAAGAGAGTAAGACGCTATTGGATTCACTGCGCAAGCGCATTGTTGATAATGAAATTACTTTTGAAGCTGCTGCGCTCAATTTTTCATACGAAAAAGAAACCCGAAACAATGGGGGTAAGATCATTAATCCGGTCACTGGCGATACCCGTTTTGAATTGACTAAAATGGATCCGGAGCTTTACAATCAGGTTAAAAATATCTCCAAAGGAGAGGTGTCCCTTCCGTTGTTGACCATGGATCGTGGCGGAAAAAAGAAATACAAAATTTTAAAAGTGGTCAACCGCTTCGAAGAGCATGTTGCAGATTATTCGAAAGATTATTCAAAAATCAAGGAATTGGCTTTGAAAGACAAGCAATTGAAAACGGTAAAAAAATGGATGGAAGATAAAATCGACAACACCTTCGTTAGTGTCAACCGCTCCTTCCGCAATTGTGACTACAATTATAATTGGACTAAATCCAAAAATTAAGACTTAAAATATTTTCGTGGAACCCAAAGCATTCCAAAACATTCTCCACCTTCCTTATGAATATTCTTGTGATGAATTTTGTGCGCTCGCCTCAATCCTTTAGCATAGATGTTATTTGACTTGCGAAAGATTTTAAAGCGCTGGTGAATAAAGATATCGTGAACCAAAAAATAGGTTAATCCGTAGGTAAAAATCCCTGCGGCCATGGGAAAACCTGCCCAAAAGCCATATTCTCCCCATAGGATCATCAAAACAATACTGACACCTGCATAAAAGAGAAAGAAAAGATCGTTGCGTTCAAACCAAGAATCGTGCTCTTTTTTATGATGATCTTTATGCCAAACCCACAAAATACCGTGCATAATGTATTTATGTGAAAACCATGCCATAAATTCCATTACAGCAAAACTCAACAGATAAACAAGGATCCAATAAACGTAAGCCATATATTTTTAAAGTAGATTAAAACGGTATTTAACGTAAGATCGAGCTAACACACTCATTTTTTCATAATTGGGTACTCTGATTCGCGCAGAAGTTATATTCTCAGAAGGGGTCTTTTTTAATTTTTTTAGAAGTTTAGAATAGTATTTGTAGGCCGTATAGACCCCAAAACGGGCAGAATTAGGCAGTTGAAAAATCCCCGTTAGGGCCTGTTTGAAATCATCTTCAATTTCCTTGATGATCACCATCTTATCTGATTCGGAAAACTCTTGGAGGTTGACATCGGGAAAGTAAGATCGACTCAAGCCTTCATAGTCGGCTTTTAAATCCCGTAGAAAGTTGACTTTTTGAAAAGCTGAACCCAGTGCCATAGCAGGCTCTTTCAGTCGTTCATATTCCTTTTGATCACCAAAGACAAACACCTTTAAGCACATTAGTCCAACCACATCGGCAGAACCATAGATGTAGGCTTTGTAATCTTCTTTGGTAAGGTATGTCTTTTTGTGAAGGTCCCAACGCATACTTTTCATAAATGCCTTGACTAAAGCGATGTCAATATTGTATTGATGATAGGTGTGTTGAAAGGCATTCAAAATTGGGTTTAAGCTGATTTTTTCTTCCAAGGCCCGATAAAGATCTTTTTCAAACCGAGTGAAAAGATCTTGTTTGGCATAGGCGTGAAAACTATCGACTATTTCGTCTGCAAATCGGACAAAACCATAGATGTTATAAATATCATTTCTGATGGAAGCATCAAGCATTTTTGTGGCTAAAGAGAAAGAGGTACTGTACGATTCAGTAACTGTTTTACTGCATTTATAAGAAACCTCGTCAAACAAATTTTTCATAAAATTTATAGTATTAACCACCCAGCTTACCGCTAAATGAAGTTAGTTGTAATAAATATACGAAAAGTTAAACAAAAATTTTGACGTCGAGTTGCTCTTCTATAAAAGCTTCAATTTTGTGATAGACGTTTATCCCTTCTAGAGTGTTTTCTTCTTTGATATGAGCCACTTGAGGCCCAAAGATGGAAAGTTCATTATCAAACTTCTTGATGATTTCATCGTAAAACTGAAGCAGGTAATTATTAATCTCTTCCCTATTGGGTTCAACCGTAACATAGGTTACAAAATGTAAATTGGTGCTGTAACTCATCAGTGTTTTTAAGCTATCGGTCGGAATTGATTGCCCAAGGAAGACAGTTTTATGCCCTTTGGATAAAATAAAATAGTTTATAAATAAAATGCTGAGTTCGTGTATTTCATTGTCGGGTAGAAATAGGACAAACTTAGGCGAATTGATTTTGGGGGTATGACTGCGCTGAATTATTTCGGTTTGTATGTGAATTTTTTGCTTAACAAGGTTGGTGATAAAATGTTCGTGCGAAGGAGAAATAGCGCCTGTTTGCCATAAAATTCCCAATTCCTTCATCAAGGGAATAAAGATATTGAGGTAAATAAAGCTGAATTCGTTTTTTGAAAGCAATTCATCATAAGTGGCATCAAACATAACCGTGTCAAAATTGACCATCGAGAGTTTAAAAGCATTGATCGATACCTGTTCAGAATTAGATTTTAAAGCAATGTCTCGAACTAGGATAGGAATATCAGCTTCTGGGAGGTTGGCAATTTTGGAAATTTTGTAACCGTGATTGTAGAGCAGGGTAATGTTGAGGAGTTTTCGAAGGCTGTCGAGTGAGTATCTCCGAATGTTAGTGTCGGTCCTTTCCGGATAGAGGAGACTGTATCTTTTCTCCCATATTCTAATGGTGTGTGCTTTAATTCCTGAAATATTTTCCAGATTTTTAATACTAAAGCTGCTCTTTATCCTTTTCATATGTCTAATTTTCATCAAGAAAGCTTAAACGAAAGTACAAAAAATAAATGAGATAAAAAAAGTGCGCACGAGAAGACTCGAACTTCCACGGGATTTAACTCCCACTAGGC